>JAEKKI010000104.1 GCA_019510485.1 Catenulisporales bacterium
TTCGGTCGATGGCGCCGGGGATCGCGGTGGCTACGCGGCGGGCTTTGGGGCGGTTGGATCGGCGGTTGGTCGGGGCGGGGTGAGGTTGGTCCGATCGGGCGGATTCGGCGGCGGTGCCTTCCTTCGGCGGTTGACAGAATGAGACAATTGCTTTGAAGGTGAGGTTTAGTCCCCCGGATGGGGCGGGGTCAAAAACACTGAGCATCGAGGCATGTGTCACCCAGGCCAAAGCGGCGGCTGGCGACGCCGACATCCTGCTGCGCGGCGCGGCTGGCGCGCAGAAGTGCCTGCGCGCCAGCCTGCTGGCCGAGATGGAGCTGCGGTCGGGGGGTGCCGCGCCGCACCTGCGCTATCGCGCGCGTCAGCCCATTCCGTGGACCAAGTAGTAGGCAACCTGGGAAAAGTCCGGAAAGCTTCCGGTCGCGTTGCTCGACCACAGGGACAGCATCAGGTCGCCGCGGCGCACCAGGAGGTTTTCCTGGGCGATGTAAGGCCCCTGGGGCGCCGTCTTGATCAGCAGTGCCTCGTCGCCGAGGCCGGGGACGGGGGTCGCGGAGACGTTCACGGTCACGTCGCGGCCGACGAACTCGGGTTTCGCCATGAACGAGGCGCACTTGCCGGTGACGTTCTGCCGGACCTGGGCGAGTGACTTGGCCGCGTCGCCGGGCTTGTAGGCGTACAAGGCCACGCCGCCGCCCGCGGTGTCGGAGCTCAGCGGCTCTGTCGCGCTGGCCACGCTGAGTCCGCCGGCCAGGTCGAGTTTCTCGGCCACCAAGGGGTCGCAGTTGTCCGCGCTGACCACAGACGGCGCCGCGGCCGTGGTGGCGGGCCCGCTGTCCTCCCCTTTGTAGGGATAGGCCGTCCACCCGGACGGCAGCGGGGGGCCCAGGCCGAGCATGCTCTCGTTGGCGGTGTGCGGCAGCAGTGTCTTGAGATAGCTGCCGGTCAACTGCGAAACCGGGCTTGAGCTGGTGGGCACGTCGGCCGTCGGCGCCGGGGTGGCCGTGAACGCCGTCGTGGTCGGTGCCGGTGGCGTGGTCGGGGCGGGGCTGCTCGACGAGGTGCCGCGCAGGCTCGGCGACGCGCCCGACGAGGCTCGGCTGCCCCCTCCGCTCGAGCACCCCGTCGCGGCCACCGCCAGCGTCGTCAGTAGCACGGAGCTCACCGCGAATCGCCGGCTACCACCCGATTTCCTGCGCAGCATCCCCACCCCTGTTCCATCCGTCATCGCCGGCACCGCCGAACTGGAGCGAACAGTCCACCAGACCGGACCCACGATCTTCAACGGTAAAACCACCGGCATCAGCGCGGCTTTTGCCGACCGCCGCGCCACCGGCCGGAGTGCGGCGGATCAGCGAGCAGGGCTTCGGCGACTGTCGGCAGCGCCACAACCGACCCCCGCTGCCGCCCAGCCCCACCCCGCCTGGCACCATGTCTGATGCCATGTCTCCCACCGCCCCCACCCCGCCGACCCTGCGCGAAGCGCGCGCCGCGGTCTTCGCGGCGGTCTGTGTGCTGGTGGGCGCGGTCGGGCACGACGCCTTCTCGGCGAGTGCGATCCCGCTGTGGGCGTTGTTCGTCGGGGGGATGTCGACCTTCCTGATCGTCCAGCCGCTCACCCAGCGGGAGCGTGGGCTGCCGACGATCCTGGTCCTGATGGGCGTCGTGCAGATCGGCCTGCACTACCTGTTCGAACTGGCCCAGCAGCTCTCCGCCGACGCCACCCCGATGCACATGGCGATGGCGCCACCGCCGCGCGGCGCGTGGTGGTGCGGCCACGACGAGCCCAGCGGCGTCACCCAGGCCATGCTCCACGCCGCCGGGATGCCGCCGACGCACCACACGATGACCGCCGGCATGGCCATCTCGCACATCGCCGCCGCGCTCGTCGCCTCATGGTGGCTTCGTCGCGGCGAGGCGGCGGTGTGGTCGCTGGGCCGGGCCCTCGCGCTGGCGCTGATCACGCCGCTGGTGCTGCTGGTCGTGACGCTCGTGGCGGGTCGCTGGACACCGCCGCGCTGGGCCGCCGCGGTCACCGTCGGCGACACGCCGCACGGTATCGGCCCCGGCCGCCTTCTGCGCTTCGACCTGGCCAGGCGCGGGCCGCCGATGACGGCTGCCGCAGCGGCCTGACACGCACCCGCCGGGAGCCGGATCCCCCAGGAGCCGTCCCGCGGGCAAAGCGTGCTCACCCGATGCGGCCACGCACCGTCATCGACCCCTCACGCACCCACGCGTGACCTCACCTTGGAATCAACATGACCACCAAGCTGACCTCCGGCACCCGCCGGACCGCCATCCTGCTGTCCACCGCCGCCGTCTCGCTCGTCGCCGCGGCCACGGTCGCCTCGGCGCACGTCACGGTGAACCCCAACACCGCCCAGCAGGGCGCCTACACCAAAGTGTCCTTCCGCGTCCCGAACGAGGAGAAGGACCAGTCCACCACCGCCCTGGAGGTGGACCTGCCGACCGACCACCCGATCGCCTCGGTCTCCGTGAAGCCGGTGCCGGGCTGGACCGCGACCACGACCACGAGCCAGCTGGCCACGCCGATCAAGACCGACGACGGCGACGTCACCCAGGCCGTCACCAAGATCGTCTGGACCGGCGGCAAGATCGACCCCGGCCAGTTCCAGGAGTTCGACGTCTCGCTCGGCCCGCTGCCGAAGGACGCCGACCAGCTTGTGTTCAAGGCGCTGCAGACGTACTCCGACGGCAACATCGTGCGCTGGATCGACGTCCCGCAGGCCGGGCAGGCCGAACCGGACCACCCGGCGCCGATTCTGCACCTGGCGGCGGCGGGAGCCGCGGGCGCGGCCGGAGGCGCACCCGCGACTGCCACGTCGTCGGCCCCGACATCCGCCCCCTCGGTAGCCTTGTCGGCCACCTCGGACGCCGCCAAGTCCGCCTCCACCAGCGACACCACCGCCCGCACCCTGGGCATCGCCGGCCTCGGCGTCGGCGTCCTGGGCTTCGGCACGGCGATCGCGGCGCTCGCGGCGCTGCGCCGCAAGAACACGACGCCCGCTTCCTGAACGTCCCCTGATCACGGAGTAAGAACCATGACAGCGCGATCCACCCGGATCGCACGCCTCGTCCCGGCGGCTGTGGCCGCCGGGATGCTGGCCGTGCTCACCGCCTCCTGCGCCACCCAGTCCCAGGAGACCGCCTCGGTCTCCAACGTCTCCCAGCCGCAGTCCAAGTACAAGGGCACCGAGCTGGGCATCCCCACCCCGATCCCGCCGGTGACCCTGACCGACGCCGACGGTAAGCCCTACGACCTGAAAGCGCACGCCGCCGGCAAGGTGACCCTCGTCTACTTCGGCTATACGAACTGCCCGGACGAGTGCCCGACCACCATGGCCGACCTGGCCGCGGCGCTGCGCCTGACACCGGCGGACAAGCGCGCCAACGTGCAGGTGGTGTTCGTCACCACCGACCCCGAGCGCGACACCGGACCGGTGCTCAAGCAGTGGCTGGGCCGGTTCGACCCCTCCTTCGTCGGCCTGACCGGCACCGTGGAGCAGGTCGACAACGCCGCGAAGCTGGCGGCCACCCCGGTCGAGCCGCCGAAGAAGAACGCCGACGGCACGATCGAGGTCGACCACGGTACCCAGGTCAACGTCTTCGGCACCGACGGCGTGGCGCACGTGGTGTGGCTGGCCGGCGTCGCCCCGAAGGACATCGCCCACGACATCGCACTGCTGACATGAGCGCGACGCGGACGATACGGACGACGACGCGGACGACTCGACCACCGCTGAAAGCCGGCGCCGTAGCCATCCCCCTGGCGGTCCTGGTCGCCGGCGCGGCCCTGCTGCTCTGGTCCGGCGGCGACGCCGCGGCCCGCACCGCGAAGCTGACAGTGACCGGCGCGTACGTCCGCGAGCCGGCGAATCCGGACGAGGCCGCGGCGTACTTCAGCATCGGCAACACCGGCCGCGCCGACGACACCCTCACGGCGGTCACCTCCTCGACCGGCCGCGCCTCGCTCCACACGACGAACGGCCCGAAGATGGTCACGCTGAGCACCGCCCCGATCCCGGCCGGCGGCCGCCTGGACTTCTCCCCCGGCGCCAACCACCTGATGATCGACGATCCCGGCCCGCTGAAGCCGGGCGCGACGGTGCGGCTCACCTTCGACTTCGCGAAGTCGGCGCCGATCACCGTGGACGCGCCGGTGATCGCGATCAGCGCGACGGTGCCCGGCGCCGGGGCCGGGGACTGAGGTGATCCGTCACGGCAAACCGGCGATCGGAATCCGGATAGGGGGCAGGTCGGCAGGGATAGGGGGCAGGCCGGCAGCAGGCCGGCCCGGTATCAGCGGTATCCGCCCCCTCCGCCACCGCATCATCGCCCTCCTCACCGCGGCCCTCTGCCTGTGGACCGTGGCCGCCGCCCCCACGGCCTCGGCCCACGCCACCGTCGTCTCCACCGACCCGGCCAACGGCGCCCTGCTGGCCACCGCCCCGGCGCGCGTCACCGTCACCTTCAACGAAGCCGTCGAGCTCCAACTCGGCGCGGTCCGGGTCTTCGCGCCCGACGGCTCACAGGCGGAGGCGGGCTCGGCCGAGCACCTGAACGGCAAGCCGGAAACCGCGTCCGTCCCGCTCAAGGCGGGGCTGAGGAACGGCACCTACGTCGTCTCCTGGCGTGTCCTGTCCGCCGACTCCCACCCGGTGCGCGGCGCCTGGACCTTCTCCGTCGGCGCCACCTCCGCCCCGAACTCCGGCGGCGCCGACGCCGCGCCCCGCGGCAACCGCGCCGTCGGCATCCTGTTCGGCGTCGCCCGCTGGCTCGCCTACCTCGGCTTCGCCGCGCTCGCCGGCGGCGCGTTCCTGCTCATCGCCTTCGCCCCGAGGCTCGCCGGCGACGTCCGGCTGCGCCGCCTCATCGGCGGCGGCTGGTTCGCGCTGCTGCTCGGGACCGTGGTCGCGCTGCTGTCGCAGGGTCCTTATGGCGGCGGTTTCGGCCTCGCCCGCGCCTTCGACGTCGACGTGCTGCGCGCCACCCTGCACACCCGCCTGGGCCGTGCCCTCGCCTGGCGGCTGATCCTGCTCGGAGGAGCCGGGGTGCTGGTGTCGTGGATCGCGACCCGCCTGGCCGAGGCGGACGCCCGGACCCGGCGGGCGGTCGGCGGACTCGGCATCGCGCTCGCCGTGGCCCTGGCCGTGACCTGGTCCGTCGCCGACCACTCGGGCACCGGCTCGCAGGTCGTGTTCGCGCTGCCGTCGGATGTCCTGCACCTGCTCGCGATGGCGACGTGGGTCGGCGGACTCAGCGCCCTGACGCTGGCGATACTCGGCCGGCAGCAGACGGTGCTCGATGCCGAGGACCGCCTCACCCTGGTCCGCCGCTTCTCGTCCACAGCCTTCGCAGCGGTCTGCGTCCTCGCCACCACCGGCGTCTACCAGGGCTGGCGCCAAGTCCGGCACTGGGACACGCTGTTCGGGACGAACTACGGACTGCTGCTGATCACCAAGTCCTGCTGCTTCCTGGTCCTGCTGGGCCTGGGCTATGTGGCCCGCCGGATCCTTGCTGCCAAGAGCCCGGACCTGGCCGTGCTGCGCCGCTCGGTCGCCACCGAACTCGGCATCGCGATCGCGGTGCTGGCGGTGACGGCGCTGCTGGTCGAGTCGCAACCGGCGGCGAGCGCCGCCCCGGCCGCCAAACCGGCCAGCGCCACCTCGCCCTTCGACACCGGCTCGGCGAACGGCACCGGCACCGTGAACATCACCCTGGCCCCGGCCCGCGTCGGTCCCGACGAGCTGCACATCTACGTCCTGGACAAGAACGGCGTGCAGGAGTCGGTACCCGAGGTCACCGCCTCCCTGGCCCTGCCGGCGCAGCAGATCGGACCGCTGCCGGTGAAGCTCGACCTGGCCGGTCCCGGCCACTACACCAGCGCGAGCACGGTGGTGCCGGTGGCGGGGCAGTGGCAGGTGATCGTGACGGTCCGCACCACCGACATCGACCAGGCCACCGTCATCCTGAACGTGAACGTGAGCAAGTGAGCAAGTTGAGTAAGCAGCCCGTGATCCTCCGCATCTCCGTCCGGCGCCTGGCCGCCGTGGCCGCGCTGGCGTTCGCCGCGCTCAGCGGCGTCGTCGGCCCGGCGGCGGGCCCGGCGTCCGCCCACACCGTCGCCGGCTCCGGCGCCTCGGATTACGTCACCACGATCGGCCCGCTCACCCCGGCCGTGCCGGGCCTGAGGCTGACGGTCGTCGAGAACGGCTCGAAGCTCCAGGTGGAGAACCGCTCCGGCGCCGACGTCGTGGTGGACGGCTACGTCGGCGAGCCGTATCTGAGGATCGGCCCGGACGGCACGTACACGAACACGAACTCCCCTGCCACGTACCTGAACAACGACCGCTGGGCCAAGTCCCCGGTGCCGCCGGGCGTGGATCCCAAGGCGGACCCGGTCTGGAAGAAGGTCTCCGGCGCCACCACCTGGCGCTGGCACGACCACCGCATCCACTGGATGTCGACCACGCCGCCGCCGGCCGTGAAGGCTGCCCCGGGCCAGAGGCACGAGATCAGCAACTGGCACATCACCCTGCACCGCGACGGCCGGACCATCACCGCCGACGGCAAGCTCACCTGGCAGCCGGGGCCGTCGAAGGCGCTGCGGCTCGCGGGCATCGGGCTGGCGGCGGCGCTGGCGCTGTGGTTGTGCCTGCGCTCGTGGACGGCATGGGCCGCGGTGGCGCTGGTCGCTGCGGACGTGCTGCATTCCGCGGGCGTCGCCGCCGACGTGGCGGACGGTCCGGTGGCGGCGTTCCTGAAGGGGAACGTGGTGCAGTTCGCGGCGTGGGCGGCGGCGTTGTGGGCCGCGTGGCTGCTCGCGCGGCGGAAGGACTCGATCGGGGCGCTGTGGGTGGCGGCCGGGGCGGGGCTGCTGATCGCGGCGGCGAGCGGGGTGCCGGATCTCAGTGTGCTGTGGAGTTCGACGGCGCCGTTCGCGTGGGGGATGACGGTGGCGCAGGTGCTGGTGACGGTGGTCACCGGGTTCGGGTTCGGGATGGCGATCGCGTTGCCGGTGCGGCTGCGGTGGACACGAGACACCGGCGCTCGCACAGACGCTGAGAACACTGAGACCGACTCCGGCGCCAGAGCAGCGGCCGAGACCGAGGAACGTGAGCCGGTCCTGATCGGATCGGCATCCGCCGCTGACGCCGGGACCGGTGGCCGGCTCGCGGCGGTCGAATCCAGGACCGGCGAACAGCGTGCGACAGGTGGCTCCAGGCCTGCTGAAGAGCATGCGGCCGACGATCCGGCCAAGTCATCGGCGTCCATGCCCAGTCGCCGCTCGTTTCTGGCCACCGGCGCCACCAGCGTCGGCGGCGTGGCGGCGGGCGCGGCGGCCTCGGCCCTTCTGCTCGACGACCGCAAGTCCTCCGCCCCGGCCGGCGACCTGGTCGCGGGCCTGGGCACCGCCACGGTCGCCGTCCCGTTCCCGCACCAGGCGGGCATCTCCGTCCCGGCCCGCCAGCAGGGCCACGGCACCGTCGCCGCCTTCGATCTCGTCGACGGCGCCACCCGCGAGCAGCTCAAAGCCCTGATGAAGGCGTGGACCGCCGCCATCGGGGACCTCATTTCCGGCCGCGCTCCGAGCGACGATGACGAGATCGCCCTCGGCAGCGGCCCCTGCTCGCTCACCATCACCGTCGGCTTCGGCCCGTCCCTGTTCGGCAAGGCCGGCCTCGACCCCGCGGCCCGGCCGCCGCAGCTCGCACCACTGCCCGCCTTCGGCACCGAGCAGCTCGATCCCGCGCGCAGCGACGGCGACCTCGGCGTCGTGCTCGCCGCCGACGACGCCCTCGTCGTCTTCCACGCCCTGCGCACCCTCACCCGCATCGCCGACGGCACCGCGAAGCCGCGCTGGAGCATGTCCGGCTTCACCCGCGCGCCCGGTTCGTCGCCGGATCCGTCGGCCACCGGCCGCAACCTCATGGGCCAGCTCGACGGAACCAACAACCCCGCCGCGAGCCAGCCGGACTTCGAACGCAAGGTGTTCGTCGCCGCCGGCGCCGATCCGGCGTGGATGCGCGGCGGCTCCTACCTCGTCTTCCGCCGTATCAGAATGCTGCTGGACTCCTGGGAGGCGCAGAGCACCGCCGATCAGGAGAAGGTCATCGGCCGCCGCAAGGACACCGGGGCCCCGCTGCCCGGTGGCACCGAGCACACGCCGGTGAACCTCGCCGCGCAGAATCCGGACGGCTCGCTGGCCATCCGCGGCGACGCCCACATCCGGCTGGCCGCGCCGGCGGCCAACGGCGGTGCCGCCATGCTTCGCAGAGGCCTGAGCTACAACGACGGCCTCACCGCGGGCGGCGAGCCCGACGCCGGACTGCTCTTCCTGGCCTGGCAGGCCGATCCGGACCGCGGCTTCATCCCGGTGCAGAAGAGGCTGACCGTCAACATGGACGCCTTGAACCGCTTCACCAAGCACGAGACCAGCGCCCTGTTCGCGATGGTGCCGGCGCCTTCCGGCAGCGGCTACCTGGGGCAGGCGCTGCTCGAACCGGGCACCGCGTCTTCGAACGCCGCTTCACCGGCTCCGGCGGCCACACTGCCGTCCGACGTCGGCAGCGGCGGCACCGGCCGCGCGGTCCTGGGCGCCGACGGCGTGCAGCGCATCACCGTCACCGCCGACGACACGCTCCGCTACCACCCCTCCGTCATCGAGATGTCGCCCGGCACCGTCGAGATCACCTTCAAGAACGCCGGCACCCTCCCGCACACCCTGTCCGAGGACGGCACGCTGCCGGACGAGCCGCGGGCCGGGGTCGACAACCTGGCCGCCGGGGATCAGACCACGATGAGCCTGAAGCTGACCAGGCCCGGCGACTATCCGTTCCAGTGCGGATACCACGCGGCGGAAGGGATGTACGCGGTCATCAGGGTTCGATGACTACGGGCACTGATACTTCAGATCCCCGGAGCTCGCGGCGTCGACACCCGGCGCCAGCACCTTCGGATCGGTGACCCGGAACTTCGCGGTGACCGTCCCGCTCCCGGACAGCTTCAACTGCCACGCCAGATGCACCTTCGGCGACGTGCCCACGATCGTCTCCGATCCGGAGACGGTCTGGGTCTTGTTGTTCTGCGCCGGGATCTCCCATTCGTAGGTGACCGTCCCGGAGCCGCCGTTGGTGGTGAACTCCGCGACCATGTCGACCGTGGTGTCGCAGATACCGGCCGGCTGCACCTGAGCGTTGTTGTGCACTGAGACACCGGTGATCAGCACCGGCGTGGTGGGCTTCTTGTCGCGCAGCTTCAGCCCCGCCACCGCCGCCGCGCCGACCACCGCCGCGACCAGGGTCAGGCCGACCACGGCCCGCAGCAGGCGCCGGCCGATCGGGTCCTTCAGGTCCTTGCTCGCCCACCGCGACGGCGGGCCGCCGCTTCCGTAGGCGCGGCCGTCGGCGTCGATGGCGGGCCGCCAAGGCGCCTGGAGCACCGAGCCCGGCGCCGGGAATCCGCCGTTCGACGCACCGCCCAGGCTGCCCGTCACACCCGCCACGCCCGGCGCCGACACCGGAGTCGACCCCAGCAGCAGCGTCTCGGTCCGGTCGGCGGTCTGTGCCACCGGCACCCGCGCGGTGATCAGCCAGATGCGGCCGCCGTCCTCGACCAGGTCCACCACCGGCAGCGTGCCCGGCAGCATCCCGGCGCGCGCGGCGACGACCCGTTCGATGAGCCGGTCCACGGCGCCGGCCGGCTTCAGCACCGAGGTCTCGAAGCGGAGCACGCCCAGCGTGCCGCCATCGGCGCCGGTGGCGGAATACCAGACGCCGTTGGGACTCCGCAGCAGCTCGGCGCCGAGTTTCAAGCCCATACCCGGAAGCCCGGCCTCGCTCAACGCACTCCCCCAGATTTTCGTCTGTCGTGCGTCCGGCGGCCGCCTGATGACATGCGGCCCGACGCCTCTTCCTGTACCCCCAGCGCAGGCCTCGACACGGGCGGTGAGAGCCGCGGATCAGGCACGCTTGCGGCAGTGTAGAGCGTCGCGGACCATGGAGGCGTCCCTCCGGAAGAAAGCAGTACGCCCCATGCCCGTGACCCGTCTCAACCACGCCGTGCTGTACGTCCGGGAATTGGCGCGCAGCCTGGCCTTCTACCGCGACGTCCTGGGCTTCGAGGTGCTGATCCACGCCCCGGCCGCGGCTTTCCTGCGGGCTCCGGGTTCCACCAACGATCACGACCTCGGCCTGTTCGCCATCGGTTCCGAGGCCGGGTCCTCCGAGGCCGGACGCTCCCGCGTGGGCCTGTACCACCTGGCGTGGGAGGTGGACACGCTGGCCGAACTGGCGCGCTTCGCCGAGGTGCTGACGGCGCACGGTGCCCTGGTCGGCGCCAGCGACCACGGCACGACCAAGGCGCTGTACGCGCACGATCCGGACGGGTTGGAGTTCGAGATGTCGTGGCTGGTCCCGGCGGATCGGGTCGCGGAGGCGACGCTGCCCGAGGGGACGGTGAGCCTGCCGCTGGACCTGCCGCGCGAGATCGAACGGTATGGGGCGCAGACGCGGGGCGGGGTCGGGGTCTCCCATGTCGTCGTGCCCTGAGGCCTGGGGCGGGTGCGATGACAGGGGGTGGATATAGCGGTATGCTGGACGATTTTTCCGACTTCCGACTTCCGACTTCCGAGTTACGGAGCGCGGAGGAGCGGGGCTGTCGGCTTTCCGACTCCGATTCGCCCGACCGCCGCTGGGCGACCGTCGCCACCGAGGCGGAGGTGCTGGCGGTGGCGCGCACCGTGCCGTCCGCACGCCGGCTGCTGGACGTCGCCGAGGCGTTCGCCGGTGATCCGCGGGTCGAGATCCGATGGGCCGTGGATCCGGGGTCGGAGCTCGGCGGCGGCGTGCGCGAACTACTGGCGGCCCGGCGTATCAGGCCGCTTCGACTGAAACACGCGCGCCGCCGCGCCTGGCATTTGGTGCTGGCGGCCAGCGAGAACAGCCCTCTGGACCGGCTCTGCGCGCCGGTCCTCCTGCTGCCGCACGGCGCCGGCCACGGCAAGGGGATGGCCGCCGAGCGTCTCGTCCGCTGCGATCCGCAGGCGATCGGCCTGGCCCACGCCGACGACGCCGCACGCCTGGCTTCCCTGTCGCCCGCAGTGGGCGCCGCGGCTCGCGTGGTCGGGGATCCGTGCTGGGATCGGCTGGCGGCGAGCCGTCATCGGCGTGCGGCGTATCGCGAGGCGTTGGGTGTCGGCGGCTCGCGGCTGCTTGTTCTCAGCTCGACGTGGGGTCCGTTCTCGCTTTTCCATCGCCACACCGACCTGGCCGGCCGCCTCACCGCCGCGCTGCCGTGGGACAGCTGGCGCGTCGCGATGGTGCTGCATCCCGGCGTGCGGGCCAGGCATGGTGACGACACCGTTTCCCGGTGGCTCCGTCCGGCTCTGGAGCGTGGCCTGCTGCTGCTCGATACGGACGACGAATGGCGCGCCGGTCTGGTCGCCGCCGATGCCGTGATCGGGGACCACGGCTCGGTGACGCTGTATGCGGCGGCGCTGGGAGTGCCGACTGCGTTCGCGTGCTTCGGGTGGGAAGAGGTGGATCCGGAGGCGACGATCGCGCGCCTCGGGCGGCGGGGACGGTATTTCGCGGCCGACGGGCCGCTGGCGAAGCAGGTCGAGGAACTGGCCGGCGAACCGGGGGATCCGGCGCTCGCGGATCAAGTCTTCGCGCATCAGGGCACGGCATTGGATCGGATCGCCGATGTCGCATACGAACTGATGCGGCTGCCCCGGCCGCGTGTCGAAGTGGCACCGATCGCCGTGCCCATTCCGCGCTCCGCACACGCGGCCCCTACCGCCTGGTGGTTCGCGGCGCACGAGACCGGCGACGGCATCATGGTCGACCGTTTCCCGGCTTCCGAGACCGTGCCCGCCGGGGCGCGCCTCCTCGCCCACGTCCATGATGCTGATCCGCGCCGTCCGGCTGCCGCGACTGTCGTCGTCGGCACCGCTGACTTGACGAACCATCCGGGCGCCTACGTCGCGGTCGATGGAACTGCGATCACGCTGCGAGGGTTCAACGGCGTCCTCGTCGCCGAGTCAGGCCTCGATTCGGCGCTGGTAGCCGCCGCGCTGCACACCTGGGTTTTCCAGCTTGGCCGCGAGGTGCCTCGGGGACTTCGCGTCAACGGCTGCTCCGTGCAGCTCGCAGCATCACCTCAGCGTTGAACCGATCCTCGGCCATGAGCTGTGCGTCCAGAAGCGGCAGCGCCTCCTCCAAGTACGGCACGGCTTCGCTCCCACGCTCCGCGTACAGCAACGCCTCCGCCAGGTCCATCCGCAACCGCGCCCCGAGCCGTTGCTCACCGGGCGCAACCCGCACTGCCTCGCTCAGCACTCCCACCGCCGGCTCGAACTGCCCGGCCCAACGCAACGCCCGTCCCGCCATCTGCATCGCCAGCACTTCGCCACGCAGCACAGGCTCGGCGTCCGCACGTGTCGAACGATGCAGCCGCCCGCACTCCACGAACAACGAGTACGCATCCTGATAGCTGCCCTCAGCGAGCGCCACCAGCCCCACGAACTCCGTCACCGAAGCTTGCAGCCGTACCGGAGTCCCCTCGGCGATCTCGGTCGCGCGCACCATCGCCGCGCGTGCCCCGCCCTTGTCTCCCGTTTCCAGCAGACACCGCGACAAGCAGCACAGGTTCCGTGCCTCAGCCTCCGCGTAGCCGATCCGGCTCGCGGTCTCAGCCGCCCGCCGATACAGCCACCGGCCGTCATCCCAGCGCCGGAAGTTGGTCACGTACGGCCACATGCTCCCGGCGATCCGCAGCACCGCGTCGTCGTCACCGGACTCCGCGCCCGCCAGCAGGTGCCCCCGATACGCATCGACCCACCGCAGCCCCTCGGCCGCCGAGGCGAACCGGCTCTCCCCGGTTTCCAGCTCCGGGTACCGCAACGGCTTCCCGGGCGACGCCGCCGCATCAGCCTCCTGCACCCGCGTGACCAGCAGTTCCCGCACGCGTCCCAGTGCCGCCGACCTCGCCTCGGCCTCGAACTCCCCGGACTTCTCCGCCGTCTCGCGCGCATGGTTCCGCTGCATCTCGCCGACGCGATAGCCGGTCTCAGGCCAGATCCGCTCCTGCACCAAATACTTGGCGAGCAGCGTCTCCAGCGCACCGTACGCCGTCGCCTCCGGGACGTCGGCCAGCGCCGCCAGGACGCCGACCTGGAACTCGTCGTCCGCCAGATGCCCCAGGCCGCGGTATACGCGCGCGGCGGTCGCGTCCAGCTCCGCGTATCCGGCGTCGAAGACCAGATCGACGACGTCCCGTCCCCGCGACCGCAGCAACGGCAGCTGCCGCGCGCCGTCCGCGAGCCGGTCCGCGAGATCCGCCACGGCCCATTCGCGCCGTCCGCGCAGGATGCCCGCGGCGAGCGCCAACACCGCCGGAATCCCATCGCAGGCTCCGACGATGCGTTCCACCGCCTGCGGCTCGGCGTCGGCGCGCGCCGCTCCGATCAGCCGCCGGATCAGCTCGGCGCCGGCGTCGGCTTCGAACGGCCCGACCTCGACCGACTCCGCGCCCTCCCCCGCCAGCTCGACCAGCGGTTCGGCGCCGACGGCGACCAGCAGGCTCTCAGCTTCCTGCGGGATGAGAGCCCGCACCTGCCCCGGCTGCGTCACCTCATCTAGGACCACGCAATAGCGCCGGCCGCGCATCGTCGAGTGCCACAGCGCCACCCAGTCGGCCGCCGAGCGCGAGACCGAGACGTCCGCCCCGACGCGCTCGACCAGTTCCCGAGCGATCTCTCCGACGCCGACGGCGTGTCCCCGATCGCGCAGGTCGACGTATACGCAGACCTCATACAGCTCCGCCGCCACCCGGTCGGCCAGCCACTTGAGCACCAGCGAGGTCTTCCCGATCCCGGACCGGCCGGCGACGACGACCACCCCGGCCGGTGCCGCGCCGGTCAGGTCCGCCTGCTCGCCGACGCGGTTGACGAACACGCGGGGCGCCGTGATCGCCGGCGGGGCCACCAGGTCCGGACCGGGGATCAGCCCGGCTTCGCGCGCCTCGTCCAACAGCCGCTGGACCAGCCGCGCCGTCTCCGGATCCTCCGCCGCTCGCCGGACGATCGCCACGGCGTACTCCTCGGCCCGTGCGGGGTCCAGTTCCCCGGATTCGACCTTCTTGCGCAGCAGGTGCAGGCGCTTCAGCAGCGCCCGGGCATGGTCGGCGACCACCGCCCCGGCCTTCTTGCCGATCTCGGACGCCCCGGCGTCCGCCGCCGCCTTCAACGCCCCCGCCAGCAGCACCGCCGTGGGTTCCATGGCCCGCTCCCCGGTTGTCGGTAGGTCCCTTGATCAGAGTCCTGATCGTATCCGGACGGGACCGTGCGGTGACAGAGGGCGTGACAGAGGGCGTCGACAGGGTCCGGTCCCGCAGTCGCGCCCACTCGTAAGGCGTAGTCGGCGGTGGCCAGGTGCCGGCTCCGCCCGAGGCGGGGCCGTCCTGTCACCGGCACCGGATACTCTTGATACGCCGCCGTCCGCGTTCCCGATCACGCCACTTGGAGTCGTCCGCATGTCCCTGCCCAGCCCGCACGCCCTGTCCCGGATCGTCGTCGCGATCGACGGCCCGTCGGGATCGGGCAAGTCGAGCGTGTCGCGCGGGGTCGCGGCCCGGCTGGGGCTGCGCTATCTGGACACCGGGGCGCAGTACCGGGCGGTCACGTACTGGATGCTGCAGAACAAGATCGACGTCACCGACCCGGCGGCGGTGGCGGCCGACGCCGGCGCCCCGGCGATCGTCTCCGGTACCGATCCGGACGCTCCCACCATCACCGTGGACGGCGAGGACGTGGCCGCCGCGATCCGCGAGGCCGACGTCACGGCCGCGGTCAGCGCCGTGGCCGCGGTGCCCGAGGTGCGGGCCCGGCTGATAGCGCTTCAGCGGCAGATCATCGGCGCCGGCGGGATCGTGGTGGAGGGTCGCGACATCGCCGCCGTGGTGGCCCCGGACGCCGCCGCCAAGGTCTTCCTCACGGCCAGCGAGGACGCCCGCGCCCACCGCCGTAACACCGAGACCGGCGGCGGGGCGGGGACCGTGGCGGCCACCCGCGAGGCGCTGACCCGGCGGGACGACGTCGACAGCCGCACCAACGCGCTGGCCGCCGCGCCCGGCGCCGTGGTCGTCGACGCCACCGAGCTGACACTGGAGCAGGTGATCGAGGAGGTCGCCGGCATCGTCATCCACGCGGCCGAGGGCGCCACGCCGCAGGCCGACTCCCAGGGGGTGGGACTCACCAGATGAAGGTTCTCCGCGAGCTTCCACACCGGCCGGGCGCCCTGTGGCGGGGGCGGCAGCACGATCCGGCCGGCGCTTCCGGGCCGGACGCCTCCGGATCGAACGGCTCCCGGCCGCTGGTCACGCACGGTCCCATGCCGAGCGCGCGGGGGGCGCGGCGCGCGCACCGCATCGGGGTGCCGCTGATGCACTCGCTGTGGCACGTGGACCAGCACGGCACCGCCCACTTCCCGGCCGACGGCCCGGTGATCCTCGCGGTCAACCACACCAGCTTCCTGGACGGCCCGCTGATCGCCGGGGTGGCGCCGCGGCCGGTGCACTTCCTGATCAAGAAGGAGATCTTCGTCGGGCCGCTGGGCCCGATACTGGTCGGGTTCGGCCAGATCCCGATCGACCGGTCGCACCCGGACCGCACGGCGATCACGTCGGCGCTGGCCGCGCTGCGCTCCGGCGGCGTGCTGGGTGTGTTCCCGGAGGGCACCCGCACGGCCGGGGACTTCGAGTCGGTGCAGAACGGGCTGGCGTACTTCGCGCTGGCCACCGGCGCACCGGTGCTGCCGGTGGCGTGCCTGGGGACGGGCGCGCGCGGCCGTACGCTCGGCTCGCTGCCGACCCCGCGGGCCCATCTGGACCTGGTGTATGGAACACCGGTGAGCCTGGCGGAGTTGACCAAGGGGTCCGAGTCCCTGGGCCGGCGGCAGAAGATCGCCGCGATAAGCGAGGATCTGCGGGTCCGGCTGGCGGCACACGTGTTGTACGCCAGGCAGCTCACGGGGCGCGACAATTAGACACAAGACACGGACGCCCGATCGACGCGATCCGGTCGGCGGCCCCCGTCGGGCGAGGACGGGGACCGCCGACCGCACGCTTTACCGAACGCTTTGACGAAGACATGAGGAACCCTGATGCAGCCCGAGACCGAGGACTACCTGCCCGGTGACGCCGCCGTTGTCGGCGCCGCCGCCGAGGAGTACTTCGACGAGGACTTCGACTACGAGGCCTACGCCGAGGGACTGGAATCCGAGGACTGGTCCCGGGCCGACGGCGAGGCGGTGCGCCTGCCGGTGCTGGCCGTCGTCGGCCGGCCCAACGTGGGCAAGTCCACGCTGGTGAACCGGATCCTGGGCCGCCGCGAGGCGGTGGTGCAGGACGTGCCCGGCGTCACCCGCGACCGGGTGTCCTACGACGCGAACTGGAACGGCCGGCGCTTCACCCTGGTCGACACCGGCGGCTGGGAACGCGACGTGGAGGGCATGGCCAAGGCCGTCGCCTTCCAGGCCGAGGCCGCCATCAACGCCGCCGACGCGGTGCTGTTCGTGGTGGACGCCACCGTCGGCATCACCGACACCGACGAGGCCGTCGTCCGGGTGCTGCGCCGGGCCGGCAAGCCCGTGGTGCTGGTCGCGAACAAGGTCGACGACCTGCGCCACGAGGCCGAGGCCGCGACGCTGTGGAACCTGGGCCTGGGCGAGCCGCACGCGGTCTCGGCCCTGCACGGCCGCGGCTCCGGCGACATGCTCGACGCCGTCCTGGACGCCCTGCCGCAGACCCCCAAGCTCCGCTTCGGCGAGCCGCTGGGCGGCCCCCGCCGCGTGGCCCTGGTCGGCAAGCCCAACGTCGGCAAGAGCTCCCTGCTGAACAAGCTCGCCGGCGAGGAGCGCGTGGTCGTCGACGCCGTCGCCGGCACCACCCGCGACCCGGTCGACGAACTGATCGACCTCGGCGGCAAGACCTGGCGCTTCGTCGACACCGCCGGCATCCGCCGCCGCGTCAACCAGACCTACGGAGCCGACTTCTACGCCTCCCTGCGCACCCAGAGCGCGATCGAGAAGGCGGAGGTCGCGGTGGTCCTGGTCGACGCCAGCGACACGCTGACCGAACAGGACCTGCGGATCATCACCATGGTCTCCGAGGCCGGCCGCGCCCTGGTCATCGCGTATAACAAGTGGGACTTGATGGACGAGGAGCGCCGCTTCTACCTGGAACGCGAGATCGAACGGGACCTCGTCCAGGTGCGCTGGGCGCCGCGGGTGAACCTGGCCGCGCGGACCGGGCGGCACGTGGAGAAGCTGGTGCCGGCGCTGGAAGCGGCGCTGGCCGGCTGGGAGACGCGGGTGCCTACGGCGAAGCTGAACGCTTTCCTGGGGACGCTGGTCGCGGAGCATCCGCATCCGCTGCGGGGGGGGAAGCAGCCACGGATCCTGTTCGGGACACAGGCGTCCACCAGGCCGCCCCGGTTCGTGCTGTTCGCGAGCGGGTTCATTGAGAGCGGGTACCGGCGGTTCATCGAGCGGCGGCTGCGGGAGGAGTTCGGGTTCGTCGGGTCGCCGATCCAGATCTCGGTCAAGGTGCGGCAGAAGAACAAGGATCGGAAGAAGTAGGGCGGAGGCGGCGCGGTCTCTTGCCAGGGGTAACGGATGTGATTCTGGGGCCTCGGGTGCGGTATGGTCTTCCTGCTCGCAGGTATGGCGGGCGGCGGGCTGTAGCGCAGCTTGGTAGCGCACCTGACTGGGGGTCAGGGGGTCGCAGGTTCAAATCCTGTCAGCCCGACAGAAAAGCAACAGGTCAGAGCCTCAATCCGGAGCGTCGGATTGAGGCTCTGATGTTTGTGGGGCCGCTGGGGTCCGTCCCGCAGACAGCACGCCGCCGACGTTCAACGCCCGGCAGCGAAGTTCGACAGCGTGGTTGGACCGTATAGACGATCACGTGGCCGTCAACTGGCCGGAGCTGCCTGCTTCCGAGTCGATTCGAC
>JAEKKI010000105.1 GCA_019510485.1 Catenulisporales bacterium
TGATCCTGCTGGACGTCCGGATGCCCGGCATGGACGGCTTCGAGGTGGCCTCGCACATCCGCCTGCGCGAACGTTCCCGCGACACCCCGATCATCTTCCTCACCGCCGCCGGCGACGGCCCGCACCAGACCCTGCGCGGTTATGCCGCCGGCGCGGCGGACTATCTCACCAAGCCCTTCGACCCCTGGGTCTTGCGTGCCAAGGTCGGCGTGTTCGCCGAACTCCACCGCAAGAACCGGCAGCTGAAGGAGCAGGCGGCGCTGCTTCGCGAAGCCGCCGGCGTGACCCCTCGCGTGCTCGAAGAGTTGTCGGAGCGGCTCAGCGCGATCGAGGGCACGCTGGCCCTGCTGATCGAGCAGAACGGCCGGGACGGCCCGGTGGGGCGGCTGGAGCGGCGGGTGGGGCGGATGCGCTCGGCTCTCGACGCGGTCCGGGCCGGGGGCGTGCCGACCGGTGGCGGGGCGGGCGGTAGCACAGCGCCCTGACCTGATCAGGCCGCCGCGGCCGGACCCGTGCTGTCCCGGACGATCAACTCCGTCGCGCTGTGGAGGACGACCGAGCGCCCCGGCCCCACGTCGTCCGCCGACGGTTCCGGCGCCCCGACCACGATCCGCATCGCCTGCTCCCCCATGCCCTCGGTGTCCACCCGCACCGTCGTCAGCGCCGGGGCGAGATCGGCACAGATCGCCAGATCGTCGAACCCGACCACGCTCACCTCCGCGGGCACCCGCCGTTCCGCTTCCCGCAGCGCCGCCAGCGCTCCGATCGCCATCAGGTCGCTCAGCGCGAAGACCGCCGTCACCTCCGGGCGCGTCTCCAGCAGCCGCCGCGTGGCGTGGTAACCGCCGTCGCGCGTGAAGTCGCCCTCGACCGCGGTCTGGCGGACATCGGCGCCGCTCGCCATCAGACCCCTGCGGAACCCCGCGAGCCGGTCAGCCACCGCCACCAGCCCGGCCGGCCCGCTCACGACCCCGATCTCCCGATGCCCGAGCCCGATCAGATGCGCCGCGGCCGCCCGCGCGCCCTCGGCATTCGCGGGCAGCACCGCGTCAATGTCCGGACCCTGATCCCCGATCGACACGACACGTCCGCCGCCGTGCACATAGTCCATCAGCTGCTCCCGCAGCGCGGCGGCGAGCGCCGGATCGACCGGCGGCGAGCCCGCCAGCAGGATCGCGCGCGCACGCTGGGCTCCGAGCCGGGTGATGTAGTCCAGCTCCAACTCCGGATCGCGGTAGGTGTTCGCGACCATCACCAGCAGGTCCTGCTCGCGCGCGACGCGCATCGCGCCGGCGGCGATCGCCGAGAAGTACGGGTCGTTGACGTCGTGCACCAGCAGCCCGACCAGCGACGTGGTCGCCCGCGCCAGCGCCTGCGCCGGGCCGTGCGAGACATAGCGCAGCCGGGTGGCGACCTCCCGGACGTGCGCGCTCAGTTCCGGATTCACGATGCGGGTGCTGCCGTTCAGCACCCGCGAAGCGGTGGCCAGCGACACGCCGGCCGCGTCGGCCACCTGCTGCAGGGTGGCTCCGCCGCGGCGTGGCGCGGGGGAGGGTGTTGACCGCTGCATGGACACGCTCGTAATCTATCGCCTCGGGACCATGCGGGAAAGCGCTTTCCGCTGGGAAGGCGGTCGCTGGACGGTCCCAGCGCGGTCCCAGGGTGATCACGGCGAGGACAGGAGCAGAAGCGATGACGCGGCAGCCTTTCGATACAGCACAGACCGTCGGCATAGCCATGAACGGCGTGACCGGGCGGATGGGCTACCGGCAGCACCTGCTGCGCTCCATCCTCGCCATCCGCGAGCAGGGCGGCCTGGCGCTGCCCGACGGCCGTACCGTCTGGCCCGAGCCGGTCCTGGTCGGCCGCAACGCCGAGAAGATCGAGGCGCTCGCGACGCAGCACGGCATCGACAAGTGGACCACTTCTCTGGATGAAGTCCTCGCCGATCCCTCGGTCACCGTCTACTTCGACGCCCAGGTCACCCAGGCTCGCGTCCCGGCCCTCACCAAGGCGATCGAAGCCGGCAAGCACATCTATACCGAGAAGCCGACCGCCGAGACACTCGACGACGCGATCCGGCTGGCCCGGCTCGCCGACGCCGCGGGCGTCAAGCACGGCGTGGTCCAGGACAAGCTGTTCCTGCCGGGCTTGCTGAAGCTCAAGCGGCTGGTCGACTCCGGGTTCTTCGGCCGCATCCTGTCGGTGCGCGGCGAGTTCGGGTACTGGGTGTTCGAGGGCGACTGGCAGCCTGCGCAGCGGCCGTCGTGGAACTACCGTGCCGAGGACGGTGGCGGCATCATCCTCGACATGTTCCCGCACTGGCGCTACGTGCTGGATCACGTCATCGCGCCGGTGCGCAGCGTCTATGCCGAAGCCCGTACCGATATCCCGACGCGCTGGGACGAGCAGGGTCGCGAGTACAAGGCGACCGCCGACGATGCCGCCTACGCCATCTTCGAGCTCGAAGGCGGGATCGTCGCGTCGCTGAACTCTTCTTGGACCACCCGCGTCAATCGCGAGGAGCTGGTCGAGTTCCAGATCGACGGTACGAACGGCAGCGCTGTGGCCGGTCTGCGCAACTGCAAGGCACAGCACCGCGCCGCCACACCCAAGCCGGTGTGGAATCCCGATATCCCGGCGACCGAGGATTTCCTGGCGCAGTGGCAGGAGGTGCCGGATAACGCGGTGATGGACAACGGTTTCAAGGTCCAGTGGGAGATGTTCCTGGCGCACCTGGTGGCCGACGCGCCGTACCACCATGACCTGTGGGCCGGGGCGCGGGGCGTGCAGCTGGCCGAACTCGGCGTGCGGTCGTGGCGCGAGGGCCGCAAGATCGCTGTGCCTGAGTTGGATCGGGCTGGGGAGTGAGCCCTCTGATGCCTCCTTTCACCTCACGCGTCGTCTACGCCGCCGCGCACGTCGTCGCCGATCCGAACGCGGACAACGGTCCCGGTCGGCCCGCGGTTCTGGACTGGGACGCGACACTCCGCTTCCGAGAACACCTGTGGTCGCTCGGCTTCGGCATCGCGGACGCCATGGATACCGCGCAGCGCGGTATGGGCTTGGACTGGCCGGCCACACAGGAGCTGATCCGCCGCAGCGGTGCGGCTGCGCGGGCAGTGGACGCGGCGAACGTGCCGTCGCTGCTGGCGTGCGGCGCCGGTACCGACCAGCTCCCGGCTGGAACGTATTCGCTCTCTGATATCCGGGCCGCGTATGAGGAACAGCTCGGCGTCGTCGAAGGCGCCGGAGCCCGGGTCATCCTGATGGCCAGTCGGGCTTTGGCCGCCTCCGCACGGTCGGCGGAGGATTACCTGACCGTCTACGGCACGCTCCTGTCGCAGAGCTCGAACCCGGCGATCCTGCACTGGCTGGGTGACATGTTCGACCCGGCGCTGGCCGGCTATTGGGGATCGAGGGACATCCCGACCGCGACTGCGACAGTCCTGGAACTGATCAACGCCCATCCCGCGAAGATCGACGGCATCAAGGTCTCGCTGCTGGACGCGGACCACGAGATCGAGCTGCGCCGCCGGCTCCCGCCCGGCGTACGCCTCTACACCGGCGACGACTTCAACTACCCGGAGCTCATCAAGGGTGACGAGATCGGCCACTCCGACGCACTGCTCGGCATCTTCGACGGCATCGCGCGGCCGGCGGCGCGGGCGCTGCGGGCGCTCGACTCCGGTGACCTGGCGACGTACGACCGCTTGATGGAACCGACCGTCGCGCTGTCCCGGCACATTTTCGAGAAGCCGACCTTCCATTACAAGACCGGACTGGTCTTCCTGGCCTACCTGAACGGCCATCAGGACCACTTCCGCATGGTCGGCGGCCTGGAAACCGCACGCGACGCCACGCATCTCATCGAGCTGTACCGCCTGGCGCGGCTGGCCGGCGTGATCGATGACCCGGAGCTGGCGGACTGGCGTTTCAAGGTCATGGTCGCCTGAGCATGAAACTGTCTTTGAATCAGGCCACAGTGAAGCGCCTGACCCTCGCCGAAGCAGTCGACGGCTGCGTCCGAGCCGGAATCCCCGGCATCGGACTGTGGCGCGACCGGGTCCAGGAGATCGGCGTCGAGGCAGCCGCGAAGATCATCGGCGCGTCAGGGCTCAAAGTCACCAGCCTGTGCCGGGGCGGATTCCTCACCGCAACGGCTGCCGAAGAGCGTGCGGCAGCCTTGGCAGACAACAGAAAGGCAGTACTGGAAGCCGCCGGAGTCGGCACCGACGTACTGATCCTGGTAGTCGGCGGCCTCCCAACAGGGTCACGCGACCTCCCCGCCGCCCGCACCGCCGTCGCCGACGCCATCGCCGAACTGGCGCCGTTCGCCGCCGAAAACGGCGTGAAGCTGGCGATCGAACCACTGCACCCGATGTTCTGCGCCGACCGCGCCGTGGTCTCCACCCTCGGTCAGGCACTGGACATCGCCGAGGCGTTCCCGGCCGAGCAGGTCGGCATCGTCGTCGACACCTACCACGTGTGGTGGGATCCGCAGCTCCCCGAGTCGATCGCACGCGCCGGCCGAGAGCGCCGCATCCTGTCCTACCAGGAATGCGACTGGATCCTGCCGCTGCCGGCCGACACGCTGCTAGGCCGGGGACACGTCGGCGACGGCCACATCGACTTCGCGCGGATACGCGAACTCGTGACCGCCGCCGGGTGGCGAGGCTTCGCCGAGGTCGAGATCTTCAACCAGGAGATCTGGGACGCGGACGGCGACCAGACCATCGCCACCGTCCGCGCCCGGCATGAGGCGCTCAGCCTCGCATCAGGGTCCTGACCTCTCTCAGCCGACCGTCACGTCGTCATAGAGCGTGTAGGTCGGGTCGCCCGAGTAGTCGTCGTCATGCGAGACCAGCGTCAGCGTGTAGCTGTGCCCGGCGGTCAGGGCCTTGGTCAGCTGCTTCCAGCCGGAGTTGGCGACGCAGGTCTTGGCCAGGACCGTCGACGTGGTGCCCGCGGTGTTGTCCTTCAGCGTGACCGTGGCCCAGTCGTAGGTGACGGTGTCCGGGCACACCACGTCGTACCAGAAGGACAGCGTGCCGCCGTTGGTCGCGGTGAAGGTCTGCGCCGCGGTGGAGTCGCCGTTGGTCGGCCCGGTGCCGCCGACGCGAGCCGCGTCACTGCCGGAGTGGACCCCGGAGGTGACGACCGCCGCCGTGCCCGCGGTCGTCCAGCCGGTGAAGCCGCCGGACTCGAAGCCGCCGTTGGTGATCACCGATCCGGTACCGCCGGCCGGGTTCACGGTCCAGGAGAAGCTCGCCGAGCCCGAGGCGCCGGTGGAGTCCTTCGCGGTGACGGTCACCGAGGAGGTGCCGGTCGCCGTCGGCGTACCGGAGATCAGGCCGCCGGAGCTGATGCCCAGACCGGCCGGCAGACCGGTGGCCGAGTAGGTCAGGGTCTGGCCGGAGGCCGAGTCCGACGCCGAGATCTGCAGCGAGGCGGCGGTGTTCACCGTGGTCGACTGGTTCGCCGGCTTGGTGACGGTGACCGTGTTGCCGTGCGTCAGGATCGCGTGCGAGATGGCGCACGAGTTGGTGTCGTTGGACCAGCTGGCCTGCTCGGCGAAGGTGTCCGAGCCCATGGTCACGTTCGCGGCGCCGCCGGTGGTACCGGGCGAGAGCCACGCGCACTCGTCGGAGTTCTCCTGCTGGTAGTAGGAGGACGACGAATCGTGGTTGGTCCAGCCGCCGGCCGGGTTCTGGTCCGACATCATCTCGTGCCACTCGTGGCCGAGGGTCATGGTGTAGCCGTCGAGCGTGCCGGCGCTGCCGGAGTTGACGAAGTTGGTGCCGCAGCTCTGGCCGACGTCGATGTTGTAAGGCTGGTTGCTGAACGCGATGTCACCGAAGTTGCTGGTGACCGCGCCGCCGGTGAGCGTGGTGTCGCCGTTGTAGTCGTGCCAGGCGCAGTACCCGTTGGTGGGGCTCTTGTAATTGTCCGGATTCGTCCCGTGCGGCGAAAGGATCACGTAGTACGCGTCCCGGTTCGCCGCGGCCGTGGTGTTGTTGAAGTGCGCGGCGGCGTTGACCGCCTCGACACCGAGCTGGTGGCCCGTGGCCTGGGAGGGTGAGGCCGCGGAGTTGTCGTACCAGACCCCGGACAGCACTCCACCGCTCTGGTAGGGCACGAAGTTCGCGTTGCTCGGGCACGAGGTGGCGCCGGCGGCCACGTTCGGACCGTCACACCACTGCGTCAGGTCGGCCGACCAGGTCTCGCCGCCGGTGCCGATGTCCTTGAACATCTTCTGCACGACCGGAGCCGCGCCGTTGGGGTCACCGGTGAAGGTTGATATGCCGCTCGAGTTGGTGCTCTGCGTCCCCCATTGGGTGCCGTAGAACACCAGGTAGACCTTGGAGTGGCCGGACTGCACGCCGATGCCGTCGACCCCGCCGCCGTAGGACAGGGTCTCGCTGCCGCTGGCGGCGGCCTGCCGGGCGATGCGGTCGCACAGTGTCTGCGCCTTGGTGGGCTCGACGCCGTGCCTGTGCTGGTGCGGCGCGGTCTTGCAGGAGGCCGGGTTGATATCCCAGGCCTGAGCAGTCTGCGCCGTGGCGGCCAGGAGTCCGAAGCCGGCCGCCAGCGTGGCGACCGCCGCTCCGGCCGCCGAGGCGCGCCGCCGGGAGTATGAGGTCTTCATCTCCGCCTTCTGTGGGGTAGTGGGGTGATGGGTGGCGGATAGCAATCTGCTGAAGGCCCTCTGGCGTCGCATCGGGGGAAACCCTTGACCCCCTACCGCATGACGAGGTCTTTACAGTCCCGACACAGGGCCGGGTGGCGGGGAACAGCGCGAACATCGCCAGAACCCTTGTGCCGGGTCGCGCGCGCGGCGTAGCCTACTCGGCTGGCGGCTGCCGTGGTTCGTCGGCCAGATTCGGACACGGCCGCCAGCGGCCTCTCGCCCGCCAAGGACTTGACATGATCGAGCATGGGGTCCTCGCCGCCGGCCTGGCCGCGCGCGCCGCGGCCGGCAGGCCGACCGTCCTGGCCGCACCACCGGGCCGCGGCAAGTCGACCCTGCTCGCATCAGTCGCAGAACCCTGGATCGCCGACGGCGGCCACGTGATGTGGCTGACGGCGGCGCCCCCGGACCGCACGGTGCCGTACGCCGCCATCGCCGACCTGCTGTGGGGCGCCCCGGAACTCCCGGATGTGTGGCGCGACGCCGTCCGGCGCGCGCTTCGCCTGGAACCGGGCGAACCGGACACCGTGGCCCTGCGCCTCGCCGCCCGCGCCTGCCTGGACGCCGTCACCCCGAACGGCAAGCGCGTGCTGGTGTTGGCGGACGACACGCAGTGGTGGGACCCGGCGAGCCTGGACGTCCTGGCATACCTCGCGCGCCATGACGTTCCGGTTCTGGCGGCCACCCGCAACGGCGGCCCGGCGGACTTCCTGGGCCGCGACGCCCTCGAACTCGCTGTGCCGCCGCTGACGGCGGAGGAGACCGCGAACCTGCTCCAGGAACGCGGAATCGGTTACCGCGTCGCAGCTCGCGTGCATGCTGCTGCTGGCGGCAACGCCCGGCTGACGGTGGAGATCGCGCGCGGTTTGGACGCCTCCTCGGACGCGCTGGACGTGGTCGCGATACCGGCCGCGGCGCGGCGGTGTGTGCGCGGCTGGATCGACGAACTCGCCGCACCGGACGGCATCTGGCGGGTTCTGCTGATCGTCGCTGTAGCGGCCGACCCCTCGATGCCGACGCTGCGCCGGACGGCGGGCCCCGAAGCGCTGGAGGCGTTGGCCCGCGCCGAACAAGCGGGGCTGATCGTGGTGGATGTGCACGGGGTGGTGACGTTCCCGGCGACGGCGGTGCGGGAGACGGTGCTCGCGGACGCTTCGCAGGAGGCTGTGCGTACTGCGCATCTGCTGCTCGCGGAGACCGCTACGGATCCGACAGATCGGTTATGGCACCGGGCCTCGGCCGCCCGCGATCGTCCGGACGCCGACATCGCGACAGAACTGGCGGTCGCGGCTCGGACGGTGCAGCGGCGGGGTGAACCGGGACGTGCCGCCGAGATATGGCTGTTGGCGGCGGAGTTGATGCCGGCGCGCGAGGAGTTGCCGAGCCATGCCGTCGAGGCACAGGGGGCCGATGCGCGCGGGCTGCAACCGATCGGTCTGCTGGTCGCCGAGGCGCAGCCGGCCGGCCTAGCCGATGCGAGCGAACCGCATCCTCAACTGTCGCGCCCCACAGCCGTCTCAGCCCTTCTCCTGGCAGCGGCCACCGACGCCGCCTCGGCCGGTCGTCACGACCTGGCCCGCATGGCCGTCGCACGTCTCGACCGCAGCGAAGCCGATCGAGCAGTACGGGCCCGAGCACGGCTCGCCGTGGTAGACGCGGCCGGCCAAGCGCTGGCCGGACTCGACGACATCCTCGCGCGAGCACTGGCCGACGCCGAAGCGTCCGAGGACCCGGCGCTGCTATCAGCAGTGCACCTGCGCATCGCCTGGCACGCCCACCTCGCACTGGGCCGCAACCGTCGCGCCCACGACGCCGCCCGCGCCGCCGTCCGCTGCGCCGAACTCTCGCAAGACCCTGAGTCCCGTGCGGCGGCACTGGCGATGCTCGCCCGCATCGAGCAGCTACGCGGCCACTCCTCCTACCCGCGCATCCTCCGCCGCGCCCTCGCCCTCAGCCCGGAACCGGTCTCCGGCACGCTCATCAACAGCCCCGCCTGGCTCGCCGTCCGCTTCGCGCTGTTCGACGACCGCCTCGACGAGGCCGCGCACCATCTGCGCCGCCTGACCTCGTACGTCGAGCGCAGCGGCAGCCACACCGACCGCGCGCTGTTACTGCGCGGCGCCGTCGAGATCGACGCGCGAGCCGGCCGGGGCGCGGCAGCCGTCCGCAACGCCAGACGGATGGCCGAACTCCCCGGCGCCGGGCGCTCCTCTCCGGGCCCGGTCTGGTTCACCGCCGCACTCGCCGAGTCGGCCGGCGGCACGCTGGAAGAGGCGCTGCGCTTCGCCGAGCGCGGGAGCGCCGCCTCCACCCAGGAGCAGGACCAGATCTTCCACACCCGCTGCCTGGCGCTGTCCGGGACGATCCGCCTCTTGCTCCGCGAGACCGCCGCGGCCGCCGACGACCTGAAGCAAGTCAGAACCCTGGAACACGATCAGGGCATCCGCGACCCGGCGGCCATCCGCTATCACGCCGACCTCGCCGAAGCCCTCACCACGCTGGGGCATACCGCCGAGGCCGCCGAGGTGCTGGCCGAGACCCGGCGCGCCGCCGAGCGCCTGCACCGGCGCAGCGTCCTGGCTTCCCTGGACCGCGCCGAAGCCGTCCTGAAAGCCGCGCAGGGCGACAACGCGCGCGCCGACGCCCTCCTGCGCCGCGCCGACCACACGTTCGCCTCGCTCGGCCTGCCGTTGGAACGCGGTCGCGTGCTCATCGCACGGGCACATCTGGAGAAGCGGCAGCGCCGCGTGGCCAACGCCCGGGCGCTGCACAGCCAGGCCGAAGCGATCTTCCGGCGCGCGCAGGCTCCGCTGTGGGAACCCACGGCCAAGACGCCGGAGCCGGCGGCGACGAATCAGCCCGCGCCGGACCTGACAGCGGCCGAGCAACGCGTCGTCACGCTCGTCGCCGAGGGCCTGCCGAACCGCGAGATCGCCGCCACGCTGTTCCTGTCGATCAAAACAGTCGAAGCCGTCCTCACCGGCGTCTACCGGAAACTCGGCATCCGCTCGCGCACCCAGCTCGCGGTGCTTCTCCGGGATGACTAGGACAAAGTTTCCGTAACCGTATTCCATACGCGTGGCCCGATGTGATGCTGGGACCCACATCGTGCTGCGGGGTTCGGTGCGGCCGCTCGTCAACGTGTGAAAGCCGGCTTCACCGTCAACGCCTCGGCTAGCGGGATGGCTTCGGGATGCCACTTCGACTCCCATTCCAGCGCCAGCCAGCCCTGATATCCCAGCTCCCGCAACGCCTCGTAGAACTCGGTCAGCGGAACCGTTCCAGCGCCGAGCGGCAGCGGCGTCCGCTCGGTCGGCGACAGCACGTCTTTCACTTGCGCGTGCCTCAGATACGGTGCCAGGGCGTCTTTGGTGACCTCGATCGGCTCGCCGGTGCGCCACGGATGCAATACATCCCAGATCGCACCGACGTTCCCAGAGACCTGAGACAGGACGCGAGCGATATCCACACCCTGTGGATGACTGTCGTGCGTCTCCAATAACACGGTCACGTCGTCGGGCAGCCGCTGCGCGATGGCGTTCAATCGACGCACGGCACGCGCGTCCGCCTGGGCACCGGATTCCTCGGCCCCGGGGAAGACACGTACGAACGGCGCCCCGAGATCCCGCGCGAGTTCGACGTGCGCCAACGCGTCGGCCAAGCACTCGTCGTCGCTGGTCTCGCCGCTCGCCACTCTGACGTATGACGCGATCGCCAACACCGTGACACCGCCGGTCGCCACAACTCGGTGACATCCGCCAGCGGCAGGCCGGAGCACCCCAGAGTCGAGAACGCCAGGGGCCAGTTCATTCCGTCACATCCTCAGCCTCATCAGGATCCTCATCAGGGAGCCGATAGACCATCACCTTGGATCGGTAGTACGCAGTGCCGCCGGGATGCTCAGCCATCAGATACGGCGTCGCCGAGAAGGCCCCCAAAGCGTTGGCCCCCAACTCATCCGCGATCCCGGCGGCCGTCCAACCGCCCAGGTTCTCGATCCGCGACATCACCCCGAGATCGTTGACCGCGAACGCGCCCGGCAGCTTCTCGTTCTCGCCGCGTACCGGTTGCTCCGGTCCCGCGACCGGATAGCCGCCCTCGCGCACCGTCCAGCCGGCCGGCGCCGTCACCCGATGCACGCGGATCTCGGCTCCGTCCTTCACAAAGGTCTGAGTCTCGATCTCCGCACCCTCGGCCCGATGCAGTACGCCGCCGGGCCCGTCCTCGAAGCCCGGGACATGCCGGGAGCCGGCCCACGCCTCGGCGGCCCCGATCGGCTCGATCGCGCCGCGCGACGTCACCCGGCCGTCCGGCGCGATCAGCGCGACATGGTTCCCGACCCGCTCAGCCCACGCCTCCGGCGCCGTGTCCGGTGCGGTCACCGTCGAGAACGCCAGCGGCGAGTAGAAGACGTCGGTGCGCTCCTCGTACGGCGGCATATGGCGCCGGGCCTTGTCGCTGCCGTGGTTCAGCAGCCGCACGACGCCATCGTCCTTGGTCCCGCTCAGCAGCCAGCCGACCGGCGCGATCGCCGACTCGAAGTTCCCGACTTCAACGGGGAGCGGCGATTCAGGGCTCGTCCAGACCCGGTGCTCAGGCGGGAGCAATAGACCGATGAAGCCCTTCGACGCCCAGTACGGCGAACCAGGGCCCGAGTAGTCCTGCACCATCGGCAGGAACGGATCGTGCCAGCCCAGCGTCAACAGCCCGCGCGTGTCCGGGGCGCCGTGCTCGGCGAAGTGCTTCAGCACGCCGCTGGCCGCACGCCGCGAAAGCCCGGCGTCATAAGGCGAGCAGTCGAACATCTCCCCGACCCAGATCGGTGCCGCCACGGCGAACCGATACGTCAACGAACGGCCCTGATACACAGGTGCACCATCGGCGCCGAAGAAGTCGAAGTAGCGTTCCAGGAACTGCCGCAGCCGGTCCCGGTAGACCTCACGTTCAGCCAGCGCCCGGTCGTGGCGCGCGCCGCCCTCGGCCATCTGCGTCCACAGCAGTGGATACAGGTGCATGGCCCAGCCGATGTAGTAGTCGAAGTTGCGGCCGGTGCCGTCGGTGTACCAGCCGTCGCCGACGTACCACTCCTCGGTGGCATCCAGGCCGCGCAGGATCTCCGATTCCTCGTACCGCGCACCGATCGAGGCCAGGAACTCCTCGGTCACCGTCTGGAACAGCATCCAGTTGTTCGGCCAGGTCGGGTTGCCGACGAACTCGCCGAGCCAGTCCGCGACCAGGCCCTGGGGCCGGGCGTCCAGCTTGTCCCACAGCCACTCGCGGGTAACGTGCAGGCCGAGCGCGATCGAGGCCGCCTCCACCATCGGCTGGTTCGGCCGCCCCTGGGCGATCCGCGGCCACGCCTCGGGATGCGCGGCGTCGGCACCGGCGGCCAATCCCGCCGAATAGCGGGCGATCAGCTCTTCGGCGACCGGCCCTCGTCCCTGGTCGGCGGCAATGCGCCAGGCGGCGAGCAGGAAAGTGCGGGCGAAGCCCTCCAGCGCGTCGGAGTCGAAACCGGAGCGGCTCGGGCGGCCCGGCAACTCGTAGCGGGCGAAATTCGGCGTCGCGTACGGCTTCAGCGCGTCGAGCAGATAGTCCGCCTGCGCGAGCCAGTGCTCGCGGGTCCAGCCGGTGTACTCCGACAGCTTCCGGTCTTCGGGGACATCCCACGCGCCGACCATCAACGCGCCTTGCGCTCGACGGTGAACGCGGACTCCAGCCGGGTGGTGCCGGCTTCGACGGTGCACCGCAGCCGAAGCCGGAAGATGCTTTCCACCTCGCCGCGATGGCCGATCGTCTCGACCGTTTCCCACTCCGGCGTCATGACGACCGGCGTCTGCCAGCTGAGAACGCAGCGGGCCTTCTCGCCTTCCCACACCACACGATCGGCCTCGATCGCCGGACGGATGCGACTGATATACAGCTCCTCGACTGGCATGGCCCGCTCGGTCGTGACCCGGTCGACCACGACCAGGCTGCCGTGACGCTGCCAGGTGAACCGGCGGCCGAGCGCGGTCAGGCCCGGGACGTCATACGCGGATGTGAGATCCAGGGTGAGGATCGCGCCTTGGCCGGTGTCGGCGTACCGCTCCACCTTCGCGGCGTACTCGCGTCCCGGCCGCTGACCCCGGCCGTCGATCAGCGGGATCGAGTGACCTTCGGCAGCCGTATGAACGTCCTTATACCGCTCGGGTCCGAAGTACTCCGCGGTGTATTCACCGGCACCGAGATCGGCGAGCAGCGTCTCGCCGCCGGCCCGCAGGATGAACTGGCCTACGTCCAGGTGGTTGTGGAACTCGTCGTTATGACCACCCTTGGCTGCGAACTCCGCCGGGCCGCCGCGATCGACCAGCCACGCCAGATCCGGCAGAAACACGGCGCCGGGTTCAGTCCGTCGGCCGAGCACCCGTTCCGAGGTCCACTCGATGGTGCGGGCGATGTGCGGCCAGCGGTGACAGAAGTCTGATGCGAAGCTGGGGACCGCGGCTAGAAAGGGGACCGGCACGCCCAGCCGTTCGACCAGCCGCGACATCAAGCCGGTCGGGATCACAGCCGTCTCGGAGCCGTCGGAGAAGCTGGGGAACCGGCCGTCGTCGAACGCCATCCGAGCCGGGAACGCCGCGATCTCCCGGACCTTCTTGTCCAGCAACAGGTCCGGCCCGCCACGCTCGCGCCACGCCTCGGCGAAGTAGGCGAAGTATCCGAACCCGTAGACCCAATAGTCCACGCCCTCCGAGCAGCCGCCGTCGTCCGGGAACTGGTCGAGATAGCGGCGTAGCGACTTGTGCGCGCGCTTGAGGATCATCGCCAGGCGCTTGGCGTCGTCCGGGAAGAACGCCAGCGCCGCCATGCCGACACCGCCGGCCACCACCGCCAGCCAGTTGTTGGTCATCGCCTCGAACGCCATCGGCCGCTGGTCGTCGGCGAACGGGATGAAGACGCGGTCCAGCAGCTCCTCACGGCAGCGCATCACCACCTCATCGGGCAACTGCGTCCCGAACCGCGCGATCAGCTCGGCCACCGTTTGCGCGGTCTCGGCCGCGAACAGGTCGACGCAGCGCCGCATGTCGTCGTCGCGGGCGTTATACGCGTGCGCGGGCAGCGCCCACGTGTACTCGTCGCAGACCCGCCACAACTCGTCGGCGAGGACGCTCAGAATGTCCTCCCCGACGGCACCGGCCTCGTTCTTGCGTGCGTCGAACAGCGCCGCGGCACCGGCCGCCACCAGCCGTCCCCGCCGCTCGAAGTAGGGATGCTCGTAGTCGTGCCGGTTCCCGGTGTCCCGGTAGCGCCGGTACAGGGTGTATGTCAGCTCCGGGGCGGCGGATCCGGCCGCCCTCGCCACGACGTCACGGACCTCGTCTTCGAGGGCGGCCAGGTAGCTCATACGCCGATCTTGCCTCAGCTGTGGGTCTTCGCGTAGTCCGCCGCCGACTCCGCGGCGATCTGGTCGCCGCCGTCGGCCTTCCACTTCTTGATCACGTCGTCCCGGGACGACAGCGTTGCCTTGCCGGCGATGGATCTGCCGTGGCAGCGCCGGGCTACTTGGCGATCTTGGCTATGTCCACCACCTGCGTCGCCGGCGGCGGGGCCAGAGTCACCGGCGTGTCGTAGTCCAGGAAGTCCAGAGTCCCGCCGCCGGGCGGAAGCACCCGCAGCAGCCAAGGCGAGCCGTCGATCGCGACGTACACCCGCGAGTCCTTGCTCCCGGACAGCACGATCGACTTCGTGCCCCGGATGTCCTTCTGCCCGTCCTTGTCCAGCGAGCCGACGCCCTGCATGATCTGCTTGACCAGCTGCCGGGGGTCGGTGAGCGAGGCGAACGTCTGGTATTGCGGGTCGCTGGGACCGATGTGCAGGTAGTTGACCTGCATCGCGCTCACCGTGATGTCGCCGGGGGTGCTGGCCGCGGACTTCGGGCTCGCCGAGGCTCCGGACGGCGTGGCGCTGGGAGCCGCGCTCCTGGCTCCCGAGGTCGGCGCCGAGGGGCTCGCGCCGTCGCCGAAGCGCGCCACCACGGAGCGGTAGAACTGCTGGTCGCCCTTGACGTAGACGTCCGGGCCGATGCGCAGCAGTTCGATCACCTCGTTGTCGATCGTCACGGTGCCGGTGGCGCCCTTGTCCTTCACCAGGCGCAGGTCCAGGGCGACGTGCTCGGTACCGGAGGTGAACTGGCCCTGCACGTGGACGCTGTTCGCGGCCACGACCGCGTCCTCGGCGGTGGCCACGATCGCGCCGGTCCCCTTGGTCGCCACACCGTTCTTACCGGTGGATCCGCACCCGGCCAGGACCGCCACGACCGCGATCGCCAGGGTGCTTGTTCGGACGACGGTTCCACGGGACGTGCGCACAGTGCTCCAGTCGGTCGGGGTGACGTCTTGAGATTAGACGGTCGGTCGACGCGGCGGGAATGGAGTAGCGAAGCTGCCGCGCCGCCTGCGGAACCGGTAGCCTGATCGCATGATCGGACGTCCAGTACGGCGCGGCCCGCGGTGTTTCGATCAACGCGCGTAGCAGCACGCTCATCATGACCACCGCGGCGTCCGGCCGCGTCGGCGCCGACGATGGATGCGGAGGTTGATATGAGGGTCCCCTCCCGCGTCTATGTCTCGCACCTGGCCGGCAAGTCCGTGTTCGACGCCGACGGCGACCCGGTGGGCCGGATCCGCGACCTCGTGGTCGCCATGGGCGCCGGCGACGCCGCGCCGCGCGTGCTCGGCCTGGTGCTGGAGATGCACGGCCGGCGGCGGGTGTTCCTGCCGATGGGCCGGGTGAAGTCGATCGAGAACAACCAGGTGGTCTCCAGCGGCCTGGTGAACATGCGGCACTTCCAGCAGCGGCCGGGCGAGACGCTGGTGCTGGCCGAGCTGCTGGACCGCCGGGTGGCGCTGAAGGCCACCGGCGAGCCGGCCACCGTGCGCGACGTCGGCATCGAGCCCGAGCGCGCCGGCAAGGAGATGGCCCTGACCAAGCTCTACGTGCAGAAGCCGGCCAAGGGCGGGCTGCGCCGCCGCGGCGAGACGCTGACCGTGGACTGGGACGCGGTCACCGGCCTGGCCGTGACGCCGAGCGCGCAGGGCGCCGCCGAACTCGTCGCGGCCCTGGACAAGCTGCACGCCGCGGACCTGGCGCACGTCATGCACGAGCTCTCGCCCAAGCGGCGCGGCGAGGTGGCCGCGGCGCTGGACGACGAGCGCCTGGCCGACGTGCTGGAGGAGCTGCCCGAGGACGACCAGGTGGAGATCCTGGCCGAGCTGGAGTCCGAGCGGGCCGCCGACGTGCTGGAGGCGATGGACCCCGACGACGCCGCGGACCTGCTCGGGGAGCTGTCGGCGGACGAGGCCGAGCGGCTGCTGGACCTGATGGAGCCGCAGGACGCGAACCCGGTGCGGCGGCTGCTGACCTACCGCGAGGACACCGCCGGCGGCCTGATGAACTCCGACCCGATCATCCTGCCGCCGAACGCGACCGTGGCCGAGGCGCTGGCGCTGGTCCGCGACGAGGAGCGGACGCCGGCGAACGCCTCGCTGGCCTTCGTCACGCGCGCGCCGACGGAGACCCCGACCGGCCGGTATCTGGGGGCGGTGCACATCCAGCGGCTGCTGCGGGAGCCGCCGATGGCGCTGGTGTCGGGGGCGGTGGACGTGGAGCTGGAGCCGTTGCGGCCGGACGCGCCGCTGGCCGAGGTGACGTCGTACATGGCCACCTACAACCTGGTGGCCGCGCCGGTGGTGGACGCCGACGACCGGCTGCTGGGCGCGGTGACGGTGGACGACGTGCTGGACCACCTGCTGCCGGACGACTGGCGGATGCAGCCGGCCCGGCATCCGCACGACGAGCTGCCGCCGGAGGCGCGGGAGGTCGTGGACCTGCTGGAGGAGCACGGGGAGACGGAAACCGGGACAGGGTCACAGACAGCGGCACGGGGGACCGGCGGCGGGGCGCCGGAGTCCGATCAATCCGGTTCCGGTCAATCCGGGTCCGGCTCCGGGCCCGACTCCGGTCGCGCCGTCGGCGTCGAGGCAGGGGAGGCCTGAGATGGCTCGCGAGTACGCCCAGGCGCGACTGGACCAGCCGCGCGGCCGGCGGCAGGTGTCGCTGAAGCCTTCGTTCGACCCGGATGCCTTCGGGCGGGTGTCGGAGACGATCGCGCGGTTCTTCGGGACGGCGCGCTATCTGGTGATCCAGACGGCGATAGTGATCGTCTGGATCGTGTTGAACATCCTGGTGATCACCCATTCGATCCGCTGGGACCCGTACCCGTTCATCCTGCTGAATCTGGCGTTCTCGACGCAGGCGGCCTACGCCGCCCCGCTGATCCTGCTGGCGCAGAACCGGCAGGCCGAGCGGGACAAGGTACAGGTGGCCGAGGACCGGGTGCGCGAAGAGTTGTCGATCGCGACGATGGAGTACCTGACGCGGGAGATCGCCTCGTTGCGGATGGCGGTCGGCGAGGTCGCGACGCGGGACTATGTGCGCGGTGAGTTGCAGGCGCTGCTCAAGGAGCTTGACGAGCGCGACCGGGGACTGGGCGAGGAGTAGCTCTCTGTTTCACTGCTGGATGAACTCCAGGCGATTGCCGTGCGGGTCGAAGGTGTGCATGCGGCGGCGGTCGGGGATGGCGTCGTCCCAGGTGTAGTCGTGGCCGGCCTTGGTAAGGGCCGCCGCGACCTTGTCGATGTCGGTGACGATGATGCCGGGGTGAGCCTTGCGGGCTGGGACGAAGGGTTCTTCCACGCCTGTGTGGATCTCCAGGTCTCCGGCGGCGAACCAACAGCCGCCGCGCGCGGCCAGGACCGGCGGCTTGGGCAGCTCGGTCATGCCCAGGACGCCGACGTAGTAGCCGCGCGAGATGTCTTCGGCGTCCTTCGGGACGGCGACTTGGAAGTGGTGGAGTCCGGCGAGCATCGTTCCCTGTCCTCTATCCGCTTGCTCACGCCGCCCGGCCGATGGCGAAGATCCGCCGATAGGGCAGCAGCTGCACGGCGCTTCCGCCCAGTTCGCGGACCGGATATGCGACGCGGACCAGCTTGTCGTACTCGGCCGTGAAATCGGCGGCATCGGCCTCGTCCAACGCCTGCACGACCGGCCGCAGGGCGGTGCCGCGTACGAACTCGGTCACGCCGCATGGTACGGCCGGGTCCGGATCGCTGGGGATCACGTGGGTGTACGTGGTCTCCCACACGTCGGGCTGCAAACCGGCCTCGACGAGCTTCTCCAGATAGACCGCGGGATCGTGGGATGCGGGACGCTCCAGGCCGGCCGGGACACGTCCGGCCCAGTTCCGCTTCACCTCGGCGAGGGCCAGATGCGAGGGCGCGTCGAAGTTGCCGGGCACCTGGAAGCCGAGCACGCCGCCGGAATTCAGCTGTGCCGCCAAGCCGCCGAGCAGGTCCAGATGCCCCGGGACCCACTGCAGCACGGCATTGGCCAGGATGACGTCGGCCTTCTCCGCCGACCGCCACTCGCGCACGTCACCGAGCTCGAACTCCAGCCGCCCCGGGACCGCGTACTGCTGCGCGGCGTCGATCATCGCCGGCGACGAGTCCACACCCACGATGCGCGCCTCGGGCCACCAGTCCGCCAGCAGCGCGGTGGCGTTCCCCGGTCCGCACCCGAGGTCGACGACGGTCCGCGCGTCGTCCTGGGTCTCCATCTGCGCGACCAGGTCCAGGAAGGGGCGCAGGCGGTCGTCCGCGAACTTCAGGTACTGCTGGGCGTTCCAGATGTCGCCGGTCATACCGCTTCCTCCATCTCAAGTATCTCGACGTCGAGATACCCCGAGTCTGCCCAATCAAGAATCTCGATGTCAAGATGCTCGGCGCCGACCTTCCCGGGTAGGCTGGGATCTCGCATCACCCCGAGGAGAAGCACCGCGGTGGACACGCCCCGAACGACCGACCAGGACCCCGCCGCGCCCGTGCCCGCGTCCGCACCCGCCCCCGACCCCCGGCCGGCTCCAGACCCCGCCTGCCGCGACGAAGTCGACCGCCTGGTCGCCGCTTGGCGCCGGGAACGCCCCGACCTGGACGTCGCCCCCCTGGAAGTCCTCTCCCGCGTCTCCCGCCTGGCCCGCCACCTCGACCGCGCCCGCCGCACCGCCTTCGCCGAACACGACCTCGAACCCTGGGAATTCGACGTCCTCTCGGCCCTGCGCCGAGCCGGCGAGCCGTACCAACTCACCCCCAGCAAACTCCTGACACAGACGCTGGTCACCAGCGGCACCATGACCAACCGCATCGACCGCCTCGCGGCCAAGGACCTCGTCAAACGCCTCCCCGACCCGGGCGACCGCCGCGGCGTGCTCGTCCAGCTCTCCGAGACCGGCCGCGAACGCGTCGACGGCGCCTTCGAGGGTCTGCTGGCGCAGGAACGCGAGCTGCTCGGCGGACTGTCGGGTGCGGAGCGGGAGACGCTGGCCGGGTTGCTGCGGACGCTGGTGCTGCCGTTCGACAACTGAGTCGGCCGGAGCGCTCGCCACCCCCTACCCCTCCCGGATACCTCCCAGTAACATCCAGGTGTCCGCCCGCCGAACATCTGGTGCGAGGCACCCCTCGCAGGCGGCGTTTCCCACGGGAGGGGACCGAAAACCATGCACGTTCCCACGTTCGCCCTGCGCAAAGCCGCCGCGGTCGCGGCCGCCGCACTGTGCGGCCTGGCGGTGACCGCAGGCCCCGCCGACGCCACCGACGGCTGGAAGCACAAGCCCTTCGACTACTACCTCGCCCTCGGCGACTCCCTCGGCGCCGGCTGGCAGCCGAACGCCACCACTGGTCAGGGCTACCTGAGCGGCCGCGGCTACGCCGACGACATCGCCGCCACCCTGAAGGCCGCGGGCACCAAGTACGTCAACCTCGCTTGTCCCGGCGAGACCACGGGTTCGATGATCCACGGCGGCTGCCCGTATCCGGAGCCGTACAAGAACCAGCTCACCGCCGCGGCCGACTTCCTGCAACGCCACAAGGGCGATCGGGTCCTGGTCACCCTCGACATCGGTGCCAACGACGTCGACGGCTGCGCCGGCGCGAACGGCCTGGACATCCAGTGCGGCCTGAACGGCATCAAGCAGACCGCCCAGGACCTGCCGGTCATCCTCAACACCCTGCGCGCGGCGGCCGGCCACAAGACCGAGTTCGTCGGCTCCACCTACTACAACCCGTTCCTGGCCTCCTGGCTCAGCGGCTCCGCCGGCCACACCAGCGCCGAGCTGTCGGCCGTCTTCCTGAACCTGTTCAACGCGGTCTTCGCGGTCGAGTATCCTCTGCACGGAGTCCGGGTCGCCGACGTCAGCGCCGCCTTCGACAGCAACGACTTCATCGACCAGGTCCAGCTGGCCCCCGGCGTCACCGTCCCGCTGAACGTGGCCCGGATCTGCCAGTGGACGTGGATGTGCGCGCCGAAGCCCGTCGGTCCCAACATCCACGCCAACGACACCGGCTACCAGGTGATGGCGAAGGCTTTCGAAGCCGTCATCTAACGCTCGCTGTGGGCCGGGGTCACCTCACAGGTCGACCCTGGCCACGACGTTAAAGCTTATGCAGGCGCGGTTTCCTTAGCCGGTTCCCGACTGGACAGGTATCCCAGTCCCCCCGTCGACGGAGTCCGCCCGGACCGCATGAAGTACGTACCCACCAACGCGATAGCCCCTGCGATCGCGCACGCTATGAAGATCTGCGTATATGCGGAGTCCGTGAAGACCCCTGCCCGCTCCGTAACCCCGGTCTTCGGGTCCGGAGTACCCGCGAACACCGTCTGCCCGGCCACAACAAGCTTCACCGGATGCGCCGCCTGAAACGCCGCCGCTATAGCGGTACCAACAGCTGTGCCTATGGAGTTGGAGACTCCAAGCATGCCCGCAGTGATCCCCTGCTGTTCCGGCGGCGACGCTTCGACAAGCAGGTTCGGCGTCGTCGCATAGAAGGACCCGAACCCCACCCCGAATACGATGCCGACCAGCGCCAACGTCAGCGCCCCGTGATGCGCCGCAGCGTATACGCCACTCGTCAGAGCGAAGGCCAACATCCCCACCAGCAACGGCTTACGCGCCCCGATCTTCCCGGACAGTTGCCCCGACCCCGCGCCGGACACCATCGCCACCGACGAACCCCACACCTGGACGTGGAATGCCAGCCCCAACAAGGTGAACCCCAGTCCGTAGCTGACATCCCCGATCACCTTCACAGGTATCTGGTTCGCCTGCACCAGCCCCTTGAACCGCGACGCCGCAACCTGCTGCGTCGCCGCGATCAGCCCGTCGTGCCCCGGAGTGGACGCCATGTACGGGATCGCGAAAGCCTGGATGCCGACCACGATCGCGGCGAAGAACGCCACGAACAGCACCATCGACACGTTCGGCGAGAACAGCAGCCGCACATCGATGATCGGCTGACTGACCCGCCGCTCCAGCACGACGAACGCCACCATCATGACCACACCGAGGGCCAGGTACCCCAGATACAGTCCGTTGCTCCAACCGACGTTCGCTCCGTTGGAAACGTAAAGCAGCGCGAACCCCACACCACCGGCCAACAGCAACGCACCGAGCGGATCCAGTTTCTGCCGCACCCGGAACTTCGTCTCCGGACATACCAGGAGCAGCAGCGGCAACGTGATCAGGGTGTAGACCACCAGGAACCAGAACAGCGCCTTGTAGCTCCACCCGGCAGTGTCCGTAAGCGCACCGGACAGCATGATCCCGCCGACCGCCGATACGCCGAGCCCGGTCGACACCAACCCGATAGCCAACGGTACATACCGCCGCGGGATCAAGTCTCTGATCAAGCCGTACGCGATAGTGGCCGCGGCGATCGCGACCGCCTGGAACGCGCGCCCGATCAGGAACAGCGTCCAGTCGCTCGTGGTGGCGCAGATGAGCGAGCCGATCAAGAACGACACGCCGACCGCGAGCAGCATGTTGCGCTTGCCGTACAGATCGGACAGTTTCCCAAGGATCGGCGTCGCCGCACCGCCCACCAGGCCGAAGATGATCGTCATCCACGCGATGTTGCTGCCCACCCCGGGAAAGCTCCGCCCGATCAGCTGCGCGGCCGGCGAGACCATCGTGTACTGCAACGGCGCGACTTCAGCGAACAACACGACCACCGCGATGACGGTGAAGATGCGCGCACGGGAAGCGCCGTCCAGGCGCCCCGTGTCATTCTCGGACGGCAGAGCAGCCGCGGTGCTCGGTTCGGTCATGGCGCGTCCTTGAGATCTCGGTGAGAGGTCCGATCCGCCTAGGGCGACCGCGCACTATGAGACTGCTCACAGTCGCGTTCGGGGCACCATGACACCGAGTTCTTCAACTCGCAAGAGTTATCGAGACCGCGCCTATCCCGCTCGCGACCAGTCCCCTGACACGCCGCCGGCCTTGGCCTCCACCTGCACCCGGGTCAGCACGGCGGCCGGATCCACGGCCTTGACCATGTCGATCACCGTGAGCCCGGCGACCGCGACCGCGGTCAGCGCTTCCATCTCCACCCCGGTCCGGTCCGCGGTCTTCACCGTCGCGGTTATGGCGACTCCCGCGTCCTCCACCGCCAGCGCGACCTTCACCCCGCTGATCGCGATCGGATGGCACAGCGGGATCAGATCCGGGGTCTTCTTCGCGCCCATGATCCCGGCGATGCGCGCCACGGACAGGGCGTCGCCCTTCGGGACGCCCTCTCCGCGCAGCAGCTCCACGACCTCGGCGGAGACCTCGACGAACCCGGTCGCCCTGGCCTCGCGCGCCGAAACCGGCTTGGCGGTCACGTCGACCATGCGCGCGTCGCCGGACGCGTCGAGGTGCGTGAGCCGGTCGGACTTGCCGGAACTCACGGCGCGCCGCCGTCCAGCACGATCACTTCGACGTCGTCGCCGTCGACCACCGCGGTCACGTCCTCGGGCACCACGATCAGCGCGTTGGCCAGCGCCAGATCGCCGACCAGGTGCGAGCCGTGCCCGCCGACCGGCCGCACGCTGTGCCCCACCGCGTCGTAGACGCCGCGCGCGAACTGCCGCTTGCCGCGCGGGGAGCTGAAGGCGCCGAAGCAGGTCGCCGTCACCGTGCGCCGCGGCCCGGTCTCCCGGCCCATCATCTTCTCGATCGCCGGGCGGATGAAGAGCTCGAACGACACGTAGGCCGACACCGGGTTGCCCGGCAGCGTGAAGATCGGGATCCGGTCCTCGCCGACCGTGCCGAATCCCTGCGGCATCCCCGGCTGCATCGCGACCTTGGTGAACTCCACGGTGCCCAGGGTGGACAGCACCTCCTTCACCACGTCGTAGGCGCCCACCGAGACCCCGCCGGTGGTGACCACCATGTCGGCGCGGATCAGCTGGTCCTCGATGGCGTCCAGCACGCCCTGCGGGTCGTCGCCGACGATCCCGACCCGGATGCCGGTGGCGCCCAGCGCGTTGACCGCGGTGGTCAGCGCCGGGCCGTTGCCGTCGTTGATCTGGCCCGGGCCCCGCGGCGTGCCGGGCTCGACGAGCTCGGAGCCGGTGGAGAGCACCACGACCCGCGGGTGCGGGTGCACCGGGGCGTGGACCTGGCCGATCGCGGCGAGCAGGCCGATCTGGCGCGGGCCCAGCCGGGTGCCGGCCTTGAGCACCACGTCGTCGACGGCCACATCGGAGCCCAGGACGCGGACGTGCTCGTCGCGCTTGGGGACCCGGGTGATGCGCACGCTCTCGGTGCCGCCGTCGGTCCACTCGACCGGCACGATCGCCTCGGCGCCGTGCGGCACCATGGCGCCGGTCATGATCCGCGCGCAGGTGCCCGGCTCCAGGATGCCGTCGTACACCGAGCCGGCCGCGATGTCGCCGACCACGCGCAGCTCAGCCGGGCTGTCCTCGGCGGCCCCCGCCAGGTCGGCCAGGCGCACTGCGTAACCGTCGACGGAGGAGTTGTCGAACGGCGGCAGCGGCATGGTCGCGACCACGTCGTCGGCGAGCGTCAGACCGTTCACATCGGTGATCGGCAACTCCATCGGGGCGAGCAGCTGAACGGTGTCGAGGACCAGCTTCAGGTGATCGTCGACGCTGCGCATCTTCTCGGTGTCGGGTTCGGCCATGCGTCCATCATCCCTTACCGGGACCACGCATAAGCCGAGATGAGGCCGATCTGTGTCTACAAGAGAGAGCTATTCCTACTGCCAGGGGATGACGGCTTCAGCTCGGGGGGCTGTGGAATCCTTCTCGGACGTAGGCGGCAAGCCACTCCCGGAACTCCTCGCCGAGATCCGGACGGTCCGCGGCCAACTGGACGACGGTCTTCAGATAGTCGATCGGGTTTCCGGTGTCGTAGCGGCGTCCGGTGAACACCACTCCGTGCATCGGTCCGCCGATGTCCGGGTCGCCGGCCAAGGTGCGCAGCGCGTCGGTCAGCTGGATCTCGCCGCCGCGGCCGGGCGGGGTCTCGGCCAGGACGTCCAGGACCGCGGGGTCGAGGACGTAGCGGCCGATCACGGCCAGGTTCGAGGGTGCCTGTTCCGCCGCCGGCTTCTCCACCAGGTCGGTGATCTGGATGAGGCTGGTGTGGTCGAACGGCAGCGCCGGCCC
>JAEKKI010000004.1 GCA_019510485.1 Catenulisporales bacterium
AGCCCGCCGATCTCCACCGGCCCGGGACGGCGGCCTGAGCCGTCCCGGGCGCGTACCGAATAGCACCGGGTCCTGTGGTGAAGGGGGAATCGTGTCGCAGCAAGGCGGTAAGTACATCGCCCCGGCCGGCGCCCGGCTCAGCGCGCCGGCCCCTGCGGGCTGGGCCGAGCAGATCGCCGCTTACCAGCGCGGCGAATTCACTCCGGTGCCGCCCCGGCACGCCGCGACCGTGGTGCTGCTGCGCGACCGAGCCGACGCCCCACCGGACGTCTACCTGCTCAAGCGGGCCGCGTCGATGGCCTTCGCCGGCGGCTTCTATGCCTTCCCTGGAGGTCGTGTCGACCCCCGGGACGCCGACGCCGAGATCGCCTGGGCCGGTCCGCCGGCCGCACAGTGGGCCACGCGGTTCGGCACCGACGAGGCCGAGGCGCGGGCGCTGCTCTGCGCGGCGGTCCGCGAGACGTTCGAGGAGTCCGGAGTGTTGTTCGCCGGGCCCGACGAGCAGTCGGTCGTGGCCGACACCACCGCCGAGGACTGGGAGGCGGACCGGCGGGCCTTGGTTTCACGGGAAACATCGCTGGCCGAGTTCCTGGCCGCGCGCTCGCTGGTGCTGCGCACCGACCTGCTCGGCGCCTGGTCGCGCTGGATCACCCCGGAGTTCGAACCCCGGCGCTACGACACCGCCTTCTTCGTCGCCGCGCTGCCGGCCGGCCAGCGGACCCGCGACGTGTCCGGGGAGACCGAGACCACAGCCTGGATGCAGCCGCGGGCGGCGATCGACGACCACATCGCCGGCGGCGCCCTGATGCTGCCGCCGACCATCACCACGCTGCGGGAACTACTCACCTTCGGCACCGCCGACGCCGCGGTGCGGGCCGCGGCCGAACGGCCGCTGACGCCGGTCATGGCCACGGTCGAGCAGGCGAGCGACGGATCCTGGAACTTGGAGTGGAGATTGTGAACGCCGAACGGACGACGGCATGACCGAACCCCTGATGACCTCCGGGCCGCACCCGGAAATCGGCACCGAACGTGCCGCCCTGGTGCTGGCCCCGAACCCGAACCCGATGACCCTGGACGGCACCAACACCTGGCTGCTGGCCGAGCCCGGCGCGCGGCGGGCGATCGTCGTGGATCCCGGCCCCCTGGACGAAGCTCATCTGAAGACCGTGGCCCAGACCGCCGAGCAGCGGGACCTGGAGATCGCGCTGATCCTGCTCACCCACGGGCACTTCGACCACTCCGAGGGCGCACCGCGGCTGGCCCGGCTCACCGGCGCACCGGTGCGCGCGCTGGATCCGCGATACCGGCTCGGCGACGAAGGACTGGTCGGAGGGGATGTGGTGGAGATCGACGGCTTGCGGGTGGACGTGGTCGCCACCCCCGGGCACAGCGGCGACTCGCTGTGCTTCGTGCTGCCGGCCGACCGCGCGGTGCTGACCGGCGACACCATCCTGGGCCGGGGCACCACCGTCGTCGTCCATCCCGACGGACGGCTGGGGGACTACCTCGACTCACTGCGCCGGCTGCGGGATCTGGCCGCCTCGGCCGAGGTCGAGACCGTGCTGCCCGGACACGGCCCGGTGCCCGCCGACGCGCTGGGCGTCATCGAGTTCTACCTCGCCCACCGCGAGCAGCGGCTGGCGCAGGTGCGGGCGGCGCTGGCGGCCGGGGACCGGACGGCCGCCGAGGTCGTGGACCGGGTGTACGCCGACGTGGATCCCGCCGTACGGTTCGCGGCGGAGATGTCGGTGCGCGCGCAGCTGGAGTACCTCGACGGCGAGGCCTACTAAGACGTGTCGTACCGGCACGGCCGGGCCCGGCTAGGCCCGGCCGAACGATCCTGCCTCGTCCCGCTGGCGCGGGATGGCGGCCGGCGCGGCGGCGGCGAACCGGGGCTCGCACGGGACCTCGCCACTGCGCTCGTACTTCTCCTTGGCGGACTCCAGAAACTGCCGCCAGGAACGCACCTCGGGGCGCCGGCGCAGCAGCGCACGCCGCTCACGCTCGGTCATCCCGCCCCACACGCCGTATTCCACGCGGTTGTCCAGGGCGTCGGCGAGGCACTCTGTGCGCACCGGGCATCCGGAGCACACGGTCTTGGCCCGGTTCTGAGCCGCTCCCTGCACGAACAGCTCATCCGGATCCATGCCGCGGCATGCCGCCACAACGGTCCAGTCCTCAACCCAGCTCATCGCCGGTGCCGTCCTCTCGCAAAGATCGAGCTCCCCCAACGGCGGAGCCGACAGCGGCCCTTCCCCCGACGACCGGACTGCCCGCGGACCCGGACCGACCGGTTGCTGTAGTTCGTGGCGCGCTCGACCACTTCGAGATCAGTACCGGATCAGTGTCCATATCGGCGTCCTTATCGGTGTCCACGTCGATGTCTATATCGAGGTCTATATCGAGATCCACATCGAGGTCCACACCGAGGTCCACACCGGCGTCCATAGCACTGTGTCCGTTCGCTGACTCTCCGTCGATCCGAGCGCGTCCGCCCTGGTGGAAGGAACGATCCCTCGGCAGCCAAACAGCACAATACGGAAGATCCTCAGGACGCAACAGTCCCCGATGTACTCAATTCCTATGGTCCTTTGTGACTAGATCGCCCAGACATGCGGCGCATGGACGACTCACCGCATCGCGTCGGCTTCCCGCCCCGTCCGTCCGGTGAAAGGAACACGTCGTAGTCTGTCCCCCATGGCTTCGCATCCGCCCCGGCCCTTCCGCGGCAGCGGTCCGCTGCGCGCCCTGTTCGGCCTGCTGTTGGTCGGCGCGCTGGCCGGCGTGCTGGTGGCCGGGATGGCGCTGCCCTTCGTCGGCACCGCGGGCCTGGCCGCCAAGAGCGCCTCGGACCACTTCGAGGACATCCCGGACGATCTGAAGACCCCTGACCTGCCGCAGCGCTCGCAGATCCTGGCCGCCGACGGTTCGGTGATCGCCACCGTCTGGGGCGACTTCGGCAACCGGGTGATCGTGCCCTTCGACGCCATCAGCCCGAACGTGTGGCAGGCGCTGGTGGCCACCGAGGACTCCCGGTTCTTCGAGCACGGCGGCATCGACCTCAAGGGCACGTTCCGGGCGTTCTTCGCCGACATCTCCGGGGCCAACCAGGGCGGCTCGTCGATCTCCCAGCAGCTGGTGAAGAACATCCTGGTGCTGGAGGCCGGCAACGACAAGGCGAGGTACGCCGACGCCACCGGCGACTCGCTGGCCCGCAAGGTCCGCGAGCTGAAGTACGCGATCGCGATCGAGAAGAAGTTCTCCAAGAACGAGATCCTGGAGCGCTACCTGAACCTGGTTCCGTTCGCCGAGAACGTCTCGGGCATCGAGGCCGCCGCCGACCGCTGGTTCGGGGTGCACGCCGGCCAGCTGACCGTGCCGCAGGCCGCGACCCTGATCGGGATGCTGAAGAACCCGGTCGCCTATGACCCGGCCAAGCACCCGCAGGCCGCCACCGACCGGCGCGACACCGTGCTGGACCGGATGGCCGACCCGACCGTCCACTACCTCACCCAGCAGCAGGCCGACGCCTTCAAGAAGCAGCCGCTGGCCCTGAACGTGCAGCCGCAGCGCTCCGGGTGCATCTACGCCGCGGGCAGCTCGGCGTTCTTCTGCGAGTACGTCGAGCAGGAGATCCTGAACAACCCGATATACGGCAAGACCAAGGCCGAACGCGCCACCTTCTTCAACCGCGGCGGCCTGACCATCCGCACCACCATGGATCCGAAGATGGAGAAGGCGGCCGAGACCGCGATCAAGCACAACGTCGCGGCCACCGACATCCCGGGCGCGGCGATCGCGATGATCGAGCCGGGGACGGGCCGGATCAAGGCCATGGCGCAGAGCCGGGACATGGGCACCGGCGCGGGCCAGACCTACCTGAACCTGGCCGCCGACCCCTCGCACGGCGGCGGCAACGGCTACCAGGCCGGGTCGACGTTCAAGTCGTTCGTGGCGATGGCGGCCCTGGAGAAGGGCCTGACCCCGACCCGCGACCCCACGTGGCAGCCGACCGACGAGTTGGAGCAGGAGTCCGGTCCGCAGACCATGACCAGCGCTCTGTGGCACTCGGTCAACAACTACTTCATCAAGCTCCAGGAGCAGACCGGCCTGTGCGAGCCGGCGAAGCTGGCCGCCGCCGCCGGCCTGACCATCGACAGCGACAACGGCAACGGCAAGCCGCTGCAGCAGCTCGGCTCGTTCACCCTGGGCACCAACCAGGTGACGCCGATCGCGATGGCCAACGCCTACGCCACCTTCGCCGCGCACGGCGTGTACTGCAAGCCGACGGCGCTCACCTCGATCACCGACACCGCCGGCAAGCAGTACCCGGTGACCACCCCGGACTGCCACCAGACCATCAACCCGGCGCTGACCGACCAGCTGACCGGGATGCTGCGGGGCGTGGTCGACAAGGGCACCGCACAGAGCATCAGGCAGTCCTTCTCCGGGCCCGCGGCCGGCAAGACCGGCACCAACGACAGCCGGCTGATGACCTGGTTCGACGGCTACACCCCGAACCTGGCCGCCGCTGTGTGGGTCGGCATCGTCTCGCCCAAGCCCAACGACAAGGGCCTGGTGAACATGAAGATCGGCGGCAAGAGCTACGACAAGGTCTGCGGCGGCTGCCTGGCCGCGCCGATCTGGGGCCAGGCGGTCAACGCCGCGCTGGCCGGGACCACCGTGCCCGACTTCTCGGTGCCCGAGCTGCCCGGTGACATCCCGGCGCCGACGAACCAGACCCCGCCGCCGGGCGCCACCGGCGGGCCGGCCGGCGGGCAGAACGGCGGGCAGAACGGGGGTCCGGCCGGCGGGCCCGGCGGGTTCATCGGCGGGTTCATCGGCGGACAGTAGTAGCCGGCGGCGACTGGTCCGAACGAGTGGATCTCGGCGGGGCGTGGAACCGGGAGGGTCCGCGCCCCGTCCTAGTTTTCATGAGGACACTCACCACGGCCCGCGGCTGGCTCGGTACCGCACTGGCGGGGGTCGTGGCGGTGGCGGGTGCGGCGCTGGGCGCGCATGAAGCGTCGGCACACAGCGACCCGCACGCCACGACGGCACAGCGCGAAGCCGATCGCATCCTCACGACGTTCGTCCCGCCGCCGGGATCGACGAAGGCGACGAGCCGTCCGGATGCGGTGCCGCCGGACCTGCTGGGTCCGCCGATCATGAGCGGTGCGAGGACGCAGGCGACTGCTGTCGCGTGGTACTACGCACCGGTCACGCCGGATCAGGTCCTCGGCTGGGTCAGCGCGCATCCGCCGACCGGCTCGCGGGCCGAAGGCAGCGGCAGCGGTTCGGCCGGCCCCGGCTTCCTCAGCTTCCAGTACCCCACGCCGAACAGTTCGCTGGTCGTCACTCCGGAAACCGGCGCCGAAGGCCGCACGGTGATCCGGTTGGACGCCTCCGTGATCTGGACCCCGTCGCGGGCCCCTGATTCGCTGGTCAGCGGCGGAGCGACAGCGGTCTCGGTGGTCACCACGAACCGGTTGAACCCCCAAGCTCCGGTGCCGGCGGCCGTTCCCTTGACGAGCACCGACCCTGAGGTCATCGGCCGGGTCACGGCCCTGGTGAACGCGCTCCAGCCGCCGATTCCCGGCATTCGTATGTGCCCCGATGACGATGGCACTCGGGTGCGGATCACCCTGGCAGGTGTCGCGGATGTCACCGCGAACCCGATGGGCTGTGGCGAGGTCGTGATCACCACTGCCGGCGGCGGTGCCCCGCAGACGATGGCCGGCGGCAGCGACCTCGTTTCCCAGGTCTACGCGCTGTTCGGCATCACGCGGAGCCGCCCCTAGGCGCTCAGCCCCGCCCGATCAACCGGTCGCCGATCAAGTACTGGAACGAACGCGGCATCCGCGCCCCGGTCACCGTCGCGAACGCCAGCGCCCGGCTCGGGATGCACACCGGCTTGTTGGCCGCGACCGCGGCGAGCCCGCGCGCGACGATCGCCTCCGGCGACTGCCAGAACACGCGCGGCAGCCGGTTGTCGAAGCCGGCATCGGTGAGCTCGGTCGGGGAGGGTCCGGGCAGCAGGGCCGTGACGTGCACGCCGGTGCGGCGTACTTCGCGGTGCAGGTTCTCGCTGAACGCCGTGACGAACGCCTTGGTGGCGCCGTACGTCGTGGCCCACGGCACCGGCGTCGTCGAGGAGATCGAGGAGACGTTGAGGATGCCGCCGTGGCGGGCCTCGGTCATCCGGGGCAGTGCGGCGTGGCACAGGCGCATCAGGGCCGTCACGTTGAGCGCGACTTTGTTGATCTCTCCGTCCAGCGGCAGCGAGGCGAAACCGCCGGTGGTGCCGACGCCGGCGTTGTTCACCAGCAGATCGACCGGCCGTGCCGGGTCCCGCAGGCGGTTCTCGACGCCGGCGACGCCCTCCGGATCGGTCAGGTCCGCGGGCAGGATCTCAACGTCCGTGCCCAGCTCGGCGGCCAGCTTCTCCAGCCGGTCGGTGCGCCGGGCCACCAACACCAGCGCCGTTCCGCGCGCGGACAGTTGCCGCGCGAAAAACTCGCCGAATCCCGAGGACGCCCCGGTCACCAACGCTCTGTTGTAAGACGTCTTCATCAGCTACACCGGTTGATCCACGTTGTCGGTCCGGAACGCGATAGCCGCGCGGCCGGCAGGGTCGAAGAGGTCCAGCAAGCCGGTCAGCGGCTCGTCGGGAACCTCGGGGGTCCACAGCTCCAGCGCCATCTCGCCGTGGTAGAGCATCGGCCAGCGGACGTAGGAGCGCTGGTCGTCGGCGCTGTTGATGGCCTGCGAGCGGCGCACGGTCGCGGCGGCGACGTCCACCATCAGGTCGGTCCCGCAGCCGAAGCCGTAGGGGTAGG
>JAEKKI010000106.1 GCA_019510485.1 Catenulisporales bacterium
ACTTCGGCCCCTGATTCCCCGGCCAGCGGAGCCAGGATGTCCGCGACCGTGTCGAAGTACGTGCTGCCGCCCGCGGTGACCACCGGACGATCGGTCTCGTAACCCGGCTCCAGGCGGCGATGCAGCGCGGCCAGGTCGCTCACGTAAGCGCGGACGACGTCCAGCGATTCGACCGAGGCATCGTGCGTCAGCGCCGCTTCGTACCCCGCGACACCGGCCAGGCGCAGCGTCGGCGCCGCCCGCACCGCTGCCGCCACGGCTTCAGCCGAGGCGATGCTCCGCGCGCCGGTCCGGCCGCCGGCTCCGCCCAGTTCGACCAGCACTTCCACCGGCCGGTCGGTGTCCGGGTCCGGTCCGGAACCGACCCCGGCGGCGCGCAGCGCGTCGTCCATCAGGGCGACCGTCTCCACCGAATCCACCCAGGACAGGAAGGCGAAATCAGCGTCGGCCGCCAGCTCGGCCGCGATCCAGGCCAGACCGGCGGGGTCGACGAGGGCGTTGGCGAGCAACAGCCGCTGCACGCCGAAGGCCCGTCCGACGCGCAGCTGCGGCAGGTTGGCCAGCGTGATGCCGCACGCTCCGGCGTCCAGCTGCGCCTGCCACAGCGCCGGGGCCATGGTCGTCTTGCCGTGCGGGGCGAGCGTGACCCCGGCGTCCCGGCACCAGGCGGCCATGGTGCGCAGGTTGTGGTCCAGGGCGCCGGCGTCGAGAGTGAGGAGCGGGGTGCCGAGGTCGGACAGCCGCGGCTCGGAGGCGAGATAGGCGCGCGTGGTCTTGCCCCAGGCGTCCGGTGGCAGGGCTTTGAATCGCCAGTCCAGCATCTCGTCGGCCAGCGCCTCGACCCGGGCGCGGTCGGCGCCGGCGGTCTCGGTGCGGTCGCCGAACGTCTGGTGGGCCATGCGCCGCCTCTCCTGCCTGTGTGATTGCAATATGTGCAACGCTCGTTGCATATGCTGTGCTTCCGTTCTAGCATTCGGGCGGAACGATGGTCAACGGCGGGCTGACGACTTGGGGGCGCGAATGCCGATGCGGGACGAGGGGGCCGAGACGCCGGCCCCGTGGGTGGCGTGCATCGGGGAGTCGATGGCGGTGTTGCTGCCGGACGCGCCCGGGCCGCTGGAGGGCGTCGGCTCGTTCGCGGCGTCGGTCGGCGGGGCCGAGTCGAACGTGGCCTGCGCTCTGAGCGCGTTGGGCGTGCCGAGCGCGTGGGTCAGCCGGGTCGGGGACGACGGTTTCGGGCGCCGGCTGACGCGTGAGCTGGCGGCGCGGGGGGTCGACACGTCGGGCGTGATCGTCGATCCGGCGCTGCCCACGGGTTTGTACCTCAAGGAGACCAGCGGTTCCGGGAGTAGCAAGCCGCATTACTACCGGAAGGGATCAGCCGCGTCGGCGATGTCGGCGGCGATGCTGGACGAGCCCGCGGTCGGGCGGTTGCTCGCCGGTGCGAAGGTGATTCACCTGACCGGGATCACACCGGCTTTGTCGGATTCGTGCTTGGCGATGGTGCGAGCGGTGCTCGAAGCGCCGCGTGCGGGACGGCTGGTCAGCTTCGATCTGAACTGGCGGCCGATGCTGTGGCGGGACCGGGACCCGGCGGTGTTGCGGGAGCTGGTGAATGCCGCCGACATCGCGCTGCTCGGTGCCGACGAAGCCGAGGTCGCGTTCGGAACCGGTGATCCGGACGAACTCAGGAGGCTGTTTCCCGGGCCGGGCACGCTCGTGGTCAAGGACGCCGAGCGGGTGGTGACTGCTTTGAGCGCCGACGGCGGTGCGGGTCCGGTGGCCGAGTCGGCGCTGGCGGTGGAGGTGGTCGAGCCGACCGGGGCCGGCGACGCCTTCGCCGCCGGATACCTCGCCGGAACGCTGCGCGGCTTCGACCAGCGGCGTCGATTGCGGCTCGGGCATCTGGCCGCGGCTTCGGCCCTGGTCGCGCACGGCGATGTCGGCGAGTTGTGGAGCGCGACGTTGGTGGACGCGTTGCTCGATGCTCCTGAGGAGCAGTGGAAGGCAACTCGGATCACGGCGAGTGGCGTTGTGGGCGAGGCGGTGCGAAGCCTGTGAGCCAGACCGTCACCCGCGCGCTGCGTCTGCTTGCTGAACTCGGCGAGGGTGAGCGCTCCCTGGACCAACTGGCCGAGGTGCTCGGTGTGCACAAGACGACGGCGTTGCGGCTGTTGCAGTCGCTGGAGGAGGAGCGGTTCGTCTACCGCGACGCCGGCTATCGGTACCACCTCGGCGCCGGCCTGTTCGCCTTGTCGAGTCTGGCGATGGAGCAGCGTGGCATCCAGCGGATCGCGGCGCCGCATTTGGCCGCGTTGAACGCCGTTACCGGGCAGACCGTGCATCTGGCCGCGTACGAGGGCGGCGAAGTCGTCTACATCGACAAGTACGACTCGCGGCACAAGATGCGCATGTATTCGCGCGTCGGGCTGCGGGCCGGTCTGCACAACACGGCGGTGGCCAAGGTGCTGCTGGCGGATCTGCCGCCGGGCGAACGGCGGCGGGTCGTCGCGGGCATCGATTTCACTCGGCACACCCCGAATACCATCGCCGGTCCACAACAACTGCTGGCAGAGCTCGAAACGGTGGCGAACCAGGGCTGGGCTCAGGACCACGCCGAGCACGAGACGTTCATCAACTGCATCGGAGCGCCGGTGCGTGACATCTCCGGACGCGCGGTGGCCGCGGTGTCGATCTCGGTGCCGGATGTCGTGCTGCCGTATGAGCAGGTGCTGGGACTGTTGCCACAATTGCTTGACACCGTCCGGGCGATATCGGCGGATGCCGGTGCGCCGCTTCCCGCCGAACGAAAGTGAGAATCCTGATGAGCTTCGAGAAGACGGAGATTCGCACCGATGGTGCCCCGGCCCCGGCGTGGGTCTTCTCGCAGGGCGTGCGCAAGGGGCCGATTCTGCAGGTCTCGGGGCAGGGCGCGCAGGATCCGGTCAGTGGTGAGTACGTGGGTCGCGGCGATGTGAAGGCGCAGACCACGCGGACGCTGGAGAACGTGAAGGCGGTCGTCGAGGCCGGCGGCGGGTCCTTTGACGACGTCGTGATGGTCCGTGTGTATCTGACGACGCGGGAGCACTTCGCCGCCATGAACGAGGCGTACGCGGAGTTCATCGAGAAGAACGTCGGCGAGGACGGGGTCAAGCCCTGCCGGACGACGGTGTTCGTGGAGCTGCCGCAGGAGCCGATGCTGGTGGAGATCGACGCCATGGCGGTCGTCGGCTGAGGTTTGTGCGGCGTGTCCGCCGTGTTTCGCCGTGTCCGCCGTGTCCGCCGGTCACGACGGGTGGCCTCGTTCTGCGGGATGAGGCCGGCATCGACCTGGGGGATTACGTGTTCTGAATTGCCATCCGTGGACTGATTCGGGCTTACGTCGTCGGTTCATAACGTCGGGTCATGGCTACTACACGACGCCGTCTGGCGGCCTCCGCGATCGTCGCCCTTTCTGCTGCGGCCGCTGGCTTCGCTGGTTCCAGCGCTGCGAACGCTGCTGCGACACCGCTGTCCGCATCCAGCTCAGTGAGCGGATCCACCGCTCCAGCAACCATTCAGTTCTCACTCCCCGCACCGACCGGCCGATACGAGGCCGGCGAGGACGTGCTGCATCTGATCGACACCAGCCGGCTCGACCCGTGGGTGCCGTCGTCGGGGCATCGGCAGCTGGTCGTGTCGATGTTCTACCCGGCGTGGCGGGGTACCGGGCAGCCCGCGCCATACATGAGCCTGGGTGAGGCTCAGGGGTTCGTACAGCTCCGGGTGCCGCCGGGCTTCGGGATCACGCCGGAGGAGGTGGCCTCGGTCCAGACGCAGGCGTTCACCGCCGCCAAGGCCGCGCCGGGCAAGTTCCCGTTGGTGGTGCTGTCGCCGGGACTGCAGAATCCGCGCGCCACGCTGACGTCGCTGGCGACCGACCTGGCCAGCCGTGGATATGTGGTGGCGCTCGTCGGCCACCCGGGCGAGGACAGCGGCGAGCAGCTGGCTGACGGCAGCATCTCGCCGTGCGTGACCTGCGGTTCAGGGCCGGAGCTGCCGTCGCCTCCGGCGATCGTCGCGAATCGGGGTCTGGACGTGAAGTTCGTCGTCGACCAGCTTCTCGGCGGTCATGTCTGGAAGCTGAGTCATCTGATCGACGGGAACCGGATCGGCATGGCCGGCCACTCGATCGGCGGCGCGGCGGCGGCCGGGGCGATGGAGGCCGATCCGCGGATCCGGGCCGGGGTGAACATGGACGGCACCTTCTATCCGCCGGTGCCGGCCGGCGCGCTGGGCGGGCGGGCGTTCATGATGCTCGGCAAGCAGTCGAACCACACCGTCGGCGGCGGTGACGACAGCTGGGACACCACGTGGGCCGACCTGGGCGGCTACAAGCGCTGGTTCGCGCTCGCCGGGGCGTCGCACATGGCGTTCACCGACGTGACGGTGCTGGCGCAGGAGGCGGGGATACCGCTGGCGGGGCAGACGCTGGACGCGATGCGGGGTGCTGGGATCACGCGGACCTACGTCGCAGCCTTCTTCGATAAGACGCTGAAGGCCTGCCCCGAACCGCTGCTGGACGGGAACTCGCCGGCGTTCCCGGAGGTCGCGTCGCAGCCGTAGGGATGGAGTGCGGGGCCGTGCGGAGCGGGCGCACGGCCCCGAACTTCCTTGAGCAATGCTCCGCGACCGTGCCGGGCCGCCGCTTGCGTGGAAGTACTTAATTCATTACTGAGTTCGACAGAGTTTTGACATGGGAGCGCGCGGCGCGTCGATGCTGGCTACGGTGTGGGGCGTTCCCGACGTGACTCTCTGGAGGACTGCCGTGGCCGATCCGACGAATCCGGACCCTGCGATACCGCCGTTTCCGCCGACGCAGCCCGAGCCCGGCCGCCGTGCGGGGCGCAGCCCCTGGCTCGTGGGCGTCGCGGGTGTGGTGGTCGGGGCACTGGTCGCGGGTATCCCGCTGCTGCTGACGCGAAGCAGCGGCGGCGGCTTGGGTGTCTCCCATGAAGCGCTGCACGCGCCCGCGAATCTGAATGACTTCACCCCGATGACCAGCAACCCCAAGATGCCCCCGGCTACGAAGAAGCGCACCGAGACCGCCGAGACCATGAGCGCCAAGAACCTCTCCGAAGCCTATGGCGGCGCCGCCACTACGGTGCGGAAGTACATCGACCCGGAACTTGGGGACTTCGTCACTCTGGAAGCCATCCGCGCGACCAGCCCGAAGCCGTACGTCCCGTATGTGGACGCGGCCACGATCGGCTTTGCCAAGCCGCTTCAGGAGGTCGACACCATCGGCCGGACGTCCTGTGTGGTGCAAAACGTACCCGGATCCGGCGGTAAGCAGGACACTCATGTTCAGATTTGCGAACGCACCTCATCCCACCTGACCGTCCGGCTGCGCTTCGACGGTGAGGGCTGGGACTCGCTCGAGGACGCCGTGGCGCTGACGGAGCGGGCTTGGTCGGCGCTGTCGTAAGGCGTTTCGCGCTGGGGGCGGCGTGCACGCCGTCGCCGAACGCGCAATCGCGGTCCAATGTGATATCGCGCATGGCACGCGCTAGATCTCCGAGTCCTGCACCATCTGTCGCAAATCAGCCAGCTCCATCGCAGGCCCGCTCAGCGCCGGCTTCGCCGCATCCGCTCGCAGCCCCGCGATCAGCAGGTCCGCGTGCCGGTGCGCGAGCGCCTTCTGCTCCTCGGCGCTGAACGGCCCTGGAAGCTTCTGCGACAGCCGGACCAGTGCCAGGCCGATGTCGGCGAACGCCGCGTCGGCGCGCAGCCCGCCGCTGGTGCGCGCGTCGGTGAGCAGTTCCACGACGCGCCGGGCCGATGTGATGCGCGCCGCTTTGAGTTCCGGCTCGTCTAGGTCGATCGCGCTCAGCAGGGCCGGGATCACCGCTGAGGTGCCGATCTCGAGTACGGCGTGGATGTACGCGGCCATGGCGTCGAACGGGTCCGCGTGGTCGCGGCGGGCCTGCTCGACGGCGTCGATCGTCGAGTTCAAGGCGTGGAGGACCACGGCGCGCATCAGCGTGTCGCGGTCGACGAAGTGCCGGTAGAGCGTGGCGATGCCGACGTCGGCGCGCCGGGCGATCTCCTCCAGCGAGGCGTTCGGGCCACGCTCTACGAACATGTCCCGGGCCTCTTTAAGGAGCCGCCCTCGGTTGCGGCGTGCATCGGCTCGCATGCAGGACCTCTTCCCTCGTCGGCGTCACTTCCCAGCTTAGCAATAGACGGAGGGAAACCCTTCGTCTAGTATCGGAGGGAATCCCTTCGTTTATAGGAGGTGCCGATCATGACCGACACGATGACCAAGGCACCCGCCGCGGTCCTTTCCGGCCGCCGCGGGCTCGCCCTCGGCGTCATCGCCTCCGCCCAGCTCATGACCGCTTTGGACGCCACGATCGTGAACATCGCGCTGCCCTCGGCGCAGCAGGCGCTGAAGTTCGGCGACGGCCAGCGGCAGTGGGTGGTCACCGCCTACACGGTGTGCTTCGCGGGGCTGCTGTTGTTCGGCGGACGAGTGGCCGACGTCGTCGGCCGGCGCCGGACGTTCCAACTCGGCCTGGCCGGGTTCGGGGCGGCGTCACTGCTGGCCGGGCTCGCCCCGACTCTGGCGGTGCTCGCCGTCGGCCGCGCGCTGCAGGGCGGATTCGCCGCACTGATCACCCCGAGCGTGCTGTCGCTGCTCGCGGTGACGTTCACCCAGAAGCGGGAACGGGCCCGGGCGTTCGCCGTCTACGGAGCGGTGGCCAGCAGCGGAGCGGCGGTCGGGCTGCTGCTCGGCGGCGTGCTCACCGAGTACTTCGCCTGGCGCTGGTGCCTTTTCGTCAACGTCGTCCTGGCCACGGTGCTACTGGCGGTCGGCCGCTCCGTGCTACCGGATCCGCCGCGGTCCGCGGGCGCGGGGCTCGATGTCGGCTCGGCTTTGCTGGCCACCGCAGGGCTCGCGGCCGTGGTGTTCGGGTGCGGACGGGCGGCCCAGGACGGCTGGTCGTCCCCAACCGTCCTCAGCGCGCTGATAGGCGGCGCGGTCGTGCTCGGAGTGTTCGCACTGCGGCAGGCCCGTAAACCGAATCCTCTGTTGCCGCTGCGGATCCTCGCCGACCGCGACCGCGTCGGCGCCTGCCTGGCGGTCGGCACCGCGGTCATCGGCGCGTTCGGGATGTTCCTGATGCTGACTTACCACTTGCAGACGGTGCTGCGCTATTCCCCCGCGCGCGCGGGCATGGCCGTGCTGCCGATGGCGGCGGCGAACGCGATCAGCGGATATCAGTTGGGGAACCGGCTGATGCCGCGGGTGGCGCCTCGGGTGCTGATCGCCGGTGGGCTGCTGATCGGGGCGGCCGGGCTGCTGCTGATGACCCGGCTGACGCCGGACAGCGGGTACCTGGTGTCGATCCTGCCGGCCGAGATCTTGGTCGGGGTCGGGATGGGCACGCTGTTTCCGCCGGCCTTCCAGCTCGCGATCCGAGGCGTGACGCAGCGGGACGCGGGGGTGACGTCGGCCGTCGTCACCGCCGCCACGCAGGTCGGGAGCTCGATCGGGACCGCCGTGCTCAACTCGCTCGCGGTGAGCGCCACCGCGGGCTATCTCGCCTCCCACGCACCCGGCGCGTCTGTACATCAGGCCGCGCTCGTGCACGGTTTCGCCACCGCGATCACCTGGGCGGCCTGGCTGCTCGCGGTGATCGCCGCGGCGATGTTCATCCTCATCCGAACAACCAGCACAACCGATACAACCAAGGAGAACCGATGACCATCGAACTCAACCACACGATCGTCCCGGCACGTGACAAGCACGCGTCCGCCGAGTTCCTCGCCGGAATCCTCGGCATAACGACCAGCCCCGACGTCGCCCGGTTCGCTCCACTCACCTTGAGTAATGGCGTCACGCTGGACTACATGAACCTCGCCGACAATCCGATGCGGCACTACGCGTTCCTTGTCCCCGAGGACTCGTTCGACGAAATATTCGACCGAATCAAGGCCGCCGGGCTCCGCTACCACGCAGGGCCCAACGGCGACCTCCCCGGCGAGATCTACCACGCCCGCACCGGCGCCCGAGGCGTCTACTTCCCCGATCCCGACGGACACCTCATGGAGATCATCACGCGCGTTCCGTAATGATCAGGATGAGGCTTCGGGAGCAGCCGAACGAGTGCGGCCAGGATGGCCTGATCACTCCAGGCAGGGGGAATCGCTCTCCCCGGACACGCGGGTGAATCGCAAGGCGCTGCCACGATGTCCGCCGGAGGCAGCGCCTTGCGCCACGAGCTGCCGGCGACCTGCGGGAGTTGGCGCGTATCAGCCTTCGCTGTGGCTGCGCGATCATCTGCCGGTGACGACTCAGCCGGGAGCGCCTTCGTTCAAGCGATCAGTAATGAAGCGACGGCAAGGACGGCCAACACCACAGCAGCGAGCCCAAGCGGCCGAGCCCGACCGCGACGGGTCACCGGGTTCGCAAGGCTGCGTCACGTGCCCCAGAACGTCGCCGATGAGCCCAGGGTACTGATCAACCATCCGTTGGTGCCGCAGCTGAGTCGACTGCTCATCGCTGGGTCAACGCCTGGCCACCATGGCGAGGTATCCGGCAGACAGGGATCCTGCACACAACAAGAAGGCGACCTCGTACCACATCCCCGACCCCTCCCTCGCAACGGACCATCAGCATAGGACCAGTTCAGCGCACAGAACAGGGCGCTCACGCGATGCAGTGACGGCATGCAGCAACGCCGCCCGCCGGCTTAAGCAGCCCCCTGCTCGACCGCTGTCCAGGCCGCCAGCCTCGCCTTCGTGACGATCTCCGAGGCGAGAAGAGCAGCAGTCGTGGCGCATACCGAGACCAGCGTCCACATCGCTCCCCAGGCGGCGCCCGCGCCGGTGCCGAGCGCCAGGACCACGGCCGCCCAGATGAGCCAGCGTCGGCAGAACTCCCATTCGCTGACCTGGCGCAGCAGCGCGATGGTGGCCAGGAACAAGGCGATCGGCAGGCTCAAGGTGAGCGCCATGGCCGTGCGGCCCAACGTTCCGCCGCCCGCGGAGGCCTGGTCCAGCAGGGCCGCGAGCGAGCCGCCGACCGCGCTCAGGGCGACGAAGGCGAAGTAGTGGCCGTAGCCCCAGATGAACGAGGTACGCAGGTTCTGCAGGTCATACTCGCCGAGGAAGCCGAAGTACAGCCACCACAGCGAGAACGCCAGCACGCCCGCGCTGATCGCGCCGACGAGCAGCGCCGCCAGGTGCGTGTGGTCCTTCAGGGCGCTGTTGAAGGCGTCGGAGGCGACCAGGACGATCTCGCCCAGGATGATGATCGTGAACAGTCCGTAGCGCTCCTCGGCGTGCTCCGGATGCGGCAGCGGGGCCTCCTCGGCCTTGTGCGCGTATACCGGCACCGCTAGTTCGACCACCGCCCCGGCCAGGAAGTACGGCAGCGTCTGGAGCGGGGTCAGGTGGCGCAGACCGAAGCCGAACGCGACCCAGCCGAGCTGCGCCAAGCAGATCCCGTACGCCCACCGATTGCAGAACCGCCGCAGGCTCGGGTTAGCGTGTCCGGCGCGCAGCCACTGCGTCGCCATCACCAGCCGGATCACGACGTAGCTGCCCACGACAATGCGGAAGTCGTCGTGCTCGAACACGTACGGGGTGCCGGCGGCCAGGCCGAGCGAGGCCAGCATCTGCACCAGGGCCAGGGCACGGTACGGCACGTCGTCAGGGTCGAAGAAGTTCGCGAACCAGGTGAACCCCATCCACGCCCACCACACTCCGAACACCATCTCGGCCAGCGACACCACGCCGTGCTCCAGATGCCCGCTGATCACCGCGTGGTGCCACTGCTGAGCGATCGCGCTGATGGTGACCACGAAGACCAGGTCGAAGAACAACTCCAGAGTGGTGGAGGTGCGTCCTTCCTCGACCGGGTCGCGCAGCAGCATCGGGCGGATCAGGGACAGCGGTGAGGTCGGCATAGCTGCATTAAAGAGCACCGATGCCCCGCTCGGGCGCAAAGGAGTTGCGCCGAACGGGGCATTCAGTGGGGTTCGTCAGCCCTTCAGGACGGTGGGCCGGCGGTTTAGTACCAGCTGTGCGACTGCCAGAACGACCACGCGCCGCAGGGCGACCCGTAGCGGGAGTTCATGTACGACAGCACCCACTTGATCTGGGTGGCCGGGTTGTTCTGCCAGTCCGAGCCGGCCGAGGCCATCTTGCTGCCCGGCAGCGCCTGGCCGAGGCCGTAGGCGCCGGAGGAGGGGTTGCTGGCGTGCACGTTCCAGCCGGATTCGCGCTCGATGATGTTCGCGAAGCACCCGAACTGGCCCGAGGGCACCATCGACTGGGCGATCGCGTACGCCGAACCGTACGACACCGGCGGCTTCGGTGTGCTGGTCGGCTTCGGCGAGCTGGTGGTGGTCGGAGTGCGGGACGGCAGCTGCGGACGCTGTGCGTCGCGGTTCGCGGCGGCCGCGGCGGCGGCGCGCTGTGCGGCGGCCTTGTCGGCGGCGGCCTTGGCAGCGGCGTCGTCAGCGGCCTTCTTCGCGGCGGCGTCGGCAGCGGCTTTGTCTGCTGCGGCTTTGTCTGCTGCGGCCTTGTCAGCGGCGGCCTTGTCGGCTGCCGCTTGCTCAGCAGCCGCCTGCTCGGCGGCAGCCCTGTCGGACGCGGCTTTGGCATCCGCCGCCAGCTTCGTGGCGGCAGCCTCGGCGGCGACCTGCTTGTTGTGGTTCGAGACGTCGTTCTGGTGCACCGCGTAGGCGGATCCCGCGCCGCCCAGGACCAGGGCCCCGGCCGCGGCGGTGGCGACTATTCGGGAGGCCTTGTTGGGGAGCTTGGCGGTGACGAACGAGACGGTCTTCGCCGCGACTGTCGAAGCGGCGGTCCCGAAAGCGTGTTTCGGGGTGGTTTCCGGAGAGTCCCCCGGGGTGCGGTCGTGCTCGTGGTGGTGCTTGTCGTAGTCGTGCTCAGAGCCGGTATGGCCGGACAAAACATTGCCTTTCGCAGTGCCTCACCCCTGTCGACGGCCCGTTTTTCGCACAGCACGGCACAGCTCGTGGCGTGTGTGGGAAAACAGGCCGGCTCCTGCGACGGAGCGGCGCATGGGCATTTGAATGGGCGGCTGCACTGCCGCCGGCATCCACCCCCCGGTGGATCAGCGTCCGCTACGGACACGTCACCCGCGAGCCCGAGCGCGGGGTCTTCCAGAAATCGACCCTCTCCCGGATGAATGATCGAAAACAAGCCGGGAGAGGGTCGGGAAAATCACAGTGCATTGAGTTGTGGATCAGTCACCGTGAGGAATCATCGCAGAGGATGACGTCCTCCGTGCTTTTAGTAACCAACCCAGCAAGATCCACCGCAGCGCGCGGCGACCACGTTGTCCAGCGAACCGTAGCGGACGGCGGCGTAGCGGGCGCCGGCGATGATGTTGTCCACCGGGTTGTAGATGTTCTTGTGGCCCGGCAGCGAGTAGGCGTTGAAGGTGGGGCCGATGACCTGGAGCAGGCCGATGGACGGGTGCCCGGCGGCGGCGTTGGAGTCCCAGCCGTTGACGGCGTTGGGGTTGCCCGCGGACTCGTGCATCGCGGCCTGGTAGATCGCGTTGTAGGAGACCGAGTTGCCGTTGGCCTTCAGGATCACGACAGCCTGCTTGATCCAGCCGTCCAGGTTGTTGGCGTAGACCGGGACAGCCGCGGCGGCCTTGGCCTTGGCGGCGGCAGCGTCGGCGGCGGCCTTCGCGGCGGCAGCCTTGTCAGCCGCAGCCTTGTCGGCAGCAGCCTTGTCAGCGGCGGCCTTGGCGGCGGCGTCCGCAGCGGCCTTGTCTGCAGCCGCCTTGTCCGCAGCGGCCTTGTCCGTAGCAGCCTTGTCGGCAGCGGCCTTGTCCGCAGCCGCCTTGTCCGCAGCAGCCTTCGCCGCGGCGGCGTCCGCGGTCGGGGCCGCGGCGGTGGGCAGTGCGGGGCGGTCGGCGCTGCGGTTGGCGGCGTCGGGCGCGGCGGCGCGCTGCGCGAGCAGGTCGGCGGCGGCCGCGTCCAGCGCGGACTGCGAGGAGGCGTCGGGGGTCTTCAGGGTGGACACGGCGGCGGCGTCGGCCACGGCGGCCCGGTGGTTGCTGACGGACGTGGCGTGCGCGGCCACACCGGCGGCCACGAAGGTGCCGGTCACGGCGAGGGCGCCGGTGACGGCGAGCGCCTTGGTCCGGGACATGCGCAGGCCGGACACAGAATTCCGCACGGAGAACAAAGGGAGCCTTCCGAAGTGGGGTTCACCTCGCTGCGGCTCGACTCCCTTATCCGTATACGGATAGTGATCAATCAATCACAGTTTGAGTCGAATGCGGCGTGCGGATCGGGTTCCAAATCCCGGTTCCGCACTTCCGCGCCGGCGGCCGAATAGCCCTGGATCGTCTAATGCGATTGCCAGACGCGAGGTCTTACGCACTCGACCATGCAGGGCTAAACGTCCGAATTCAACCTAGATCGGCGTGTCCTGTGTCACGTTGAACGCAGAGTGATAACCCCAGCACGCGGGGGGTGCGCACTCAGACCGCCAGTTCCTCCAGCAACTCTGTCACCAACGCGGCGATCGGCGATCGCTCACTTCTGGTCAGCGTCACGTGCGCGAACAAGGGATGTCCCTTGAGCTTTTCGACCACCGAGACGATCCCGTCGTAACGCCCCACACGCAGATTGTCACGCTGCGCCACATCGTGAGTCAGGACAACCCGCGATCCGGTCCCGATCCGCGACAGGACCGTCAGGAGCACATTGCGCTCCAGGGATTGTGCTTCGTCGACGATGACAAAGGAATCGTGCAGCGAGCGGCCGCGGATATGCGTCAGCGGCAGCACTTCCAGCATTCCCCGGTCGACCACCTCGTCGATGACGGCCTGGGAGGTCAGCGCGGACAGCGTGTCGAACACGGCCTGGCCCCAGGGCGACATCTTCTCGTTCTCGGTACCGGGCAGATAGCCCAGCTCCTGGCCGCCGACCGCGTATAAGGGCCGGAATACCACGACCTTGCGGTGCAGGCGGCGCTCCATCACCGACTCCAGGCCCGCGCACAGCGCCAGCGCCGACTTGCCGGTGCCGGCCCGGCCGCCCAGCGACACGATGCCGATGTCCGGGTCGAGCAGCAGGTCCAGCGCCACGCGCTGTTCGGCCGAGCGGCCGTGCAGCCCGAAGATGTCGCGGTCGCCGCGCACCAGGCGCACCTTCTTGTCGGCCGTCACCCGGCCCAGGGCCTTGCCGCGTTCGGAGAGCAGCACCAGCCCGGTGTGGCAGGGGAATTCGGCGGCCTCGGCGATATCGGCGAGCCCCGAGGAGAAGAGATCGTCCACCGCCGTCGCGGGGATCTCGAGCTCTGCCATGCCGGTCCAGCCGCTGGTGGCCTCCAGCGCGATCTCGGCGCGGTACTCCTCGGCCGCCAGGCCCACGGCGCTGGCCTTGACCCGCATCGGCAGGTCCTTGCTGACCAGGACCACGTCGAAGCCCTCGGCCTGCAGATTGCAGGCCACGGCCAGGATGCGGGAGTCGTTGTCGCCGAGCCGGAACCCCGGCGGCAGCCCTGAAGGATCGGTGTGGTTGAGCTCGACCCGCAGGGTCCCGCCGGTGGAGCCGACCGGGATGGGGGCGTCCAGGCGCCCGTGCTGGATGCGCAGTTCGTCCAGGATCCGCAACGCGTTGCGGGCGAAGTAGCCGAGCTCGGGATGGTGCCGTTTGGCCTCGAGTTCGGTCACGACGACGATCGGGACGACGACCTCGTGTTCGGCGAACCTGGTCAGCGCCGACGGATCGGCGAGCAGGACGCTGGTGTCGAGGACGTGGGTGCGGCGCCGGGCCTTGGTGGAGGCGCGGCGGCGGGGGGTAGCTGCCACTGTTGTCTGTCTCCCCAGAAGCGACAAGTGCCGGAATGCGCGCCCTGAAACATGGCGTAGACACGCCAGGGGGTGTGACAGGAACAGCGTGCTTACCCGTCTCCCGCCACCGCCCGTTAAGGGGTCGCCCTCGCGACGCTGTGATGCTGTGACGCTGTATTCACTCAAGTCCCGTAACGCCGATGCCGATTCGCATAGTCACGCAACGCCCGCAAGAAGTCGACCTTGCGGAACGCCGGCCAGTACGCCTCGCAGAAGTAGAACTCGCTATGCGCGCTCTGCCAGAGCATGAACCCGCTCAGCCGCTGCTCCCCGGAGGTCCGGATGATCAGGTCCGGATCCGGCTGGCCGCTCGTGTAAAGGTGCTCGGTGATGTGCTCCACGTCCAGCACTTGGACGAGGTCCTCCAGCGAGGTGCCGCGCGCGGCGGCGTCGGCCAGCATCGAGCGCACGGCGTCGGCGATCTCGCGCCGGCCGCCGTAGCCGATGGCGACGTTGACCTGGATCCCCGGATTGGGCCGGGTCTCCTCCTCGATCTCCTTCAGATGGCGGCCGAAGTCGGCGGGCAGCAGGTCCAGCGCGCCCAGCGGATGCACCCGCCAGCGGCCGGTGTCGGCCAGCGAGCGCACCGAGCCCTCGATGATCCGCAGCAGGTCGCCGAGCTCCTCGGGGGGCCGGTTGAAGTTGTCGGTGGAGAACAGCCACAGCGTGACCGTCTCGACCCCGGCCTCCTCGGCCCAGTCCAGGACCTCGTGGATCTTGTCCGCCCCGCGCTGGTGCCCGGTGGCGATCTGCTCACCCATCTGCTTGGCCCAGCGGCGGTTGCCGTCCATGATGACCCCGATGTGCCGCGGGACCTTCTTCTTGCCGCGCTGCACGTCGGAGTGGAGGCGAGCCGCCAGCCGCCGTTCGTAGAGGCTGTAGGCGACGTCTCGCAGGCTCACAGCAAGGCGCCTTTCCTTCCGGGACGGGTGGGATGCATCGAGGCTATCGGAGTTGCGGCACGCCCCGAACACGCTTGGGCAAACCGCTCGGTGGGGGTTTGGTGAAGAAGCCCGCGGGCCCGTCCCCCTGTGGAGTGGGGGACGGGCCCGCGGACAACGGTGGGACGATTACGCTTCCAGCCGCTCCAGCAGCGCCTCGTACTCGGCGGTCAGCTCGGTCGGCAGGTGGTCGCCGAACCGGTTGAAGTGCACCGGGATCTGCGCGGCTTCCTGCTTCCAGATCTCCGGCTCGACGCTGAGCAGCACGTCCAGGTCGGCCTCCGGCAGGTCCAGGCCGCTCAGATCCAGCGCGTCCTTCGTCGGCAGGATGCCGATCGCGGTCTCCCGGCCCGGCGCCGTGCCGTCCAGGCGCTCGACGATCCACTTCAGCACGCGGCTGTTCTCGCCGAAGCCGGGCCACAGGAACCTGCCGCCCTCGCCCTTGCGGAACCAGTTGACGTAGTAGATCTTCGGCAGCTTCTCGGCCTCGGCCTTCTGGCCGATGCGGAGCCAGTGGCCGAAGTAGTCGCCCATGTTGTAGCCGCAGAACGGCA
>JAEKKI010000107.1 GCA_019510485.1 Catenulisporales bacterium
TTCAACCTGGCGGCGCTGTGGCGGGCGCCGGTGGTGTTCGTGTGCGAGAACAACGGGTTCGCGACGACCACGCGGGTCGCCGACGCGGTGGCGGGCTCGATCACCGGCCGGGCCGAGGCGTTCGGGATCCCGGCCGTGCGGGTGGACGGGATGGACGCCGAACTGGTGCTCGCCGCGGCCGACGAGGCGGTGGCCCGCGCGCGCCGCGGCGACGGCCCGACGCTGCTGGAGTGCGTGACGTACCGGTTCGACGCGCACCACACCTGGGAGCACACTGCCCGGCCGCGCTACCGGAGCGCGGAAGAGATCTCACTTGGGCGCGTCCGCGATCCCCTCGACATCCAGGGCGCGCGGGTCCCCTCGGGCGTCCGTGCCGAGATCGACGCGGAGATCGAAGATCTTCTGGACTCCGCTGTGCGATTCGCGCTCGACAGCCCGCATCCCGATCCGGCCACGGCGCTGGACCACCTCTACGCCGACGGCACCCGCGTCCGGGCCGGGGTGGCGTGATGACGATCCTGTCCTATCTCAAGGCCCTGAACCGCGCGCTCACCGACGAGATGGAGCGCGACCCGACGGTCTGCGTGTTCGGCGAGGACGTGCGGGCGGCGGTCACCAACGTCACGGCGGGCCTGGCGAAGCGGTTCGGCACCGAGCGCGTGCTCGACATGCCGATCTCCGAGCAGGCGTTCACCGGTGTGGCGACCGGCGCCGCGCTGTCCGGCCAGCGGCCGCTGATCGAGTATCAGATCCCCGCGCTGCTGTTCCTGGCCTTCGAGCAGATCGCCAACCAGGCGCACAAGTTCTCGCTGATGACCGGCGGACAGGCCCGGGTGCCGGTGACCTACCTGGTGCCGAGTTCCGGTTCGCGGGACGGCTGGGCCGGCCAGCACTCCGACCATCCGTACAGCATGTTCGCGCACGTCGGCGTGAAGACCGCGGTCCCGGCCACCCCCACCGACGCCTACGGCCTGCTGGTCACCGCCCTGCGCGACGACGACCCGGTGGTGGTCTTCGCCCCGGCCGGCGCGATGGGCCGCCGCGAGGACGTGGACCTGGCGCGCCTCGCCCCGATCCCGCTGGGCACCGGCCGCATCCACCGCCCGGGTGCGGACGTGACGGTCGTGGCGGTCGGCCATCTGGTCCACCTGGCCCTCGACGTCGCCGGGGAACTCGCCGACACGATCTCGGTCGAGGTCTTCGATCCCCGCACGCTCCATCCCTTCGACTGGCAGGGGCTGGCCGCCTCGCTGGACCGCACCGGCCGCCTGGTCGTGATCGACGACAGCAACCGTTCGTGCGGCATCGCCGGCGAGATCCTGGCCACCGCCGCCGAACAGATGCACCTGCTCGCACCGCCCAAGCGCGTCACGCGGCCGGACGGCGCCGTGCTGCCGTTCGCCGAGGCGCTCGACCGGGCGCTGCAACCCACCCACGAGCAGGTGCGCACCGCGATCCAGAGTGTGGCCAAGGCCGGAGGGTTCCGATGACCGATGACGTGCGGTCCCGCGCGACTTGTGCCGACCCAGCCCTCGACCGAACCTCCCCGAAGAAGGAGCACACCCCATGACCGTCTCCGGCATCCGGGCCGCGCTGGCCGCCGACCCCGACCTCGGGGCCGGCAACGTCCTGACCAAGCTCGTCGAGCACGGCGCGGCGCTGGACGGGCCCGGCATGGCCTTCGACACCGCCGTCGACGGCCATCCGGCCTTCGCCGGCCTCACCCTCGGCGAGCTGCGCTCCGCCGTGGCCGCGCGCGCCGCCTGGTTCGCCGCGCGCGGCGTCGGCCCGCGCGACCCGGTGGCGGTCTACGTCACCACCGCCGCCGACTGCTTCCTGCACTTCATGGCCCTGTCCTGGCTCGGCGCCATCCCGGCGCTGATGAACCCCAAGCTGCCCGGGGACGTCGCCGCCGAGTACATCCGCCGGCTGCGGGCCGTCGGTCTGCTCACGGACGCCGAGCACCGGCGCCGGCTCGCGGCGGCCGACCGCGGACTGGAGCTGGGCTTCGGCCTGTCAGCGGTTTACGACGCGGCCGATACCGGTGCCGGCGATCCGCGGCAGGCCCCGGCGCCGTATCGCCACCACGCCGAGGACCCGATCGCCATCACCCACTCCTCGGGGACCACCCGCATGCCGGCCGCGGTGCTCCAGACGCACGGCAACCTCTTCGTCGGCACCCGCGTCCTGCGCCTGGGCAAGCCGCGGGCCCGCGGCACCGAGCGCATCCTCAGCGCCCTGCCTGCACCGCACGCCGCCGGGATCATGTCCGTGAACCACGCGCTATGCAATCGCAGCGACCTGCTTTACCTGTCGCAGCCGGACGACGGCGAGGCCGTGGTGTCGGCCATCGAACAATGGCGGCCCACCGGCGTGTTCGGGTTCGCCGTCACCTGGGCCGAACTGGCGCGGATCGACCTGTCCAAGCGCGCCGTGGACACGGTCTCCCTGTGGTACAACACCGGCGACTGCGCCCACGAGCCGCACATCCGCCACCTGGTCACCGCCGGCTCCCACGACCGCCCCACCGCCGCGGGCGTGCGCCGGGTCCCCGGCTCGATGTTCGTCGACGGCCTGGGCTCCAGCGAGATGGGGCATTCGGCGTTCCACATCACCCACACCCCGGACACCGAGCGCTACGGCCGCTGCGTCGGCCGCACGCACGAGTTCGCCGAGATCAAGCTGCTCGACCCGGCCACCGGCCAGGAGGTCCCGGTCGGCGAGGTGGGCCTGTGCGGGATGAAATCGCCCACGCTGTCGCCGGGCTACTGGAACGATTCGCTGAACACCCACCGGAACCGCCTGAACGGCTACTACCTCACCGGCGACCTGCTCTACCGCGACGAGGAAGGCTACTACTACCACGTGGACCGCATGGTCGACGCGGTGGACCTCGGCGGCGGCAAGTGGCTCTACACCGCGATGTCCGAGGAGCGGATCCTGAAGGCCTGCCCCGATGTGCTCGACTGCACGGTCGTGGCGATGAAGACCGGCGAGGGCGTCATCACCGACGTACTCCTCACCTTGCATCCCTGGGCCGACCAGGAGGCCGACCGCGCGGAAGCCATCCGCAACGCGCTCGCCGAGTTCACCGGCTCCTCGGAAGCCGCCGCCGCCACCCTGCGCGACGTGCTGGTGATCGGCTCCGACCGGCTGATCCTCGGCCCCACCGGCAAGGTTCGCAAATTCCTGATGCGGCAGCGCCACGCCGCCGAGGCGGCAGCCACCCAGGAAAGCAGGACTCTGTGACCGCACTGACCGCCGTCGGCACCTACGTCCCCAAGGATCGCGTGCCGATCGAGGACCTCGCCGACCTGTTCGGCCTGACCCCCATGCAGACCAAGGTCTTCCGCCGCTACCACAAGCTCGGCACGGTCAGCCGGGACCCCGGCGGCACCCTGCTGGACCTGCTGCGCGGCGCCCTGGACGATCTCGACGCGCTCCCGGGCAACGAGCAGCGGGTCCGTTACGTGATCCACGCCCGCACCTTCCCGGTCGTCACGCCCTATCCGCTGAACCCGCTGCGCGAGCTGTGCCGCGAGCGCGGCCTGGAGCACGCCGAGACCTTCGCCGTCGGCCACCACGCCTGCGCCTCCGGGCTGCTGGCCATCGACGTCGCCGGCCGGCTGCTGGCCGCCGACCGGGAGCGGCACCCGGACGCACTGGCGCTGATCATGACCGGCGAGAAGGCCTTCACCGGCGAGGCGCAGATGGTGCCGGAGACCTCGTTCTTCGGCGAGGGCGCGGCGGCCTGCCTGGTGAGCGCGACCGGCGAGCGGGACCGGCTGCTGTCCTACAGCGTCGATCTGCACGGCGAGTTCGACGGCGACTCGATGGAGCAGGCCATGGAGTTCCAGCGGATCTACTCCGACGCGCTGGGGGAGGCGATCCTGGCCGCGGTCGCCGGGGCCGGGCTGACCATGGCGGACATCGGCCTGGTGCTGCCGCACAACGTCAACGTCGTGGCCTGGCAGCGGGTCTGCAAGAGCATCGGGTTCCCGAAGGCCCAGGTCGTGCTGGACAACGTCACCCCCGACGGCCACGTGTTCTGCGCCGACGCCTTCCTGAACTACCGGACCGCCACCGAGCGCGGGCTGCTGCGGCCGGGGGAGCGCTACGTCGTGGCCGCGGCCGGGGCCGGGCGCGGCGCGACGTTCTCGGCGATGGTCTTCGAACACTGAGATAGCGAAACATCGGAACGTTTTAGAACCCTGGGAAAGGATCGCCATGACGGAGCAGAGCATCGCCGCCGACCCGCAGTTCCGCGAACGCGTCGTGGACACCGTCTGCTTCCTGCTGCCCGACGTGCTCAAGCGCGACGTGTCCGGGGCCGGCGAGGGCACCACGCTGATGGAGGACCTGGGCATGAGCTCCACCGGCGCCCTGGAGATCGTGCTGCTGCTGGAGGAGAACCTGGAGATCGAGATCAGCGTCGAGGACCTGGGCCGCGAGCACTTCGAGACGGTCGGGACGCTGGCCGACTACGTCGCCGGCAACGTGATCTCCGAAGACTGATCTTCCTTCCGACGAAGACTGAGGTGCCCCACTGTGCACACCACCGTCCCGCCCGAGGCCGCAGCCAGTGCCGGCGCCGCCGTCGACGTCCTTGACCGCTGGGGCATCCGCCGGGCCGTGCGCCTGGCCTTCCCGGGCCCGGCGAGCCTGGCGCTGGACGAGGAACACACCGCCCGGCTCGACACGTACCTGACGGACCTGCTCCAGCAGTACGGCCTCGCCCTCGCCCCCGGCGCCCTGGCTCCGCACGGCCAGTCCTACGGCGAGATGGCCGAGGCGCTGATCGAGCTGGCGGTGCCCGCCGGCGAGGGCGTCGATCTGCTGGTGATGGCGTACTCGATTCCCGACATCACGCCGGGCCGTGCCACCACGACCTACCTCAGCCATGTCTGCCCCGGCGGGCCGTTGGCCTTCGCGGTCAGCGACCAGGGCACCGCCGCCGGATTCACCGCGCTGCGGCTGATCCGGGAGTATGCGCGTACCGGGGGACTGCGGCGTGCGCTGCTGGTGGTGGTCGAGCAGGCCTGGCTGGCGTACGACCCGGGGGTCCCGGCCGTCGTGCCCGCCGGGCATACCGGGGTCGCGCTGCTGTTCGGGGACGGTGTCGGTGCCGGCTCGTCCGGGGCGCCGGACACGCTGGCGGACCTGGGTTCAGTACAGATCCGCGCCGGCTTTCGCGCGGCCGGAGCCGACATCGAAGAGCTCGGCGATACTCCGTCGGCGATCCTCGGCGCGGTCTTGCACTCCGAGGCCGACGCCCTGTCGCCGGGCACGGACATCGCCTTCGCCTCGGCCGGCCGGCCCACTACCGGGGTGTGGTGGGAGCTGGTCGCGGCGCTCGAAGATCCGAGCGCCGACAGCCGCCGTGTCGTCCTCGCCGACGCCGATCCCGACCTCGGGTTCCTGTGTACCGCCGCGATCGACATCCACGGCCGCCGGCCGGCCCAGGAGACACTGCTCGCGCCCGACTCCGCTCTCCGCCCGGAATCCCTCCTGTGCCTGGACGACTATCGGACCGCTGCTCAGGAGCGGGTCTCGCCCGATGTCTGGGACTTCATCGAGGGCGGCGCCGACACCGAGCGCACGGTGACGGCCAACCGCCGTGCCTTCACCGCCGTGACCCTGCGGCCCCGGGCCCTGGTCGACACCGAGGTCTGCGACACCCGCGGCGCCGTACTCGGTGTCCCGGTCGGGACCCCGCTGGCCGTCGCGCCCACCGCCTACCACCGGCTCGTGCACCCCGACGGCGAGGTCGCGACCGCCCGCGGCTGCGGCGCGGCCGACGCGCTGTACGTCGTCAGCATCTTCGCCAGCCGCACGCTGGAGGACATCGCCGCCGCCGCGTCCGCGCCGCTGTGGCTCCAGCTGTACTGGCTCCGGCGCCGCGACGCGCTCACCGCGCTCATCGACCGGGCCGCCGCGGCCGGCTACCGCGCGCTGGTGCTGACCGTCGACATCCCCCGGATGGGGCGGCGGCTGCGCGATATGCGCAACTCCTTCGCCGTCGGGCCGGACTGCGAGGCCGTGAACCTGGACGCCGCGCTGATGGCCTCGGCGCACACCCGCGGCGCCGGCGGCACCTCGGCGCTGGCCGTGCACACCGCGCAGGCCATCGACCCGTCGGTGACCTGGTCCGACCTGGCCTGGCTGCGGGCGCGCAGCGAGCTGCCGATCGTGCTCAAGGGCATCCTCACCGCCGAGGACGCGCGGCTCGCGGTCGAGAACGGCGCCGACGCGGTCGTCGTCTCCAACCACGGCGGCCGGCAGCTCGACGGGGCGGTGCCGAGTCTGGTGGCGTTGCCGGAGGTGGTGGCCGCGGTCGGCGCCGACTGCCCGGTGCTGTTCGACGGCGGGGTGCGCAGCGGGGGCGATGCTTTCGCGGCACTGGCGCTTGGCGCGCGCGCGGTGTTCTTGGGGCGCCCGGTGCTCTGGGGCCTGGCGGTGGGTGGCGCGGACGGGGTGGCCGGGGTGTTGCGTCAGGCTACTGAGGAGCTGGCGCACACGATGGCGTTGGCGGGGCGGCCGAGCTTGGACGTCATCGACCGGGCCGCGGTGCGGTTGGACGAGCGGATGGGGTCGTGAGTGTGGGGACTGTGACGGTGGCCACGGCCGGCGCGCCGGTTCAGGTGGAGGACCTGCGCCGTGAGGATCTGCACGTGTCGGTCAGCGATCCGGCGGCGGCGTCGATGAACTTCCTCAACGAGGTCGCCGGACGTTTCCCGGACGCCGTGTCGTTGGCGGCCGGGCGTCCTTATGACGGGTTCTATAAGGCGCAGGATGTTGATAAGTATCTTCAGATTTACCGCGATCACCTGGCGGCGAGCGGCCTTTCGGCGGTGGCGGTCGACCGGACGCTGTTGCAGTACGGCCGCACCAACGGTGTGATCGGCGACCTGATCGCGCGGATGCTCGCTGTCGACGAGGCGATCGACGTGCCGGGCCAGGCGGTGATGGTCACCGCCGGCTGCCAGGAGGCGATGGCGATCGCGTTGCGCGGGCTGTGTGCCGGGCCGGATGACGTGGCGCTCGCCGTCGAGCCCTGCTACGTGGGGTTCACCGGCGCGGCCCGGATTCTCGGCGTCGACGTGGTTCCGGTGCCCGAGGCGCCCGACGGGCTGGATCCCGAGGCGGTGCTGCGGGTCGCGCGCTCGGTGCGGGAGTCCGGGCGCCGGCCGCGTGCGCTGTATGTGGTGCCGAACTTCGCCAATCCCTCGGGCGTGTCGATGCCGGTGCCGGCGCGGCGGCGGCTGCTGGCGGCGGCGCGGGAGGCGGGGCTGGTGATTCTGGAGGACGATCCGTATGGGTTGTTCGGGCTCGATGACCAGCCGCGGCCGACGCTGAAGGCTTTGGACACCGACCGGACGGTGATCTACCTCGGTTCGTTCGCGAAGTCGGTGTTCCCGGGTGCGCGGGTCGGGTTTCTGGTCGCCGACCAGGTCGTCGTCGACGCGGCCGGGCGCCGGACGCTGCTGGCCGACGAGTTGTCGACGGTCAAGAGCATGCTCACGGTCAACACCTCCCCGATCGCTCAAGCGGTGGTCGGCGGGATGCTGATCGAGGCCGAATACAGTCTGCGCGCGGCCAACCGTCACAAGGTCGAGTTCTATCGCCGGAACCTGCGGACGCTGATGGCGGCATTGGAACGGCAGTTCGGCGACGATCCGCGGATCTCGTGGAACGCCCCTGAGGGCGGGTTCTTCGCGGTGCTGCACGTGCCGTTCGAGGCGGACGAGGACCTGTTGGAGGTGTCGGCTCGCGACTACGGGGTGTTGTGGACGCCGATGAGCTACTTCTATGGCGGGTCGGGCGGGGAGTACGCGTTGCGGCTTTCGTGCAGCGCGCTCGGGCCGGCGCAGATCGAGGAGGGTGTGCGGCGGCTGGGGAAGCTCGTTCGGGATCGGTCGTCGTGAGTGCGAGGCGGGGCGGGGTTTCGCCGGTGGCGCGCGGCGGCTGCGAGACCGATGAGAGCGTGGTTTCGACCTGGCTGATCAGCGATGACGTGTCTGCGGCCGAGCTGGCAGAGTTCTTCCAGACTCTTGATGCCGCCGAGCGGCGCCGAGCCGATCGCCTGGATACGGCCCAGGGGCGTCAGCGCTTCATCGTCGCTCATGGCGCGGTACGCCGGATCGTGGCTGACCACCTCGGTATGTCACCCGCCGAGCTCACCTGGCGGATCGGCCGCCATGGGAAGCCGGAACTGCCCGGAGTGCAGGTCAACTACTCGCATTCCGGCAGTCTGTGCCTGGTCGCGTTGTCGGCTGCTCGGCAGGTCGGGGCCGACATCCAGCGGCTTGTTCCGAGCCTCGACGTGACCGCGATGGCGCGGCGCTACTTCCCCGCCGACGAGGCCCGAGCCGTCGCCGAGGGCGGTTCCGACGTGTTCGCGCGGCTGTGGACCCGCAAGGAGGCGGTCTGCAAGGCCCTCGGCGGGCGCCTGACGCAGGTCCTGCCGCTGCCGGTCGCGGCAGATGTGGTCCAGGTCGGCTCGTCGGCCTATCGGGTCGTCGACCTCCGCGTTCCGCCCGGCTTCCGAGCCGCCGTGGCCTTGTCCGGCGCGGAGCCGTTCACGGTCGAGCGGCCATGACCCTGGTCGAAGCGGCGGACCCCTACTGCCTGAACTGCGGCGAGGCCGCGAAACTCCTCGACGGCCACCCCTGGCACCGGTTCGCAGTGCTCGGCGACAGCATCGCCGAGGGTGTCGGCGATCCGCTGCCCGGATACAGCCCCCTGCCGTTCGCCGACCGAGTCGCCGCCGAACTCACCGCGGTCCAGCCCGCGCTGGAATACCTCAACCTCGGCCGACGCGGACTGCGCACACACGAGGTCCGGGCCACCCAACTCGACACCGCCCTCGCCTTCGCTCCCGACGTGGCGCTCGTAGCCTGCGGCGCGAACGACGCCCTCCGCCCCGGCTACGAGACCCGCGCCGAGGCCGTCGACGCCGAACTGGCGGCCATCATCAGGACCCTGCAAGAGCACGGAACGCTGGTGATCACCGTCTCGATCTTCGTCCGCCCCGCTTACCCCAGCCTGCCCGCGTGGCTCCGCCCCACCGGCACCGAACGCATGACCATGCTCGGCGACCGCACCACCGCCCTCGCCGCGGCACTCGGCACCCTCCATATCGACCTCACCCGCCACCCCACCGCCGCCGGAATGGACTCGACCAGCGCCGACGGCCTCCACGGCAACGCCCGCGCCCAAGCCGTCGCCGCCGCCGAGACCATTCGCACGCTGGCCGCTGTGCTGCGGTGCGCGCCGCAATCGCCGCTGTCACCGTGACCGCCGTCCGCACCGCACCCCAGGAGCCCTCATGCCACTCGACCCCCAAATCCAAGCCATGCGCGACCGCCGCATCACCTCCGCCGCCCCACCCCTGTACACCCTCACCCTCGCCGAAGCCCGCGCCGCCGACCTCGCCTCCATCCAGGCCGAGGCCGGCGAACCCGAGCCGGTCTACGAGGTCACCGACCACCACCTCCCCCTCGGCGACCGCAAAGTCCCGATCCGCGTCTACCGCCCGAGCCCCGAGCAGCGTCCACTGCCCGCGCTCCTCTACTTCTTCGGCGGCGGCTGGACTCTGGGCAGCCTCGAAACCTGCGACGCCGTCTGCCGCACCCTGGCCAACACCGCCGGCTGCCTCGTCATCTCCGTCGGCTACCGCCTCGCCCCGGAGCACAAATTCCCGGCAGCCGTCGAAGACTGCCACGAAGCCCTCCGCCACATCGCCACCCACGCCGCCGACTTCGGTGCCGACCCCACCCGCCTGGCCGTCGGCGGCGACAGCGCGGGCGGAAACCTCGCCGCCGCGACCACGCTCCTGGCGCGTACGGAGCCGGCGCTCCCCTTGAGCGGCCAACTGCTCGTCTACCCCAACACCGACCAGCTCGCCGACGACGAATCCCTGCACACCAACGACGACCCCTGGCTCTTCAACCACCGCTCCGTCGCCTGGTACCTCGATCACTACCTCGCCACCGACGCCGACGCCGCCCACCCCCTCGCCTCCCCGTTGCGTGCCCCCGATCTCAGTGGCCTGCCGCCGGCGCTGGTCATCACCGCCGAGTACGACCCGCTCCGCGACCAGGGCGAGGCCTACGCCCGCCGCCTGGCCGAATCAGGCATCGAGGTCGAGCTGACTCGCTATCCCGGCATGGTCCACGGCTTCTTCACGATGTCAGGCTCCGTCGACGCCGCCCGCGCCGCGCTGGATCAGGCTGCCGCGGGACTTCGGAGGTGGTTCGCGGCAGGATGAAACCATGAAGCTGGAGCGGGTCGAACTCCGCCGCATCGACATCCCCCTGCGCACGCCGTTCCGCACCTCGCTCGGTCTGGAGCTGCGCCGCGACATCCTCCTGATGCGCATCGACACCGCCGACGGACACGGCTGGGGCGAATGCGTCGCGCTACCCGAACCCGGCTACTCGGAGGAGTACCTGGACGGCTCCGCCGCCGTGATCCAGCGCTTCCTGCTCCCGGCCGTCGCCGCCCTCGACGACCTCACCCCGGCCAGGGCCGCCGCCGCGATGGCGGCCGTGCCCGGCCACCCGATGGCCAAGGCCACGGTCGAGATGGCCGTCACCGACGCCTGGCTCCGCCACCACCGCGCCTCCTACGCCGACTACCTCGGCGGCGTGCGCGACGCCGTGGACTGCGGCGTGTCGGTGGGCATCGCCGACACCGTCGGTCAGCTGCTCGACGAGGTCGAGGGTTACGTCGCGGACGGCTACCGGCGCGTCAAGCTCAAGATCGAGCCGGGCTGGGACCTGGAACCGGTGCGCGCCGTGCGCGAGCGCTTCCCCGACGTCGTGCTCCAAGTCGACGCCAACGCCGCCTACACCCTGTCCGACGCCCGCCGGCTCGCCCAGCTCGACGACTTCGACCTCGCCATGCTCGAACAGCCGCTGAGCTCCTCCGACGTGCGCGACCACGCCACTTTGGCCCGCGGGCTCCGCACCCCGATCTGCCTGGACGAGTCCATCACCTCGGCGCGCAGCGCCGTGGACGCCATCGCCCTGGGCGCCTGCGCCATCGTCAACATCAAGGCCGGCCGGGTCGGCGGCTACCTGGAAGCCCGCCGCATCCACGACGTCTGCGCCACCCACAGCATTCCGGTGTGGTGCGGCGGAATGCTGGAGACCGGCCTGGGCCAGGCCGCCAACCTGGCCCTCGCCGCCCTGCCGGGCTTCACCCTCCCGGCCGACATCGCCCCGTCGCTGCGCTACTTCGACACCGACATCACCGCGCCGATCACGATGCGCGACGGCCGCATCGCGGTGCCGGAGCTGCCCGGCCTCGGGCTGGAGCCGGTCCCGGAGATCGTGGCTCGGTACACGACCGACGTGGTGACGTTGAGCGACTTCGGGTAACGCCTCAGCGCTCGTCGGGACCGGCCGCCCGGCGCCTCTTGCGAAGCAGCAGGTTGATAGCCAGCGCCGTCCACCCCGTCTGATGCGAGGCGCCGAGGCCGGCGCCCGTATCACCGTGGAAGTACTCGTGAAACGGAATCTGGTCATGCCAGGCCGGATTCTCCTGGAACAGCTTCACGTCACCGAACACCGGCCGCCGGCCGGAAGCGTCGTTGAGGAAGACGCCCACAAGGCGATCCGCCAGATCGTCGGCCACCGCGCCGTACGTGGTCTGGACGCCCGTGCGACTCGGATACGAGATCGTGACGCCGTCACCGAAGAACGCCTGATGCGTGTCGAGCGCGTCGATCAGCAGGTAGTTCACCGGGAACCAGACCGGCCCGCGCCAGTTGGAGTTGCCGCCGAACATCGTCGTCCGCGATTCGCCGGGTTCGTAGTCGACGCTGTAGTCGGTGCCGTTGATGTTCAAACGGAACGGCTGATCCTTGTGCGCGCGAGACAGGGCCCGTAGGCCGTGCTCCGACAGGAACTCGCCCTCGTCCAGCATCCGGTTCAGCACCCGCGGCCGCTGTTCGACAGTCACCATCGTCAGCAGGCGGTGCGTCTGGTTCATGTCGACGCAGCCCATCAGCAGATTCGCCTGATCGAACTGGTTCACGAAGAACCACTGCACCCGCTTGCGCAGCTCCGGCACCGCCGCCATCGCGTCGGCGCGTACGCAGCTGGTCGCCACCAGCGGCAGCAGCCCGACGACCGAGCGCACCTTCATCGGGATGCGGGCGCCGCTGGGGGTGCGCAGCACGTCGTAGAAGAAGCCGTCCTCCTGGTCCCACAGCCCCATCTTGTTGGCCGCCGCGGCGATCAGCCCGAAGTGCTCGAAGAACTTCATCACCATCTCGCGGTACACCGCGTCGTGCTCGGCCAGCAGTAGGGCTATGTCCATCAGGTTCAGCGAGTACATGGCCATCCACGCCGTGCCGTCGCTCTGTTCCAGCTGGTCGCCGGCCGGCACGCCGGCGTCGCGGTCGAAGGGCCCGATGTTGTCCAGGCCCAGGAACCCGCCCTCGAACACGTTGTCGCTGTTGGCGTCGACGCGGTTCACCCACCAGGTGAAGTTCATCAGCAGCTTGTGGAACACCCGCTTGAGGAACAGGTAGTCGCGGTCGCCGTCGGCGTGGAAGATCTGCAACGCCGCCCAGGCCTGCACCGGCGGGTTGTCGTCGCTGAACGACCACTCGTACGCCGGGATCTGGCCGCTGGGATGCAGGTACCAGTCCTGGAGCAGCAGCAGGAGCTGCTTCTTGGCCAGCGCCGGGTCCACCGCGGACAGGGCCACGCAGTGGAAAGCCAGGTCCCAGGCCGCGAACCACGGATACTCCCACGGGTCCGGCATCACGATGACGTCGCGCGCCGACAGCGTCCACCAGTGCGTGTTGCGGCCGTACCGGCGCTCCCGCGGCGGTTCGGGCTGGGCCGGGTCGCCTTCCAGCCAGCGCGAGACGTTGTAGTGGTAGAACTGCTTGGACCACATCAGCCCGGCCACGGCCTGGCGCAGCACGTTCGCCTCGTCGGCGGTGCACGCGGCCGGTGTCAGGGCCCGGAAATACTCGTCGGCCTCAGCCTCGCGCAGAGCCATGGTCTGCTCGAACAAGCTGAGCGCTTCGGCCGGGCCGTCGGGCGCGGCGGCCGGGTCCACCGAGCGCAGTCGCAGCGCGATCTCGGCGGTGCCGCCGGCCGGCACCGTGAGCACGTAGTGCAACGCCCCCTTGGTGCCGCGCCGCTCCGGGTTGACCGTGTCGGCGCCCGCGACGACGTGATCGTTGATGCCGTCCTTGGGATAGCGGGGACCGTCGTCGCCCCACAGCCGCCGTTTGTTCGTCTCGTTGTCACAGACCAGCGGCTCCGGCTCCCCGGACCCGTCCAGGACGATCCGGCCGAGCGTGCAGTGCTCGCCGGTGAGCCGGCCGACGTCCCCGGTCAGCGTCGGCACGGCCTCCCGTCCGACCGTCCCCCACGACCAGTTGTTCCGGAACCACAGGTGGGGCAGCAGGTGCAGCGTCGCCTCATCCGGGCCCTTGTTCTCCGCCTGGACACGGATGTAAAAGTCGCGGGGACCGGCCTTGGCGTAGTCGGCCGTGATCCGCCAATACCGGTCCTCGTCGAACACGCCGGTGTCGACGAGCTCGTACTCGGGGTCGTCGGCGCCCCGCGCGCGGTTGGTGTTGACAAGGTCGGAGTACGGGAACTCCGCCTGCGGATAGTGGTAGCGCCAGCGCATCCACGAGTGCGTCGGCGTGGAGTCCAGGTACCACCAGTAGTCCTTGACGTCCTCGCCGTGGTTGCCCTCGCCGCCGGTCAGCCCGAACGCCCGTTCCTTCAGGATCGGGTCGCGGCCGTTCCAGAACGCCAGCGCGAAGCAGATGTGCTGCTCCTGGTCGCAGATGCCGGCCAGGCCGTCCTCGCTCCAGCGGTAGGCGCGCGAGCGCG
>JAEKKI010000108.1 GCA_019510485.1 Catenulisporales bacterium
GCGGGACACCAGGAAGCGGTTGCCGTTGTCGTCCTGACGCCAGACCTCGAACACAGGGGCGGTGGACGCGTCCCCGTTTCCAGCTTCGTTCACGCCGCCCGCTCCCTGACAGTGTTATCTGGACAGTTCCCTCTCTGGGATGACTGTGCGTACCCCTTCCTGCGCCTACTGTGCCGGCCATGCGTGTCGTCAAAGTGGTGGATGCGAAGCCCGGCCAGCCGAGAGTGCGGCTGGTCGACGGCTTCGGTGAGCCGGTGGCTCCGGCAGATGAGTTCCTGCGCCTGCTGACTGTGCGGTCGTATTCGCCGAACACGATCAGGGCTTACGCCTACGATCTTCAAAAGCTGTTCCTCTTCCTTGATGAGGCCGGACTGCCCAGGAAGGTCCCTGCGAGTGCGACCTCTACCTGACCTGCGCGAAGTTCGTCACCACGCCCGAGTACGCGCCCCGGCTGCGCGACCGGCTCTGCGTCGAAGAGCAGCTGGCCGCCGACGCCGGGAACCGCGGCTGGAGCCGGGAAGTCGAGCGTCACGAGCGCACCGCCGACCGGCTGCGCGCACTGCTGGACGACCTCGGCGAACCACACGAGGTGCCGTGGGCAGACGAGAAGTGACCGCCTGGTCGATCGCGTCACGGCGGCGGTTATCAATCCGTGACCGCCCCGGCGGCAACCGGACGCGCTGCCGCCCGTCATGATCGGTGAGAGCACAACCCATCCGGGAGGGAACACCATGGCGCGAGTGCGCTTCACCGAGATCGTTGCTATCGCCGCATTGGCCGGAAGCCTTGCTGCATGCGGCAACACCTCGGCACCGACAGCAGCACCCGCAACCAGCACTTCGACTGAACAGGCAGGGCCCACCACGTCAGCGGCGGCGACACCGGCGTTGAGTACTTCGACTGCCACCTCGTCACAAACACCAAGCTCCACGCCTACCACGACGGCACCGGATCCCACGAAAGTCGTCGCCGGTTCGTGGCTACCTGCGTCGCAGTTCCCCCTGATCGGGAAGATGGCCTGGCAGCTTGACCCCTACCACTCGTCCACGGCCGGCGTGGCTGTGAACTCCGCGATGGAGGAGCAAGCCGCTTTCTACATCTGCCAACCCGAGCAGCTGGCTCACGCTGGGGTGAAGGGCCTCCAGTCACGCGACTACCACCTCGACCCGGCACCAAGCCCGGACAACAAGCAGGTTCAGCAGATCCAGCTCTTCTTTACCGATTCGGCGTCCGCGAAGGCGGGCCGGGCGGCGATCGAGGGGTGGCACTCGAACTGCACAGCCGGGCCGTCGCAGAAAACTGCTTCGACGCCTGACGGCACTGCCTACCTGGTTACCAACGGTGGCACGACCCATCACGAATACTTCGTCCAGCGCGGTGCAGTCATCGACTCCATCGTCATCACGGGCTACGACGCCGCCGCGCCCTCGGTGAAAGGCACGAGCCAGGACAAGGCCACGCTGGGCGCGATGGCATCGCTACTCTGCGCCTACAACAGCGCCTGCTGACCATTCACGCGGCCGGGCGCATGCAGACGGCGGCACACACGATCGGCTGACAGTCGCAAGCGTGAATCTGGGGCAATCGATCACGAAAGTGTCCAGATACTGTGCCGAATTCTACTAAGTGCACTCGAAAGCAGCTGGACGGCCTGGTCAGTGGCTAGGCAGGAGTCCAGCTACTTCCGAGCGCATTAGTAATCTCCGAACCTCCGGTCCCGCCAGTGTGCCGGCTACGCCGCCAACCCCCGCGCCCGCAACATCGGCTCCACCTCCGGCGCCCGCCCCCGCAACTCCGCGAACGCCGCCATCAGATCCACGCTCGCGCCGCGCGAGAGCACCGCGCGCCGGAACAACTCACCGCTCTCCCGGATCGACCGACCCGACGCCACGCCCTCCTCGAACCAGTCGACCGTGTCCTTGTCCAGGACCTCGCTCCACAAGTACGAGTAGTAACCGGCGGCGTAGCCGTAGGCCCAGATGTGCGCGAAGTAGCTGGACCGGTAGCGCGAGGGGATCTCGGGGATCAGCAGGCCGTAGCGCTTCAGCGCCGCTTCCTCGAACTCCTTCGCGTCGCCCGGGTCCGTGCCCGCGGGCAGCGAGTGCCAGGCCCAGTCCAGCATCACTGCGGCCAGGTTCTCCACGATGTCGAAGCCCTGCCCGAACTTCTCCGCCTCGGCCGTGCGCTCCACCAGCTCCGCCGGCACCGGCTCGCCGGTCCGGTGGTGCTTGGCGTAGTTCGCCAGCACCTCCGGCCACCTCGCCCACATCTCATTGACTTGCGAGGGGTACTCCACGAAGTCCCGCGGCGTGTGGATGCCGCCTACCGACGGGTACTCCACATCCGAGAACAGCCCGTGCAGCGCGTGGCCGAACTCATGGAACAACGTGCGCACCTCGTCCCACGTGAGCAGCGCCGGCTCGCCGGCCGGCGGCTTGGCCACGTTCAGGTTGTTCACCACCACCGGCGGCTGCCCGAGCAGCCCCGACTGTTCCACGTAGTTCCCCATCCATCCTCCGCCCCGTTTCGAGCTCCGGGCGTAGAAGTCGCCGAGGAACAACCCGAGCCCGCTGCCGTCCGCGTCGAGCACCTCCCAGATCCGCACGTCCGGGTGGTACGCGACCAGGTCCGGCCGTTCCCGGAACGTGACCCCGTAGACCAGCTCCGCGGCGTGGAACACCCCGTTCACCAGAACGCTGTCCAGCTCCAGATACGGCCGCAGCGCCTCGGAGTCCACCTCGTACTCGGCCTTGCGCACCTTCTCCGAGTAGTACGTCCAGTCCCACGCCTCAAGGCTCTGACCCGCCGGCAGCTGCGCGCGCAACGCCTCGGCCTCCTGGCCGGCGTTCTCCAGGGCCGCCGGGATCAGCCGCTCCAACAGACCCTCGACCGCCGCCGTCGTCTTGGCCGTGCGGTCCTGCACCGCGTACTCGGCGTGGGTCCGGAAGCCCAGCAGCGCCGCGCGCTCGGCCCGCAGTTTCGCGATCTCGACGATGACCGGGCCGTTCGCCTCCCACGCCCGCTCCAGCGACGCGGTGAGCAAAGCCCGGCGCGCCTCGCGGTCGTCCAGGCTCGCCAGCTCCGTCTGGTTCGAGAAATTCTTCAGCGAGAGGACGTACTTGCCCGGCAGGCCGACCGCCTCGCCGTTCTCCCGCGCCGCGGCGATCGCGTCCTGCGACATCCCCGCCAACTGCTCGGCCGTTTCGAACACCTGCTGCCCGGCCTTCTTCGCGGCCAGCACGTTCCGCTCGAAGTCCGTGGACAACGCGGCCAGCCGCTCGTTGAGCTCCCGCAGCTTCTCCTTGTCACCCGCCGGCAGCTTCGCGCCCTCGCGCACGAAGTCCTGGTGGTGCTTCTCCAGCAGCCGCAGTTCGACGTCGCCCAGTCCCAACTGCGCGCGCCGCTCATACAAGTCGTCGATGCGCGCGAACAGCGACACGTCCAACATGATCGAGTCGGTGTGCGCAGCCACCCGGGGGTTGACCTCCCGCTCCATCTCTTGGAGTCCGTCGGTGGTGTCGGATGACGTCTGCGCGAAGAACACCAACGCGACCCGGTCCAAGAGCTGGCCGGCGCGCTCCATGGCGACGATCGTGTTCTCGAACGTCGCCGGCTCCGGGTTCTCGGCGATCGCCTTGATCTCGGCCAGATGCTCGGCGAACCCGGCGTCGAACGCGGGGAGGTAGTGCTCCTCGCGGATGGCGGCGAACGGCGGGAGCTGGTACGGAAGCGTACTCGGCTGGAAGAAGGGGTTCTCGTTGGTCACGTCCCCGACTCTAAACCCCGAGCGGTAGCGGGTGAGAAGCGGTTTAGTCGGTTACCGCTCCGGTGGTGACCACTCCCGGCGTGCCGACCGCGCCGAACGCCCCGCGCAGGTGGCCGAAGATCAGACTGGTCTCGGTGTGCCCGACGGCCGGGTGCGTCGTCAGATGCTCCAGGACGAAGTCCCGCAGCGCGTCGGAGTCGGCCACCGCCACGTGCAGCAGGTAGTCGTCGGCGCCGGCCACATGCCAGACCCCGACGACTCCCGGCAGCCCCGGCACGTCCCGGATGAACTCCTGCACACGCTCCCGCGTGTGCGCGCGCAGCCGTACGGCGATCATCGCCTGAAGTCCACGCCCCAGCGCTGCCGGATCGATGTCCGCGTGGAACCCGCGGATCACGCCGCGCTCGCGCAAGGCCCTGATCCGTCCCAGACACGTCGACGGCGCGATCCCCACCGCCTCGGCGATCGCGTTGTTCGGGGTACGCGCGTCGGCGGCGAGCACCGCCAAGATCGCGCGGTCGGTGGGGTCCAGAGGGCCTCGCAGATCGTTCGACACGCCCGCCAGTATCGTCGGCGCTGTCGAATCTTTCAATGGGCAGCATGCCTGTCGCAGAATCTTGTTCACAATACTTCCCATCAGCTCGATGGTTCTTCGACAATGCCCGCATGCTGCCCGCCTCCGCGCTGCCCGACACCGTCGCCGTCCACGCCGGCCGGGACGATCTGACCGCCCTCGGCGTCCACGTCCCGCCGATCGACCTGTCCACGACCAACCCGCTGCCGGAGGTCGGCCTCGGCGGCGACAGCTACGAGACCCTGGCCGGCGGCGGCACTCCGCCGGCCGGCGGCAGCCACGTCTACCAACGGCTGTGGAACCCCACGACCGCCCGCTTCGAGCAGGCGCTGGCCCGGCTGGAGAACACGCGGTCCGCGGTCGCGTTCGCCTCCGGTATGGCCGCCATCACCGCCTGCCTGCTCGCGGCCGCCTCCGACGGCAAGCGGCATGTCGTCGCGGTCCGGCCCCTCTACGGCGGCAGCGACCACCTACTGGCCAGCGGGCTGCTCGGTACCGAGGTGACGTGGGCGACCGCCGGCACCGTCGCCGCGGCGGTGCGCCCGGACACCGGCCTGGTCATCGTCGAGACTCCGGCCAACCCGACGCTGGAGTTGGTGGATCTGGCGCGTGTCGCCGAGCAGTGCGGTGACGTGCCGCTGTTGGTCGACAACACGTTCGCCACGCCGATCCTGCAACGACCCGCGAACTTCGGCGCGACCTTGGTCGTCCACAGCGCCACCAAGTACCTCGGCGGCCATGGCGACGTCCTGGCCGGTGTCGTCGCCACCACCGACGCTTGGGCCCAGCGCCTGCGGCCGGTCCGCGCCATCACCGGCTCGGTGCTGCATCCGCTGTCGTCCTACCTGCTGCACCGCGGCCTTCAGACGCTGCCGCTGCGCGTCCGGCACCAGTCGCAGAGCGCGCAGAAGCTCGTCGATCGCCTCCTGGCCAACCCGGCCGTCGAGCGCGTGTACTACCCGGGCCTGCCCGACTGCGACCCGCGCCAGCTCGTCGGCCGTCAGATGTCCGGCCCCGGCGCGGTGTTCGCGATGTCCGTGCGTGGCGGCTATGGCGCGGCGGCCCGCGTGGCGGACTCGGTCCGGCTCATCACACACGCCGTGTCTCTCGGGGGAGTGGACACCCTGATGCAGCACCCCGCCTCGCTCACCCACCGCCCGGTCGCCGCCGACGCCAAGCCGCACGCCTCGGTGCTGCGGGTGTCGGTCGGGCTGGAGGACCCCGAGGACCTGTACGCCGACCTCGAACGGGCTTTGGGGTCGTAGCCATATCGCCTTCCCGCTCCTGGCAAGATGGCGGCATGGAACGCGTGCTTGGAATCGGCGGCTACTTCATCCGGTCCGCCGACCCGGAGTCCCTGAGCGCTTGGTACCGCGACTGCCTGGGCCTGGGCGCCGATGGGAACGGCCTGTGGCAGCAGGATCCCGGGCCGACAGTGTTCGCGACGTTCGAGCCCGACACCGACTACTTCGGGTCCCGCGGCCAGCAGACCATGCTCAACTTCCGAGTCCGCGACCTGGACGCGATGCTCGCGCAGCTGCGCGCCAAGGACGCGGACGTGGATGAGGAAACGCAGGAAGTGAAGGAGATCGGCCGATTCGGCTGGGTCACCGATCCCGAGGGCAACCGGATCGAGCTGTGGCAGCCGGCCTGAGGATGAGCCGTGTTTCAGACGCCGAGCGCCGCGAGCAATTCCTCACGGTTCCCGGCGAGCCACTTCTGGATCGCGTCCCAGCGGCCCGGGTCGCGCTGCGCGTCGATCTCGGTGAAGACCGGGTCGCCGGCCGCGACGCGTCCGGTCATGAATCGTCGACACGTTTCCGTCACCAGCGGGAACAGTTCCGGTAGCAGACGGCGGTCGGCGTCTTCGAGCCCGTAGGCGTCGACGAGGATCCGCAGCCGACTGGGTGCGTCGAGTCCGCCCATGCCTTCAACGGCCCGGATGGCGCTGGGGACCACGGGAACCCAGTACCAGGCGCAGAACGCCAGATCCCACAGCGGACGGCCCGGAGCGGCGAAATCGAAGTCGATGACCGCCGCGGCCGCACCGTCACGGAACACGACGTTCTCCTGGCAGACGTCGTTGTGGCACACGATGAGCTGCTCGTTCCCGTTTCCGGCTCCGGGATCGAGAAACTCGGTCGGCCACTCCGCCGCCGGCACGCCGACGGTGGCGGCAGCGTCGTGCATCCGCCGCAGCAGCCGTCCGACGGAGGCCAGCGCCTGCTCGGTGCGTGACCATTCCGGGAACGGCTGCACCGCGACGTCGCCTTGAACAAAGCTCAAGACCTCACGATCGCCGCGCAGCTGCCTCGGCTCCGGAGCCCCGTCGAACCCCGCCTCGCGAAGCGCTCGCAGATACCGGTGCAGTGCCTCCGCATGCGGGGGAGCGGGGCGCTCCACGACGTCGCCGCGCCGCACCACCTGCCCGAAGTTCGCCAGTCCACCGCTCAGGACCTCATCAGCCACCGACTTCCACCTCCGGCCAGGCCCGCTCCGCGATCATCCCGAGCACCAGCGCCGCGATGTTCCAAGCGTCATCGGCTCCGCAATGGTGCCGGCCCTCCAGCGGCAGCTGAGCCACCTCCAACGCCCGATGCATGCCGACGCCCTTCGGCCAATCCCGAGCCAGCGCGAACTGTTCCTTCACGTTCACGTGCGCGGCTCCGAACGGATAGAGCACGTCACCGCCGTCGCACTGCCGCCGGAACTGCTTGCGGTCATAGTCGCCCCAACTCGCCCACACCCGCGAATCAGCGAAGTGTTCCTTACGTAGCTGCATACAGGCTTCTGCAAACGAGATACCGCCGTCGACCTCGTCCTGGGTCAGGCCGGTGAGCTCGGTGCAGAACTCGCTGACCGCCGACCGCTGCGGGCGCACCACGATCCGGTGTTTGCCGACGCGGACCCGCTCGTGGGTGTCCACCACGGTCAGACCTACCTCGATGATCTCCGACACCTGCCCGGGCGGTGGTTTGCCGCGCCAGCACGTGGCCTCCACGTCCACCACGTTCAGATATCTGCCATACGTTTCCATGTGTGGCACAGTAGGCCGCCGTCGCGGCGACGGCGTCGGATTATCGGTCCGAAACACCGCGGTAACGGTCCGGTCCTAGCATCCGATCATGAGCGCACCGGCCCATCCGTCCGCCCGGCCGATCACGGTCGTCCCGCTGACCGCCGCCCACGCCGCCGACGTGCTGCGCATCTACCAGCACGGCATCGACGAGGGCGACGCGACGTTCGAGACCGCGGTCCCCACGTGGGAGGTCTTCGACGCCGCCAAGCTCCCGGATCACCGCTTCGTCGCCGTCGACGAGCACGACGGCGCGGTCCTCGGCTACGTCGTGACCTCCGCCGTCTCGAAACGTCCCTGCTACGCGGGCGTCGTCGAACACTCCATCTACGTCGCCCCGGAAGCGCGCGGCCGCGGCGTCGGCGGCCGTCTGCTGACCGCGCTCATCGCCTCCACCGAGGCCGCCGGCATCTGGACCATCAACGCCGGCATCTTCCCGGAGAACGCCGCCAGCCTGGCCCTCCACACCCGCCACGGCTTCCGCCTGCTTGGACGCCAGGAGCGTATCGGCAAGACCGCCGGCGGAGTCTGGCGCGACGTACTGCTGCTGGAGCGGCGCAGCGCCGTCGTGGACTAGCGGCTATCGCAGGGCGCATGCTGCGCCACGAGCCGGGCGCCACCCGGCCGGAGTACTATGCCGCGCGCCTTGAAGTGCGACATCAGAATACGGGTGTTACCAACGTTGTGGGGATGTGCCCCGTCACCGCACAGCTGGAGGAACCCGCATGGGACCGAGACTCGCCATATCGGTCGACTGGGACCAGGGCATTTCGAACGCCTGGTCCTCGGTGGCCGACATCATTCCCAAGCTCTTCGCCTTCGCGGTGATCATCGTGGTGGGCTGGCTGGTCTGCCGGGCGATCGCCCGGGCGCTGGACGCGGTCCTGCGCCGCGCCGGCGTGGAGCGGCTGGCCGAGCGGGCCGGGGCGGGCCGGTTCCTGGCCGGCTCGAAATGGGACACCACCGCGATCCTGACCAAGGTCGTGTATTACGGGCTGCTGCTGGTCGTGCTGCAGCTGGCGCTCGGCGTGTTCGGGCCCAACCCGGTCAGCGAGATGGTGCACAGCGTGGTGGCCTGGCTGCCCAAGGGCATCGTGGCGATGGTGATCATCGTGGTCTCCATGGCGATCGCGAACGTCGCCCGGGAGTTCGTGTCCAGCATCCTGTCCTCGGTCTCCTACGGCCGGGTGCTGGGCTGGGTGGCGTGGGCGTTCATCGCCTTCTTCGGCATCGTCGCGGCGCTGGCCCAGGCCGGTATCGCGACGTTCGTCCTGGGCCCGCTGCTGAACGCGGTGCTGTTCACCGTCGCGGGCATCGCCATCGTCGGCGTCGGCGGCGGCCTGATCCAGCCGATGCGCTCGCGGTGGGAGCGGATGCTGGCCACGGCGGAGCAGGAGACGACGCGCGTAGTCGCTACGGCGTCCGGCAACGCTTCGGCGTACCAGATGGGCCGGTCTGACGCGCAGACCGGTCAGCCGCCCGGGACGCAGGGGACTGGCCCGGGCCAGACGCCTTATGGTCGGGAGCCCGGCACGACGGCGTGAGCGGTTGGTGCTGCGCGAAGGTGCGGATCCGCAAGAGCGGGCCCGCACCTTTCCGCGGTGCCCGCCGCTCGCGACGGCTTCAGAACGCCAGCAGGTCCTTCTCGCGGACCAGCCAGCAGATGGCTGTCAGGCGCAGCGTGGCGAAGTCGTAGCCGACCGGCTCGTGCCAGCCGGTCTCGGCCAGCACGTCCTTGAATCCGAGCACGTAGTCGGTGAGGTCGCCGCGGTCGACGGTGCGCTGGGCCGGCATGGGCGCTTCGACGGCGTTGAGCTTGTCGCAGACCGCCGCCGCGTGCTGGTCGACCGCCGCCACCAGGCCGGGATCGAAGGCGAACTCGGCCAGGCGCGGCATGAAGGAGGCGACCACGCCGGCGAGCGGGGAGGCCAGCGGCGGCGCGTCGTCCTGGGGCGGCGGGAAGTCCATCCGTTGACGGTAATGGCCCATTTCAGTGCTCGTCAAAGAGTACTTTGCTGGGTGATGGGGCCGATGCCGACGGTAACCGCGCCGGCGGTCACGGCCTCCGATCTCCTCGGGGACGTCCCCGGTCGCTACTCGGGCTTGTCGGCGCCCTTGTCGCCGTTGTCGCCCTTGTCACTCTTGCCGCGCGCGTCCATCTCCGCGGCCTTCTCCAAGGTCGGCGCCGTGCCGCCCAGATGCGCCGGCTGCCACCACGAGTCCTCGGGCCCGGCGGGCTTGTCCGGGTAGGTGGACTGCGCTTCCTCCAGCAGTGCGCTCAGGCGCGTGCGCAGCTCGGCGGTCAGCTCGTTCGAGTCCTGCCCCTTCTTCGGGTACAGCGGCTCGCCGACCAGCACCGTGATCGGCAGGTGCCGCTGCCACAGGCGCCGCGGCCGGCCCTTAGTCCACATCCGCTGCGTGCCCCACAGCACCACCGGGATCAGCGGCACGTCGGCGGCCTGCGCCATCCGCACCGCGCCGTTCTTCAGATCCTTGATCATGAACGAGCGGCTGATCGTCGCCTCGCCGAAGACGCCCACCACCTCGCCGGACTTGAGGAACTCCAGCGCCTGCCGGTACGACGACAGCCCGGCCTCCCGGTCCACCGGGATGTGCCGCATCCCCCGCATCAGCGGCCCGGAGATCCGATTGTCGAAGACCTCCTTCTTGGCCATGAACCGCACCCGCCGCCCCGACGGCAGCGCCGCCGCCCCGGCGAAGATGAAGTCCAGGTAGCTGATGTGGTTGCTGGCCAACACCGCCCCGCCGCTGCGCGGGATCCGGTCGGCGCCTCGGACGTCGAGCTTCAGGTCGAGCATCCGGAAAGCACCCAGCATCGCCCGGATCACCGGGGGATAAACGTATTCGCGATCGGCCACAGGAGGACCCTAACCTACTCTTCCGTAAGTTAGTGCCATCCGCCGACGTCCGAGATGGGCTTTGGTGCTTGAACCGCCGCCGAGACAAGAGGACGACGTGACCCCCGGAACCACCCTGACGCCCGCGATGCCGATCGCCGTCCACCTGCTCAAGGCGCCCCGTCCCGACGTCGAGTATCCGGCTGTGGTGCTGCACGACGACGGAGACCACGTCGCTGTGCGCGCGCCGTGGTTCGGCGATGCGCCTCGGGACATGGGCTTCGCTGTCTTCGAACCCGGCGACGTCTGGACCGAGCACTTCTGGCGCAGCCGGTGGTACTCCATCAAGGAAATCCACGCTGCCGGCGGCGCGGTGAAGGGTTGGTACTGCGATGTCACCCGGCCGGCCGTCGTTCTTGCGGAGGCACCTGCCGGTCCGCGCATCGACGTCGTGGATCTCGACCTGGACCTGTGGCTGTCTGGCGACCGCGGGCGGGTGCTGCGCTTGGACGAGGATGAATTCGAGGCCAGCGGGTTGGCCGAGCGGGAACCGGAAACGGCGGCTCGAGCTATGGCGTCGCTGGACGAGTTGGAGGCCATGGCTCGCGGGGGCGGGTTCAAGGGGCTGTTGGCTTGGTGAGGTCTGGTTCGGCGGCGTCTTGTTCGGCGACGTCGGCGCCGCCGTCACGGCCCGGCTCGTCGGCCGCCTTGATCCTCACGGTGCCGCTGTCCAGATCGATCGGCCCGCGATGGGGGTCCCCGAGCCCTTCCTGATCGCGTGTCCACTCAAGCCGATTCCGCTCATCCTCCAGGTGGCGGCGACTCGGGAGGAACATGTCGACGAAGATGCTCACACTCGGTTCAACGATCGTGGACGCCGGAGCGTTCCGCCGCCGCCACCACCACCACCACCACCACCGTCGCCGGCGAATCCTGAGCCGACCGGGTGAACTATCCGCTCCCTTACTTGAACAGACGAAACGTCCCGAATCATCCTGGTGCCTTCAGATTCCTGGGGGACAGGGGGAAGGGGGCGCCACGATGGCACCACGCACCAAGACCAGATACCTCAACATCTCCAGCCTGACCGCCCGCGGCTGGACACCGGCCATGATCCGCGACTTCCTGGGCCGCCCCGACACGACGGAACCCAACCCCCGTTCCGCCCAAGCGGCGCCGACACCCCTGTTCGCCCTCTCGCGCATCAGAGCCGCCGAACGCACCGCGAAGTTCGCCGCCCGCCTCGCCCAGGCAGCCCGCCGCTCCGCCGCCGCAAAGGCCGCCGCCCGACGCCGACGCATGGAAATGCTCCGCCTCATGGCCGCCGAAGAGATCCCCATCCCCAAACTCGAACCATCGGTCCTCGAAGCCCGCGCCGTCCGCCACCGCGACGCCCGCACACGCATCGACATCCGTACCCTGGATCCCAAGACCCTGAATCGCTGGAAAGTGAACTACCTCCGCCACCACCTGACCCGCTACGACCCCATGATCGAGGGCCTGTTCGGCCGCGTCGGCCGCGCGGACGTCGAGCGATCGCTGCGGCGCCGGGTCTTCGACGCGATCGCGAGGACGTACCCTGATTTGCAGGAGGAGTGCCAGCGGCAGCTTCGGGCCAGTGAGCGGCGGGGGACTGGTGGGCCGTAAACGGGTCGAGAGCTGCGTTCCCCGGTGATTGACGAGAGCGACGATCTGACACTCGCACACCAGATGGCAGACCTCGCCGACGCCATTGCCCGGCGCCACTTCATGTCTGCCGCTGTCGAGTCGGAGTTGAAGAGCGACGGCAGCCCGGTCACCGAGGCGGACCGGGAGATCGAGCATGCGCTGCGCACCCTGATCGGCACAGTCCGTCCCGGTGACGCCTTCCTCGGCGAGGAGTTCGGCGCATACGGCCACAGCCGCCGCCGATGGATCATCGATGCGATCGATGGCACCGCCAGCTTCCTCGCCGGTGAACCCGAATGGGGCACCCTGATCGCGCTGGCTGATCACGACACCGCGTCCCTCGGCTTGGTCTCCGCCCCGGCCTGCCGTCGCCGTTGGTGGGCCGCGAACGGATCAGGGGCCTGGTCCATCGACCTGCCGTCCGGCGACGCGCGGCCGGCTTCGCTGGCCGTCCGTGAGCCCACCGGCCTATCCCACGCTGCGGTGGGCCTCTGGCCGCCCCCGTCTCGGCTGGACCCCAGCGACCGGATCATTGCCGCAACGCTCGCGGCCCACGCCGGACGGACAGTTCCAGATCTCGACTGGCAGGCCCTGTCGCCATCTCCGGCGAACGCCCGCAAGCCGTCGACCGGATCGGGGACCTGCCACGGCGCTCTGCTCGTGGCAACGGGCCGGCTCGACGCCTTCGTCCTACTGGGCGCGGGCACTTGGGACATCGCGCCGCTCATCCCGATCGTTCAAGAAGCCGGCGGCGTCTATTGCGACTTGCGTGGCGGCCAGAACGCGGACACCGGATCCGCTCTATTCGCCACGCCCGGACTTCATCAACAGATTCTGGAGATCATCTCTTGACTTCTCAGGTGCCCTCTACCATCTGTGCATGAGGGATCCAGGACTCACCGCCCGGGTCGCGCTCGTCACAGGAGCAAACCACGGTATCGGCGCGGCGATCTCACGCGAGCTTGCCGGCCACGGCGTGCGGGTTGTAGCCACCTACCTGCGCATGAGCCCGACCGATCTCGACAGCGAGCAGTACCCGGCCGCGTATGGCGAGGCGCGCGGCGCAGCTGCCGACGTGGTGGTCACTGATGTCGAGACGCGTGGCGGCAAGGCCATCGCGGTGGAGGCCGATCTGCGTGACCCCGAAGTGCCGGCCCGCCTGTTCGATCTCGCCGAGAAGGAGTTCGGACCGGTCGAGATCCTGGTGAACAATGCCAGTGCCTGGAAAGCGGACACGTTCGTGCCGCAGGAAACAGACCGCTTCGGGCGTCCGCACAGCGCGGTGAGTCAGCGGACCCACGATTTCCTCTTCGGCGTCGATGCGCGCGCTTCGGCGATGCTCATTGCCGAGTTCGCCGAACGGCATACGGCGCGTGCGGCGACGTGGGGCCGGATCGTCGGAATCGGGTCCGGTGGCGCTGGCGGGTTTCCCGGCGAGGTGAGCTACGGCGCCGCGAAGGCCGCGATGCAGAGCTACACGTTGTCGGCGGCACAGGAACTGTGGCCGTACGGCGTGACGGCGAATGTCGTGCTTCCGCCGGCGGTGGACACCGGCTGGATCAGCGCTGAGACGCGCGCGGCGATCGAAGCCGGTGGCCCCGGTAGCCGCGTCGCGAGCCCGGAGGACATCGCCGAGGTGGTTTGCCTGTTGGCATCGGACCAGGCGCGCTTCATCACCGGGCAGGTGATCCCGATTCGGTGACGTGAGTTCTCGAGCGAATGTCCCGCCTCACCAAGCGAAACACCAGGAGGCCATGTATGCAGGCTGATCCCACTTTCGAAGCACTCCTCATCGGAGGCCGCTCCGGCGTCGGCAAGACCACCGTCGGCTGGGAGGTCTCCGAGCAGCTGCAGG
>JAEKKI010000109.1 GCA_019510485.1 Catenulisporales bacterium
TGCAGAAGGTCATCATGCTGAACGCCGACGCCCCGGACCACACCAAGATGCGCAACATCGTGCAGCGCGGCTTCACCCCGCGCTCGATCAACGCGCTGGAATCGGTGCTGAAGGACCGGACCCGCCGCATCGTGGGCGAGGCGGTGGCCAGGGGCAGCGGCGACTTCGTCACGGACCTGGCCGGCGAGCTGCCGCTCCAGGCGATCGCCGACCTGATCGGCGTCCCGCAGGAGGACCGCGGGCAGCTCTACGAGTGGTCGAACACGATGACCGGCTACGACGACCCGGACCTGAACGTCAGCGAGGAGGACGGGAAGAACGCCTCTATCGAACTGCTGATGTACGCGATGAACCTGGCGGCGCAGCGGCGCGAGCATCCCGAGGACGACATCGTCACCAAGCTCATCGAGGCCGATCGCGGCGACGGCTTCGGGAAGCTGAACGACGACGAGTTCGGGTTCTTCGTCCTGATGCTGGTGGTGGCGGGGAACGAGACGACGCGCAACGCGATCACGCATGGGATGCGGGCGTTCTTCGACAACCCGGAGCAGTGGGAGCGGTACAAGACGGAGCGGCCGAAGACGGCGGCGGATGAGATCGTGCGGTGGGCGACGCCGATCATCTCCTTCCAGCGGACTGCTCTGGAAGACACGCTGGTGGGGGACGTGCAGGTGAAGGCGGGGCAGCGGATCGTGATGCTGTACTCGTCGGCCAACTACGACGAGTCGGTCATCCCCGACCCGCACACGTTCGACATCAGCCGCGATCCGAACCCGCATCTGGGCTTCGGCGGCGGTGGGCCGCATTACTGCCTGGGCGCGAACCTGGCCAAGATGGAGATCAATCTGATGTTCGACGCCTTGGCGGAGTTGGCGCCGGGGGCGGCGCCGGACGGGGATATGCGGCGGTTGCGGTCGGCTTGGATCAATGGGATCAAGGCGTTGCCGGTGCGGTATCGGTAGGGGTGGGCTCAGGCTTCGGTGAGCGGGCGGCTGGTCAGCGAGACGTTGACATCGAGGTCGAGTGCGGACGCCAGCTTGTCCAGGGTTTCCAGGGTCGGATGCAGCACGTCTGCTGCTTCCAGGGAGCTGATCGTCGCTTGACGGACGTGCGCTTCCTCAGCGAGTCGGCGTTGCGACCATCCCTTCGCGGTTCGCGCGTCGTATATCGCCTGGCCGAGTTCGATGGCGCGCCGCTGGGCGTTGTAGGTGTCGGTGGTGGTGCGGCGCCTGCTCCAGCTGTCGTGGTCGTTCATGATGGCTCCTATCTCGCCCAGACGGTGTCGGCGATCTCGTGACCTGCTTCGCACGCTATCTGCGCGCGCATTGCGCGGCCGACCTCGTCATGTTGGCGCCTTCGGCTCTTCTTGAACACGGTCAGCAGGATGATGCGACGGCCAGGCGCCAGCCAATACGCGATCCGCACGGAGGCGCCGTCCAGTTGAAAACGTAGCTCACGGAGCTTTCCGCCAAGATGGCGTGAGCGCGGCTCGCCGAGTGTTTCCGCGTTTTCGGCCAGGTGGTCTGCATGCGCCTCGACTCGTTCGTAATGATGGGACGGCAACGTCGCAAGCCAGTCTCGAACCTCAGGCTCAAGCTCGATGGAGTAGGGCGTCGAGCTTGAGTTCATACGGTCAACCGTATCATCTCCAGTCGGGATACTTTGAACCATTGGACTACGGAGGCCAAGTCTTGTTTCGTTTTAAACGAAACGGTGCGCGCGTCGGTCTTCGTCTACCGGCAGCGGCAGCGGCAGCGGCAGCGGCATCGGTCATGAGGCCAATGCCGCCCCAGACTCGCCATCGCGCCAAGTGACGCACGCCTCAACCCCCACCATTGGCCCGCTTTAGAACCACCGAATACCCTGCCCCCAAGGGCGGCCGCGTACCCCTCTGCCGCGAGCCCCGTAGTCGTTAAGGAGCCGATGGTGTCTTCGCTGAGCGAGTCCGGTCTGCCGATCGAGCCTGTGTACGGTCCGTCCGCGCTGAGTGGCTGGGATCCGGCCGAGAAGCTCGGGGAGCCCGGGGCCTTTCCGTTCACGCGGGGCGTCTACCCGAGCATGTACACCGGGAAGCCGTGGACGATGCGGCAGTATGCCGGGTTCGGGACCGCGGTCGAGTCGAATCGGCGGTATCACCAGCTGATCGGCGCCGGGACGATGGGGTTGTCGGTGGCCTTCGATCTGCCGACGCAGATGGGGTACGACTCCGACGAGGCGATCGCCGCCGGGGAGGTCGGGAAGGTCGGGGTGGCCATCGACTCGATCGAGGACATGCGGCTGCTGTTCGACGGGATTCCGCTCGGGGAGGTGTCGACGTCCATGACGATCAACGCGCCCGGGTCCGTGCTGCTGCTGATGTACCAGCTGGTCGGTGAGGAGCAGGGGGTGCCGAGCGGGAAGCTCACCGGCACCATCCAGAACGACATCTTGAAGGAGTACATCGCGCGCGGGACGTACATCTTCCCGCCCAAGCCCTCGCTGCGGCTGGTGTCGAACGTCTTCCAGTACTGCCATCGCGAGATCCCCAAGTGGAACACCATCTCCATCAGCGGCTACCACATGGCGGAGGCCGGGGCGACACCGGCGCAGGAGATCGCGTTCACGCTCGCCAACGGCATCGAGTACGTCCGCGCCGCCGTGGCCTCGGGGCTGGACGTCGACGACTTCGCGCCACGCCTGTCGTTCTTCTTCGTCGCCCGGACCACCCTGCTGGAGGAGGTCGCGAAGTTCCGCGCCGCGCGGCGGATCTGGGCCCGGGTGATGCGGGACGAGTTCGGGGCGAAGAACCCCAAGTCGCAGATGCTCCGCTTCCACACCCAGACCGCCGGCGTGCAGCTGACCGCGCAGCAGCCGGAGGTGAACCTGGTCCGCGTCGCCCTGCAGGGCCTCGGCGCGGTCCTGGGCGGCACGCAGTCGCTGCACACCAACTCCTTCGACGAGGCCATCGCCCTGCCCACCGAGAAGGCGGCCCGGCTGGCGCTGCGCACGCAGCAGGTCATCGCCTACGAGTCCGACGTCACCAAGACCGTCGACCCCTTCGCCGGCTCCTACGCCATCGAGGCCATGACCGACGAGGTGGAGACCGCCGCGCTGGAGCTCATGGCGCGCGTCGAGGACTACGGCGGCGCGGTCGCGGGCATCGAGGCCGGCTTCCAGAAGCAGGAGATCGAGCGCTCCGCCTATCAGGTCGCCAAGGAGATCGACAGCGGCCGGCGCACCATCGTCGGCGTGAACAAGTACAGCATCGACGTCGAAGAACCCTACGAACCGCTGCGCGTCGACCCGGCGATCGAGGCCCAGCAGGCCGCGCGCCTGGCCAAGCTGCGCGGCGAGCGGGACAACGGCGCCGTGACGAAGGCGCTGGACGCGATGAAGCGCGCGGCGCAGACCGACGCCGACAACGTCCTGTATCCCATGCGCGAAGCGCTGGCGGCACGGGCCACCGGCGGCGAGGTGTGCCACGCGCTGCGCGAGGTCTGGGGCACCTACGTCCCGGCCGACGCGTTCTAGCCGATCAGGCGGCCGGTCTCGCGAAGCAACCCATCCCCGCTCCCCGGTGCTCTGGAAGGGCGGAAGGGGGTCGCAATGCGAGGAGAGCCGACCGGCGACGTACCAGAGGCACCACCGGACGACGTCGACACCGAGTTCCAGCACTACATGGCGGCACGGTGGCCGGCGCTGGTCCGGACCGCGTACCTGCTGACCGGGGACCAGCACCTGGCCGAGGACCTGGCGCAGACCGCGTTGACGAAGGTCTACGCGTCCTGGCGCCGCGTGCGCCGGGCCGACGACGTCGACGCCTACGTCCGGCGCATCCTGGTGAACACCAACGCGAGCCGGTTCCGCAAGCGCCGCGTCACGGAGCACCTGACGGCTGTGCCGTACGACGCGAGCGGGCACGAGCCGCACGCCGGCCTGGCCCAGCGCTCGGCGCTGATGACGGCGCTGGCCGGCCTGCCGAAGCGGCAGCGGGCCGTGGTGGTCCTGCGGTACTGGGAGGACCTGTCCGAGCGGGAGGTCGCCGAGGTGCTCGGGGTTTCGCAGGGCACGGTCAAGAGCCAGGCCTCGAAGGCGCTCGCCCGGCTGCGGGCCAGTGAAGTGCTCGGCGAGGAACGAGGCGAACGAGGCGAACGAGGCGAACGCGATCCCATGACGGTTCCGTCGACAAGGGAGGAAACGGAGTGAGCTACGAACCAGAGCACGAAGAACTGCACGAAGAACTCCATGACGCGTTCGGCGACCAAGTCGGGTACCTGGAGATCGGCCCATCGCCGACCGCGCAGGTGATGAAGGGCGGCGCTGTGCTGCGTGCCAAGCGCCGGGTGGCGCTGGTCTCGGGCATGGCCACGCTGGCCGTGCTACCGGTGGCGGCGGTCGCGGTGTTCGCGGCTGGCGGCAATCGGACTGATACCCCGGCATCGGGCCACAAGCCCCCCAAGACGCTACCCAGCCCCACCGTCACGCTGCCGAAGGCGACCGACGGCCCGGCGACCCCGCCGAGCCCCAACGACGACATCAAGGTTCTGGCCGACGGCACCTTCGGCGGCCAGCAGTGGCGCCTGGTCCGCGACCAGTTCGTCACCAGCAACGCCGGCGTGGGCGCCGTGCCGGAACACCCGGACGCCCACCTCCCGCTCGCCCAGCGGGGCCGTTCCGGAATCGACAGCTGCGAGTTCATCGGCTTCCAATGGGGCGACCGGCCGGCGGGCTCGACGCCCGATTTCAAAGGCGGCGGCATGTGCGGCCCCGACAGCCAGCTCGGCGTGCTTCCGGAGACCGTCGACGCACCCTCCGGGACCAGGCTGACGGAAACGGACCACCCGATCATGGCGCTGGTGGGGCGAGTCGACGGCACGAAGGTCGCCTCCGTGACCCTCACCGTCGGTGATGCGATCAGCGCCCCGCAGCCGGTTGTCACCGTGTTCGGAGAACATGTCGGCTACTACGTCTTCTTCGTACGCACGGACACCACCAAGGTGCACCCGCCGGCGATCATCACTGGCTACGACGTGCAGGGCAGCGAGGTCGGGCACGCCGACGTGGGCGGGTCGATCAACCTGGGCTGATCCGCCGGCCCACCAGCGCCGCACCACGATCGCGACACCCGGAAGCGCGGTCTCAGGCCAACTCGACTGACCTGAGACCGCGGCTACCATGGTCCCCGATCAGCGCGTTCCGCGACAGCACCACACCGAATCGGCGGCGTCAATGGGTGTCAACATGGGGATCGGCAGGTACGGCCGGCGCGTCGCGGCGAAGGCCAAGCGGGAGGTCACGGAGCTGTTCCGGGGCAAGCCGTACGATCCCCGGCACCCGGTCCCGCCGGCCCGCGACATCCCGCCCGCCGAGAACGTGGCCCCGGCCGGCGAACCGGTCTGGTCGCCCAAATCCGGCGGCACCTGCGCCGGCAGCGACGTCGACGGCCGCATCCGCGGGTACGCGTCCGCCACCAGCGTGAACCGCGGTGCCGGCCTGGACTTCATGGTCTCGGTCAGCCCGCCGCGACCGTTCACCGTCGAGGTCTTCCGGGTCGGCGCCGAAGACGTCCGCGTCCTGAAGACAGAGCCCTTGGAAGGCAAGACCCAGCAGCCCTCCACGCTCGATCTCGCCACCCGCACCATCACCTGCTCCTGGCCGCCGGCCTGGCACCTCGACGTCCCCGCCGACTGGCGCAGCGGGATCCACGTCGCCAAGCTGCGCACCGAGGACGGGTTCCAGACCTGCGTCCCGTTCGTCGTCCGCGACGACGCGAACGCGCACGACATCCTCGTCGGCGTGCCGTTCCCGACCTACCAGGCCTACAACGAGTACCCCAAGGACAAGAAGACCGGCGCGAGCCTGTACTACGCCTGGGAAGACGGCAGGATATACACCGAGGGCAAGGCCGCCACGAAGGTGAGCTTCGACCGGCCCTACCACGTCACCGGCCTGCCGGCGAACTTCGACCTGGACACCGCGTTCGCCAAGTGGATCGAGATCTGGGCCGAGGCGCACGGCAAGAGCGTCGGGTACGCCGACAGCGCCGACCTGCACGACGGCACCGTGGACCCGACCCGTCACAAAGCCCTGATCTTCCCCGGCCATGACGAGTACTGGTCGGCGCAGATGCGCGACGCGCTCGACAAGGCGATCGCGAACGGCACCAGCGTCGCCTTCCTGGCCGCGAACAACGTGTACTGGCGGATCCGGCTGGAGGACGGCGGCCGGACCGTCGTCTGCTACAAGAACCGGCCCGATCCCGGTGCGTCCTCGGCGAGCGAGCGCACGACGCAGTGGCGGCAGATCGGCCGTCCGGAGCAGGCGGTCCTCGGAGCGCAGTACGTCTCGACGCTGAAGGGCACCGCACCGCTGGTCGTCGACAACGCGGGGCACTGGTTCTGGGAGGGCAGCGGCGTCCGTGACGGGGAGCGCATCCCGGAGTTGCTGTGGGGCGAATGCGATCAGGCGCAGCCCTGGGTTCAAAGCCCTGACGCCGTCGAGATCCTGGCCGCCTCGCCCTACACCGGGCAGGGCCGACCACGGATTCAGCACACTGTCTTGCACCGGACCCCGGCCGGCGGCTGGGTGTTCGACGGCGGCACGTTCCACTGGGCCAAAGGCCTTTCCGCACCCGGAATCGCCGATTCGCGCATCCAACGCGCCACCGCGAATCTCCTGCGGCGAATGCTGGAGCCGGGTCAGTAGCGGATCAGGACCCTGTCGCGGCGGCCGTCCGGCCCGGGCACGAAGTCGATGGTGGCCGGCGGCACGCCGTCCAGCCCGCCGACGTCCGTACCGCCCAGCGACGCCTTGGCGATCGCGGTGCGCATCGCGCGCGACCACAGATCGGCCCGGAACAGGACCTTGCGATACGCGCTCGGGTCGACGAGCCCGCCGTGCACGTCCAGGCTGGTCGCGAAGTCCGTGTCGGCCAACGGCTCCACGAACGCCGCGTCGGCCGCGAACGCGCCCGGCAGCCCGTCCCCGGCGAACGGCCGGTCCAGCGACACCGCCCGAGCCCGCTGCGCCTGGGCCGCCGGCCACGGGTTCGCCGCCGCGTACGCCGCGAACGGCAGGATCACCAGAGCGGGGAATCCGGCGGCCAACGGCCCGCGCACGACGAAGGGCACATGCGCGCTCCGTCCCCGCAGCGCCACGACCGACAGCAACGGCGCTTCGACGCTGAACCGCGCGACATACAACCCCGGCGGCCACGACTCGGGGATGTCCAGCAGTAGCGACGGCTCCCAGTCGCACCACGTGAGCGGGACGCCGACGCCGTCGGCAAGCGGATCCGGCACCATACCGAAACCCTGATCGCCGGGCACGTCCGGCACATCCGCGGCAGCCACCCGCACCCAGGCCACCGACCTCCCGCCCTGCTCCTCCCCGACGAACCGCACCGCGGGCGTCGGCACCGGCGTGCCGATCCGCCGCACCGCCACCGAACAAGCGGCGCCGCTGGGCGCCGACACCCGGAATTCCATGGTGCCGCCGGCCGGAGCGCTCGGCGCCGAGGAGAAGGCCGCGACCGCACGGGCATGGCCGGCGCGGCGGGGGCCGGGTAACGGCAGCGGCGGGAGTGCGGGCCTGCGGGTCTTCACAGTCGGCCACCCTGCCATGCGTAGTACAGCGAGTGCCCTTCCTACCCACTCGGGTCATGCCGTAATCGTCCGATCGGGCCAGAAGAGCGTGATCTTCGTCACTCGATCAGCGCATCATTTGACTTACTTGCAGCGCGGCACCAGGTGCCGGGCCTACCCTTGGGCAATGGACCTGGCTCATGAAGCGCCGGTCGCGAGCGACTCGGCACACACACCGGCATCGGATCAGCACGCGCATGTCCTGGACATCGCAGGCCACTACGTACCCGATCTGGTGCTCTTCCGCCGGGACCTGCACGCCAACCCGGAGCTGAGCCGCGCCGAGTTCCGGACCACCGCGGCGATCGCGGCGAAGCTGGAGCGCGCGGGCCTGAGCCCGCGGGTGCGGGGCGTGGGCAGCGGCCTGGTGTGCGACATCGTCCCGGCCGGCGCCGAGAAGCTGCCGTTCCTGGCGCTGCGCGCCGACATCGACGCGCTGCCGGTGGAGGAGAACAACGAGCTGGAGTTCCGCTCCCGCGTGCCCGGGGTGATGCACGCGTGCGGCCACGACATCCACACCGCGGTCGTGCTCGGCGCCGGCCTGGTGCTGGCCGAGCTGACCCGGGCCGGGATGCTGAACCGCCCGGTGCGGCTGCTCTTCCAGCCGGCCGAGGAGACCATGCCCGGCGGCGCGCTGGACATGATCGCCGAGGGCGCGCTGTACGGCGTGAGCAAGATCCTGTCCATCCATTGCGATCCGAAGCTGGACGTGGGCCACGTCGGCCTGCGCACCGGCCCCATGACCGCCGCCTGCGACATGGTCTCGCTCACCCTGGACGGCCCCGGCGGCCACACCTCGCGCCCGCACCTGACCGCCGACCTGGTCTACGCCCTGGCCTCGATCGTGGCGGAGGTGCCGGCGGCGCTGTCCCGCCGCATCGATCCGCGGGCCGGCCTGTCCCTGGTCTGGGGCCAGATCTCGGCCGGCAGCGCGCCCAACGCCATCCCCAGCGCCGGTATGGCCAAGGGCACCATCCGCACCCTGGACCAGGACGCCTGGGACCAGGCCCCGGACGTGGTGCACGAGCTGGTCGACGCGATCGCCGCGAAGTTCGGCGTCAAGCACACCCTGGACTACGTGCAGGGCGTGCCGCCGGTGGTGAACGAGGCGGAGTCGGTGGCGCTGCTGCGCACCGCGGCCTCCCGCGCGCTCGGCGGCGAGGCGGTGACCTCCACCCCGCAGTCCCTGGGCGGCGAGGACTTCGCCTGGTACCTGCGGCGGGTGCCCGGCGCGATGGCGCGGTTGGGCGTGCGCGCGCTGGGCGACAAGGCCGCGCGCGATCTGCACCAGGGGACGTTCCTGGCGGACGAGGGCGCGATCGCGGCCGGGGTGCGGTTGCTGGCCACCGCCGCGCTGGTCGACTGGGTCGGCTGAGCCGGACAGCGCCGGACAAGCGCCGAACAGGGGCGAACAGGGGCGACCGCCGGCAATTCCGGCGGCCGCTCGCCGACCTTGCCACTCGATGCCCCATTCACCCGTTTGCAGTATCAGTGATGCGTGCGCCCCGTAATCTGTCGGGAGCTTCGTGCGATCATGACGAAAACGATCTCACGTTCCGGGATCACAGGTGTATTGCGATGTGGCCCGGCAAGCGCTGAACTGACTGACCGGTAGGTCGTGCCTGCATACGCTGTCTACCGTCTCGTCCCAAACCGTCTGTCGTCCATATCGTGAATCTGCAAGGGGGAGCCCCGTGCGCACCACCAGCATGACCAGGATCGCCGCCGCCGCGGCCGTGGTGGCCCTGGCCGCCGCGGGCTGCGGGTCCAAGTCCACGCCCGCCGCTTCGAGCTCGTCGAGCTCCACCGGTGCCGGGCCCTCGTCGAGCTCCTCGTCGGCCTCGTCGAGCTCGACCGGCGCCGGAGGCGCCAACTTCAACGCCTGTATGGTCACCGACATCGGTGGCATCGACGACCGTTCGTTCAACGCCTCGGCGTGGGCCGGCATGCAGGCCGCCGAGAAGGACGGCAAGGCCAAGGTCCAGTACCTGCAGTCGACCAGCGAGAACGACTACGTCCCGAACATCACCGCGCTGGAGGGCAAGGGCTGCAACCTGATCGTGACCGTCGGCGGCCTGATGGCCGACGCCACGAACAGCCAGGCCGAGGCCAAGTCCGGCCAGAACTTCGCGATCGTCGACCACAGCTCGGCCAACGACAAGACCCAGAAGCCCGAGTCGAACGTGCACGGCCTGGAGTTCAACACCGCGCAGGGCGCGTTCCTGGCCGGCTACCTGGCCGCCGCGTCGTCCAAGTCCGGGGTGGTGGCCACCTGGGGCGGTCTGAACATCCCGCCGGTGACCGTCTACATGGACGGCTTCTGGGAGGGCGTCCAGTACTACAACCACGCCAAGGGCAAGAGCGTGAAGGTCCTGGGCTGGGACGAGAACAACCCCTCCGGCGGCTCCTTCTCCAAGTCCTTCACCGACACCAACGCCGGCAAGAGCCTGACCGACGGCTTCATCAACCAGGGCGCCGACGTCGTCTTCCCGGTCGCCGGCGGCGCCGGCCGCGGCGCCACCGCCTCGGCCAAGGGCGGCAAGGCCAAGGTCATCTGGGTCGACACCGACGGCTGCGTCTCCGACGCCGACGACTGCCCGGTCTTCCTGGCCTCGGTCACCAAGGGCATCGAGACCGCGGTGAAGAAGATCGTCGAGGACAGCGCCGCGGGCAACTTCAAGGGCGGCACCCAGGACGTGCTGGACCTGTCCAACGGCGGCACCGACCTGGTGTACGGCAAGACGCTGGGCACCGCCATCCCGGCCGACGTGCAGAGCGAGATCGCCGCGCTGAAGGCGCAGATCACCTCCGGGGCGGTCAAGATCTCCTCGCCGAACCAGCCGAAGTAAGCCCAGCAGCGAGAAACGAAAACACCTGATGCGACTGGAACTCCGTGGCATCACCAAGACGTTCGGGTCGGTGGCGGCGAACTCCGCCATCGACCTGACCGTCGAACCCGGTGAGATCCACTGCCTGTTGGGCGAGAACGGGGCCGGCAAGTCGACCCTGATGAACATCCTCTACGGCCTGCTGACGCCGGACTCGGGGCAGATCGTCGTGGACGGCGAGGCACGGGAGTTCAAGTCGCCCCGGGACGCGATCGCCGCCGGGATCGGCATGGTGCACCAGCACTTCATGCTGGTCCCGGTCTTCACGGTGACCGAGAACCTGGTGCTGGGCAACGAGGAGGCGCGCGGCGGACTGGCCGGCTGGCTGGACCGCCGCAAGGCCCGGCAGGACGTCGTGGACGTCTCGGAGCGCTACGGCCTGCCGGTGGACCCCGACGCCCTGGTCGAGGACCTGCCGGTGGGCGTGCAGCAGCGGGTCGAGATCGTCAAGGCTCTGATGCGCGACGCCGAGGTGCTGATCCTCGACGAGCCCACCGCCGTGCTCACGCCGCAGGAGACCGAGGAGCTGTTCACGGTCATGCGGGGGCTGAAGGCGGCCGGCAAGTCGGTCGTGTTCATCACCCACAAGCTGAACGAGGTCCGGGCGGTGGCCGACCGGATCACCGTCATCCGCCGCGGCAAGGTGGTCGGCAGCGCCGAACCCACCGCCACGGCGCGCGAGTTGGCCTCGCTGATGGTCGGCCGCGACGTGCGGCTCGTGGTGGAGAAGGGTCCGGCCCGGCCGGGCGAGGTGGCGCTGCGGGTGCGGGGCCTGTCCGTGGTCGACGACCGCGGGCAGGTGGCCGTCGACGACGTCTCCTTCGACCTGTACGCCGGGGAGGTCCTGGGGATCGCCGGGGTGCAGGGCAACGGCCAGACCGAACTGGTCGAGGCGATAACCGGGCTGCGTCCGGCGACCGGAACGGCCGAGCTGTTCGGCAGGCCGCTGGTCGGCACCTCGCCGCGCAAGGTACTGCGGCAGGGCGTCGGACACGTCCCGGAGGACCGCCAGCACGACGGCCTGGTCCCGGACTTCTCCATCGCCGAGAACCTGGCGCTGGACCTGCACGACGAGCCGCCGTTCGGCGGCCTGTGGAAACTGGACCTTGACGCGATCGCCCAGAACGGCGCCGAGCGGTTGGCCGAGTTCGACATCCGGGCCGAGTCGGCCCTGACGCCGGCCGGCGCGCTGTCCGGCGGCAACCAGCAGAAGGTGGTCGTGGCCCGCGCGCTCCAGCGCGATCCGAACCTGCTGATCGCCGCCCAGCCCACGCGCGGGGTGGACGTCGGCGCGATGGAGTTCATCCACAAACGGATCATCGAGCAGCGCGACGCCGGCAAGCCGGTGCTGATCGTGTCCACCGAGCTGGACGAGATCACCGCGCTGGCCGACCGGATCGCGGTGATGTACCGCGGCAAGATAGTCGGCATCGTGCCGGCGGACACGTCCAACGAGGAGCTGGGTCTGCTGATGGCCGGCGGCGGCGTGGAGGACGAGCAGGCACCCGTCGAGGCCACCGACGCCGTCCAGGCCGCCGAAGAGAGCAGCGAGACCACCGATGAGTAGCCGACTGAAGCGAATCCTCGTCGGGATCAGCACGGCCAACACGGTCACGGTCACGGTGCTGGCGTTCGTGATCGCCGTCGTGATCGGCGGGATCCTGATGATCCTTTCGGACCAGAAGCTGCTGCACGAGTGGGGCTACGTCTTCCAGGTCCCGGGCGACGCGTTCAAGGATTCCTGGCACAAGGTCTCCGGCGGCTACACCGCGATGTTCAAGGGCGCGATCTACGACCCGGACAACCCCCAGGCGTTCCGGCCGATCGAGAACACGATCGTCAACGCCACGCCGCTGGCCTTCGCCGGTCTGGCGGTCGCCGTGCCGTTCCGCTCCGGCCTGTTCAACATCGGCGGCCAGAGCCAGATCATCATCGGCGCGGTCTGCGCCACCTGGGTCGGCTTCACCATCTCGGCCCCGATGCCGCTGCACATCCTGCTGGTCATCATCGCCGGCATCATCGGCGGCGCCGCGGTCGGCGGCCTGATCGGGCTGCTCAAGGCCCGCTTCGGCGCGCACGAGGTGATCAGCTCGATCATGCTGAACAACATCGCCCTGGGCGTGCTGGCGTGGCTGATCAGCACGAAGACGTTCCACGACCCCAACCGGCACGACGCGATCAGCAAGCCGGTCAAGGACAGCGCGCTGCTGCCGCACATCCACGGCAGCAGCCCGGAGATGAACCTCTCGACGGTGCTGGCGATCCTGGCCGTGGCCGCCGTCTGGTGGCTGCTGTCCCGCTCCTCGCTCGGCTTCCGGCTGCGGGCCCTGGGCTCGAACCCCGAGGCGGCGAACACCGCCGGCATCTCGGTGTCGCGCAACCAGGTCTACGCGATGCTCATCGCCGGCGGCCTGATGGGCCTGGTGGCCGTGACCCAGATCAGCGGCACGCTGTCGGCCTCGCACGCCATGACCAACACGCTGGACAACGGCATCGGCTTCACCGGGATCACGGTGGCGCTGCTGGGCCGCGCCAAGCCGGTCGGGGTGGCGCTGGCGGCGCTGCTGTTCGGCGCGCTGAACGCCGGCGGCCGGGTGATGGAGGCCACGACCCAGCCGACCGTGCCGCACGACGTCGTGACCGTGTTGCAGGCCATCATCGTGGTCTTCGTCGCCGCGCCGATGCTGGTGCAGGAGATCTTCCGGCTGCGCGACGTCCGGCGCGACGGTTCGGCGGCCGTGACCTCTGTGGCGCCCGCCACGGTCGTGGATTCCGCGACGGAGGCGCTGTGATGCCATTGCCGTCCTTGCAGTCTTTGCTGTCTTTGCTGAAGGGGGAGGTCCGCTGATGGCCGTCGCGACGATTGCCGCCCCGGCGGTGTTCGCCACTCCCGAGGCCGACGTCCGCCGTCGGCTGGCCGGTGCCACGCAGATCCTGATGGGCCTGGTGACGCTGTTCGCCTTCGGGCTCGGCACGCGTACCGCGCACGGCGCGAGCACCACCTTCGGGATGACGCTCATCTCCAAGCAGGGCACGCACGTGCCGGACTGGGTCTTCCCGGCCCGGCCGGTGATCGTGGCGCTGGCCCTGGTGTGCGTCCTGCTCGGCGCCGCGCGCCTGGCCGTGGAGCTGCCGCGGCGCGGGCGTCTGCTGGCCACCTCGGCGGTGCTGTTCTGCTTCACCTTCGCGTTCATGGCCTGGAGCGCCGCGGACCCCAAGGGCGCCGAGCGGCTGATCGTCCCGTCCCTGCTGGACTCGATGGTCATCGCCGCGACGCCGCTGGTGCCGGCTTCATGACCGCGCTGGTCGGCTCGGCGACGCACAACCTGTTCATCGGCGCGATCGCCGGGGTGCTGGCCGGCGCGCTGATGGGGCTGCTGCTGGCGGTGCTGGCGATCCGCTACCTGATCGAGCAGGTCGTGCTCGGCGTGGTGCTGAACCTGCTGGCCCTGGGCGTCACCGGGTTCCTCTACAAGTCGCTGATGCAGACCAACCAGAGCTCGTACAACAGCGTGACGCCGTTCAGCTCGATCCGGATCCCGGGCCTGGCCTCGATCTGGGTGATCGGGCCGGTGCTGTTCGACCAGCCGCTGATCATCTACCTCACGGTGTTCCTGGTGGTGCTGGTCCACCTCGGGCTGTTCCGGACCCGCTGGGGCCTGCGCACCCGCGCGGTCGGCGAGCACCCGGCCGCCGCCGACACCGTGGGTATCAAGGTGCTGCGGCTGCGCTACCGCAACGTGGTCCTCGGCGGCGCCTTCGCCGGGCTCGG
>JAEKKI010000110.1 GCA_019510485.1 Catenulisporales bacterium
CCGTGGCGATAGGGCGGACGCCGGTGATGTACCGGCGGGCCGTCGTCGGGTGATCGCGCGTCGTCTGCCGCGCCAGCTTGCGGGTGAGCCGGAAGACCGGGTCGGCCGGCGTGAAGGTGACGGTATACGCCGTCGAACCCGCCTCGCTCCCGCTGGCGACTCGCTTGGTGGCCAGTGTGGCCCGGTAGCCGAGGCTGAGAATCAGCTCGTGGGCCCCCTGCGCAAGGCGCTGGTTCGTGACCGAGAACTGCACGGTCCCGGTCCTGTCCACCAATCCTTCGGCGTCCAGCAGGCCGGCTAGCAGGGCCCTGCGCTGGCGCACGGATGCCCGCAGGTACGCCGCCGGGATGTGCTTGTCTCCGAGCACCCCCATCGACCGTAGCACCGCCTGCACGGTCCCATAGGTTCCATGCGCGTTGTGGCAGGCCTGGCATCGCCGGACGCCGCTGGACGGCTGCCCACAGTCCGGGCATGACGGTGCCCCCGACGGTGCGCTGATGAACCGCGCGCGTCCGCCGCACACCTTGCCGCAGGTTCGGACCTGCGAAGTCTTCGCTACGAACGCGGCCCCGCACACTGCGCACGAACGTTCGGCGACGCCGGGCGTCGGGAACCGGAGTGAGTACGCCAGCGGTCCGTCCGCGGTGACGACGAAGCCCTCTTCCCCGAGGTTCGCCGCGACTTCTGGATCGGCCGTAGTGAACCGTGCCGCGTCCGAGTGACCATCACCGAGCCAAACGCCGAGCGCGTACGGCGACAGCGGCAGCTCCGCCTCGGGCAGCTCCACCGCCGCGGCCACCGGCACCGAGTGGTTCAGCCGACCGTCAGCGGTCTCACAACGCAGAGTCCGCGCGATCTCCTCAGTCGTTTTCATCGAGCCGGAGTCCGAGACCGATCCCGATATGCGCGGCGACTGCGCCCCGCCCGCACCCACCAGCACCTGTCGACCGGCCTTCCGCGAAGCCCGCGTCTCGGTGAACCACTCATGCTGCGCATCAGCAACGATCACCGAACCGTCCGAGAACTCCACCTCATAACAAGGCCGGCCGGTCATCACCTCAGTGGCGGCCACCACCCGCGTAGGCCGGCCGTCCGCGCCGAGCAGCAGATCGCCCACGCGAACATCACCCATCGTCGTCCAACCGTTCGGCGTAGGCAGCGGCGTATCCAGCGCCAGCGCCTTCCCGATGGCCGGCCGCGCCGCGATGATCACCATCTGCCCCGGATGCAACCCGTTGGTCAACGCATCCAGGTCATGGAAGCCGGTCGGCACCCCGGTCATCTGCCCGGACCGGTTGGAGATCGACTCGATCTCGTCCAGCGCGCCTTCCATGGCATCCGCCAGCGGAATGAAGTCCTCGCTGGTCCGCGCCTCCGTGACGTTGTACATCTCCTGCTGGGCGGCGTCGACGATCTGCTCCACGTCGCTGCCGTCGGTGCTGTAACCCATCTGGACGATGCGGGTGCCCGCCTCGACCAGGCGGCGCAGGATGGCGCGCTCCTTGACGATCTCGGCGTAATAACCGGCGTTGGCGGCGGTGGGGACCGAGTTGATCAGGGTGTGCAGATACGGGGCGCCGCCGATGCGGTTGATGTCGCCCCTCTTGGTCAGCAGCGCCGCGACGGTGACCGGGTCGGCCGGCTCGCCGCGGCCGTAGAGCTCCAGGATGGCGCCGAAGACCGCCTCGTGCGCCGGCTTGTAGAAGTCGGTGGCCTTGATGACCTCGATGACCTCGGCGATGGCGTCCTTGGACAGCAGCATGCCGCCCAGCACCGACTGCTCGGCCGGGATGTCCTGCGGCGGTGTGCGCTCGAAGCCGCCCTGGTAGGCCTCGTCGGCGGTGTACGGCAGGTCGTCGATGCTCATGTCCTGCCTCCCTTGCCGATCCGCCCGGTGTCGCCGGGTGCCGCCCGATGCCGCGCTCGTCCCTGACACACCGCCCCGGGACGCCTTCCCGGAAGACTGTGCTGAACGCCGCTCTGGTACGCCACCGTACGCCGCGGGTCTGACAGGTCCGGCCTGGAAGCTCCACGGTACGGATCCGGGCCCCGCCGGTCGAGACGGTCGTCCACACCCCCTGTGGATAACCTGTGGAAAACCTGGGGAAAGCTGTGGAGACACGCCGATGAGCCTGGGGACAGAGTGTGGAAGCCCCCTGTGAATAATCCGGCCGGCCGGTGATCGCGGAGCCCTGACGTGCGCCGGAGCGTCGCCGCTTCGTCCACCGGCTGTGGACGAAAATTTTCCCGGAAGAATCTTGCCGCCCCTGCCGACCTTTGCTAGCGAAGCAGCGCCTTATGCCCCACTCTTCCCGGTCATCCGGTCCAGCAGGTTCTGCGTCGCGATCTGCACCCGCGAGTCCACGAACCCGGGTGTGGACAGCCCGTGGTTCCAGTAGAACGTCCCGGCATTGAACACCCACGCCCCCGACGGGTGCTGGTGCAGCACAGTGTGCTGTGTCTGGGTATGCGGCCGCCCGCCCGGCCCCTCGGCGGTGAACGGCGACGCCGCCAGTACCGCGACCTCCGGCTTGTCCTTCACGTTGGGGTGCACCCGGTCGGCCTCACCCCCGACCAGCTTGGCCAGCTGATCCCCGTCGCGCAGCCCGGTGCCCTTCCAGAACCAGTGCCCGGCTCCCGCCACGACCAGCGGACGCGGCTCGGGGTCGGTGATTATCGCCGTGTACATGGCGCCCAGCACCCGCTGTTCGGGCTGGCCGAGGTCGCGCCACAACACGGTGGGCAGCACGCCGCCGACCGCCGCGGGATCCTGATGCCGCTTGTAGCAGGTCACCTGCCGGTGCTCGACCCCGGCTGCCGAAGCGTCCATCCGGATGCTCCAGTAGACGTTGTTCGCGGCCATGAACGCCACGCCGATCCCGGCACCCAGCGCCTTGTCCAACTCGGCCCGCATCTCCGCCGACCAGTACTCGTCGTGGCCGGAGAACACCAGAGCCTTGTAATCGGTGACCTTGACCCGCCCGGCATGCAGATCCAGCCCGGAAGCGTAGGACACGCTGTACGGCTGCGTCTCGACCCACTCCACGAAAGCCTGGTCGAGCTCGAACAACCGCGGCAGGCCGTCTTCCTGATACGGCCGGTCGAAGGAGACCCGGGTCGAGCATATGTCGGCGCCGCCCATCTTCCCGCTGGGCAGATAAGCGCTATACAGGCTGGACCCGAGCACCCGATCCACCGGATACATGTTGTAAGCCTGATACGTGGTGAACGGCAGCACCACCAACAAATCCGCAGCCTTGTGATCGTCCCGCACAACGAACGGCGTCAGGCTGCGGAACTTCGCCGCGCTCTCGAACACCGCGACATAGAGCCCGCTTTTCCAGTCCGCCGGAACGTCCAGCCGCCACGACGCCGCCCACGGCGCCACCACCGTCCGGGTCGGTTCCACCACCCGCGGGGCGGACTGGCTCACCCCGGACAGTTCCGGACTGGTCGCGACCAGGTTCGACTCCGCCCCGGCCGGTATGCGCCCCAGCCGGAACACCTTCACAGTGAACTTCTGCGCCGGCCGCACCGAGACGTGGAAGTCGATGGACTCCCCGAGCCCGACGCTGGTCGCCGACGCGTAGCCCTTGATCTGCTGTCCGCGGTCGTCGACGGGCGTGAACCCGGGCGCGTTCGGCCGCCAGTTCAGGTATTCCCCGGAAGGGACCGGACCGGGCGGCGTAATCGGCGCCAGCGGACGGTCCGGCGGCGCACCCTCCGGCGAGTCACCGGGCCGGTCCGACGTCCCGTGGCTCTCCAGAAGATACGCGCCGCCCGCTGCGGCGGTGAGGCCGAGCAATCCCAGGATGAGCAGAGATTGTCGGCGGCTGGGCATATGCACGGCCCTGAGTTAATCAGCCCATTGGGACGCCCGGCAAACCGGCGCGACAAGACAATCGCCCCACCGGAACGACCCGGTGAGGCGATTGTTCGAACCTTTATCCCGAAATCCCTGAAGGACCGCGGGAAAGGTTTGTCAGGCGGCGACGACGGTGACTTCCACCTTCGCCTGCACCTCCGGGTGCAGCCGCACCGAGACGGTGTGCGAGCCGACGGTCTTGATCGGGTTGCCGATCTCGATCCGCCGCTTGTCCACGTCCGGGCCGCCGGCCTTCTTGACCGCCTCGGCCACGTCGGCCACGGTCACGCCGCCGAACAGCCGGCCGGACTCGCCGGCCCGGGTGGCCAGCCGGACCCGCAGGCCCTCCAGCTCCGCCTTCAGCTCGCCGGCGTGGGCCAGGTCTCGGACCTCGCGCACCTTGCGGGCCTTGCGGATCGACTCGATCTGCTTCTCGCCGCCGCGGGTCCACGCGATGGCGTAGCCGCGCGGGACGAGGTAGTTGCGGGCGTAGCCGCCCTTGACCTCGACGACGTCGCCCGGCTCGCCGAGCCCGCCGACCTCGTGGGTGAGGATGAGCTTCGTGGTAGCCATGAACTCTGCTCCCCCTTCCTAGCGGGTGGTGCTGGTGTAGGGCAGCAGCGCCATCTCACGGCTGTTCTTCACGGCCACGGCGACGTCGCGCTGGTGCTGGGTGCAGTTGCCGGTCACGCGGCGAGCACGGATCTTCCCGCGGTCCGAAATGAACTTCCGGAGCAGCGTGGTGTCCTTGTAGTCGACGTACGCGACCTTGTCCTTGCAGAATCCGCAAACCTTCTTCTTCGGCTTGCGGAGAGGGGCCTTAGCCATTGGGTCTCTCCTGGTTACTTCTTTGCTACGAGTTCAAGGGTCTCTTTTGAGGGACTCAGAGCTCGGCGTACGGTGCGCTGGTGCGCGATCAGCGTGATTAGAACGGGGGCTCGTCGTTGCCGTAGCCGCCCCAGCCGCCGTCGCCGCCACCGCCGGACGCCCAGGGGTCGCCGCCGGCGTTCCCGCCGCCACCGCCGCCCGAGTTGCCGCCGGCACTGCTGCCACCGCTGCCGCCACTCCAACCGCCGCCGTTGCCGCCGCCGGAGTTGCCGCCACCGCCGGAGCCTCCGCCCCAGCCGCCGCCGTTCCCGCCACCGCCGGAGCCGCCGCCGGGGCCACCGCCCCAACCGCCTCCTCCGCCGCCGCCGGGACCGCCCTGGCCCCCGGGCCGGTTCGCCTTGGTGACCTTCGCCGTCGCGTACTTCAGCGACGGGCCGATCTCCTCGACGTCCAGCTCGACGACCGTGCGCTTCTCGCCTTCCTTGGTCTCGTACGACCGCTGGCGCAGCCGTCCGGAGACGATCACCCGCATTCCGCGGGTCAGCGACTCGGCGACGTTCTCCGCCGACTGCCGCCAGATCGAGCAGCGCATGAACAGCGCGTCGCCGTCCTTCCACTCGTTCGTCTGGCGGTCGAAGGTGCGGGGCGTGGACGCGACGGTGAAGTTCGCGACCGCGGCCCCGGATGGGGTGAAGCGCAGCTCGGGGTCGTCGGTCAGGTTGCCGACGACGGTGATGACGGTCTCGCCTGCCATGCTCAGGTCCTCAAACGTGAGAGCGGAGTGTCTTACCGCTGGTCGGGACGGATGACCTTGGTGCGGACGACGGTCTCGGACAGGTTCGCCTGACGGTCGAACTCCTTCACGGCGTCCGGCGTGGCCTGCACGTCGACGACCGCGTAGATGCCCTCACTGACCTTCTTGCCGCTCTTGGTCTTGATCTCGTAGGCGAGCCGGCGGCGGCCCCAGATCTCGTTCTTCTCGATGCTGCCACCCAGGTCGCGGATGACCTTGAGGTAACCGTCGAGAGTCGGGGTGATCGAACGCTCGTCGAGGTCCGGGTCCAGGATGACCATGACTTCGTATTTGCGCATATGCGTAACCCACCTCCTTTGGACTATACGGCCACGGTCTCTCCGTGGCAGGAGGGTTGTGCGCGCTTCCTCCGAGCGGGTGCCAGCCGTGCAACACGCCTGCGGCGACGCTACTCCGGCGCACTGACACTCGGGGAACGGTCCAGGGTACCCCGGCGCGCCGCCGGGATTGAAATCCGTGTCGGATCGCCAGAAGCTGGGTACTGGTGCGATTACCGTTTGTGATCCGCTGGGCACATGTGAGCGAGGTGGCAGGCATGACGCAGACGACTGGAGGCCCCGGTACCGGCGACTACGGACCCGAGGTGGCAGGCCGGCCCGGATCGACCGGCGCGGACTACGCGCTGGATGCCCGCGAGCGACCCGGCTTCCACATCGGTTCCCACACTCTGGAGATGGAACTGTCGGCGGCCGCGGTGCTGCTGGCGGCGGTCGGAGCAGTACTGATCGCCTGGACCGGCGCGCACGTCATCGGCGGCTGGATGTCCCTGGCCGGCATCCTCGTCGGGCTGTACGCGCAGCTGACGTCGGACACCACGTACGAGCGCATCGTGAACGTCTGCGCGATCGGCCTGGCCGCGGTGGCGTTCGCGTTCCACATCCACCACGGCGGGCTCTATTAGCGTCCCCACTGCGGCGGCACGGTGGCGGCACCGTTGGCGTGACCGGCTAGCGTGGACCGTATGGCACAGCGCATCGGCTCCCACGTCGGCCAGGAAGACCCCATCGCGGAGGCGGCGGCCCGCGGCGCGGACGTCGTCCAGATCCACCTGGGCGACCCGCAGAGTTGGAAGGCGCCGACCGTCGCCCACGCCGGCGGCGCCGCCGCGTTGAAGGCCGCCGCCGAACAGGCCGACGTGGCGATCTACGTCCACGCCGCCTACATCATCAATGTCGCCTCCACGAACAACCGGATCCGCATCCCCAGCCGCAAGCTGCTCCAGCAGACCGTGACGCTGGCCGCCGAGATCGGCGCGCGCGGCGTCGTGGTCCACGGCGGCCACATCACCGCCAAGGACGATCCCGACGCCGGCTTCGACAACTGGCGCAAGGCCGTGGACCAGCTGGAGCAGCACTGCCCGGTGTTCATCGAGAACACCGCCGGCGGCGAGAACGCCATGGGGCGGCGGCTGGACGCGATCGCGAAGCTGTGGGACGCCGTCGGGCACAGCGGCATCGGTCTGTGCCTGGACACCTGCCACGCCTTCGCCGGCGGCATCCCGCTGGAGTCCGCGGTCGCCGACCTCAAGGCCATCACCGGACGTGTCGACCTGGTCCACGCCAACGACTCCCAGGGCGGCTTCGACTCCGGTGTCGACCGGCACGCCAACTTCGGTGACGGCGCGATCGATTCCGCGGATGTGATCGCGCAGGTGATCAAGGACGCCGGCTGCCCCGCGGTGTGCGAGACCCCCAACGGCGCCGAGGCGCAGGCGGCGGACATCAAGTGGCTGCGGGACCGCGTCGGCTGAGACCGGCCGGTAGACCGGCACGTCGCCGGCGGTCGCATAAGGTTGGCGCATGGTCTTGAGGGTGCGGACGCTGAGCCGCGAGGAACACGTGGCGTTCGTCGAAAAGCACGCGACGGACAAGAACGCCGCCACCTCCGTCAGCTTCCTGCAGTGCCCCTCCTGGGGCGACCTGAAGACCGACTGGCGGCCCGAGTCCATCGGCTGGATCGACGAGCCCTCGGGCACCGTCGTGGGCGCCGCTCTGGTCCTCTACCGCGACCTGCCGATCCCGCAGCGGGAAAAGTTCCCCTTCCTGCGCCGCTCGCTGGCCTACCTCCCCGAGGGCCCGGTCCTGGACCTCACCGGCGCCGAGGCCGGCACCGCACTGAAGCTGCTGCTCGCACACTTGCGCAAGCGGCGCGCGTTCACCGTCAAGATGGGCCCGCAGCTGGTCTCGCGCCGCTGGAGCGCCGAGACTCTGAAGAAGGCGATCGCGGACTCTGAGGGCGGCGTCCGGCTGAAGGACATCAAGGCCGATTTCGAGGACCCGGCGGCGCTGCGCGTCATCGACCGGCTGCGCGCCACCGGCTGGTCCCGCAGGGAGTCCGAGGGCTCGGGCTTCGGTGATTTCCAGCCCCGCTACGTCTTCCAGCTCCCGCTGGTCGACGACGCCGGCAAGCAGCGCGCGCTGGCGGACGTCCAGAAGGGTTTCAACCAGCTCTGGCGCCGCAACATCAAGAAGGCGGAGAAGAACGGGGTCGAGGTCACCCTCGGCGGCTACGACGACCTGCCGGAGTTCCACCGGCTCTACGAAGTGACCGCGCGCCGCGACCACTTCACCCCGCGCCCCCTGGCCTACTTCCAGCGGATGTGGAAGGTCATGGAGTCCGAGGACCCGCGCCGGCTGCGCTTGTATCTGGCCCGCCACGAGGGCGAACTGCTCGCCGCCACCACGCTGGTGACCGTCGGCGACCACGCCTGGTACTCCTACGGCGCCTCCGCCGACCACAAGCGCGACCTGCGTCCCTCGAACGCGATCCAGTGGCGCATGCTCAGCGACTCGCACGCCGCCGGCTGCAAGGTCTACGATCTGCGCGGCATCAGTGACACCCTGGACCCGCAGGACCACCTGTTCGGGCTGATCCAGTTCAAGCTGGGCACCGGCGGACAGGCTGTGGAGTACCTCGGCGAGTGGGACTACCCTCTCAACCCTCTGCTGCACCGCGCCTTCGAGGTCTATATGGCGCGCCGCTAGTCGCGGATCTCCCCGATCGTCTTCGCTGAGCCGTCGGCGGAGCCATCATTTGTCATAGAAAAGGAGCCCGAACCTTGTCGCTGACGCTGCACGTGGCCACCGATCGCTGGCGCGCCCATCAGGACGAGGTCCTGGCCCGGCACCCCGACCTGGTGCCGGTGGTCAAGGGCGTCAACGGCTACGGGCTGGGCATCCCGAACCTGATGGCGGCCGCTTCCAAGCTGGCCGCCGGCGGTGTGGAGACGACGGCGGTCGGCACGGCCGCCGAAGCGGAACTGGCCAAGGACCACTACTCGGGCCGCCTGCTGGTGCTGATGCCGTACATAGCCGGTGAGGATGCCCGCGACCTCCCCGATCGGGTGATCCGCACCGTGACGAGCATCGAGGCGCTCCAGGCGCTCCCCGGCCGCCGCGTGGTCGTGGACCTGATGACGTCGATGCGCCGCTTCGGGCTGGAGAAGAGCGATATCGCCAAGCTGCGTCCGGCGCTGGAGTCGGACTCGGTGCGGCTGGAGGGATTCTCCGTCCACATGCCGCTGGACCGCGTCGCCGGCGATCACGGCGGCCACGACTACGTCCGCGAGGCCAGCGACTGGATTGACGCCCTGGTGGCGGCCGCCGTCCCGGTTCGCACCCTGTTCGTCAGCCACTTGTCGCCGGACGAGATCAGCAGCCTGGGAAAGCAGCACCCGGGCACGACCGTGCGCCCGCGCATCGGCACCGAGCTGTGGCTCGGGGACCGGAAGGCGTTGCAGGCACGGGGCACGGTGCACAGCGTGCAGAAGGTCCGTAAGGGCGACCGCTTCGGCTACCGGCAGCACAAGGCGCGCAGTGACGGATATCTGGTCGTCGCCTCCGGGGGCACAGCGCACGGCGTCGGACTGGAGAACCCGAAGAACTTCGGTCGCGGTATGGCGGGTGTGACTGTGCGCGCGAAGTTCCTGGCGCGCAGCGGCCTGGCTTTGCTGAACCGGACGATGTCACCGTTCTCCTGGCAGGACAAGACTCTGTGGTTCGCCGAGCCGCCGCACATGCAGGTGTCGGTGCTCTTCGTGCCGGCGGACGTGACGCCGCCGGCCGTGGGGGAGGAACTGGCGCTCGAAGTCAGCCCGGTGATGACGCACTTCGATCGCGTGGTCTTCGACTGACCTGGACCCATCTGGACCTACCTGGACCTACCTCGGCCTACCCGCGCACGCGCGCCAAGTAGTTCGCCATGGCCCGGTTCACCCGCTTGTCCTGATACGTCGGGTGGCCCAACGCCAGCGGCCATAGGAACGTGCCTGCCGTGAAGACCCACGCTCCGCTCGCTGCCCGGTAGACGCTGGTGTTCTGCACGAACTGCGTCCCGTTGGAGATCGTGTACGGCGAGGCCGTCAGGAGCGCCTGCTCCTCGGCCTTGGCCTTCGGCATGTTCTCGAACAGGGAGTCGGCCTCACCACCGAGCAGACCCGGCAGCTCATCGCCGTCCTTCAGCCCGGTTCCCTCCCAGAACCAGTGCGTCGACTCGCGGATCACTAAGGGCAGCCGCCCCTTGATGATCCCGCTGTACTGCACACCCATCAGCTGCTGCTCGGCGCGCGGGTGGCCCTCACCGGCGCGCCACATCCCGGTCGGGAAGTCCTCGACCTGCGGGTCCTCGAAGCCCTTGTAGCACGCCATGGTGCGGGTGGCTTCGTCATAGCGGACGTGCCAGTAAGCGTTGTTGGCGGTGAGGAACGCTAGAGAGGTTCCCGCCGCGACCGCTTCCTCGGCGTGGCGGTACATGTCGGTCGACCAGTATTCGTCATGTCCGGCGAAGATCAGGCCTTTGTACTTCGTGGGATCGATGCGTCCGGAGTGCAGGTCCAGTCCGGTGGCGTAGGCCAGGTCGTAGCCCACACCCTCGGCCCACTGGATGAACGACTGCTCGCGGACGAACCCGTCGGGCAGTCCGTCGGCGAAGTAGGGCCGATTGAAGGAGACGTTTGTGGCGCGCGCCGGGTTCGAGATGTAGCCGCGCGCGTCCGCCGAGTACGTCGCTTTCAGTGCGGGATCTGCTTCGGCGGCTTCTTTGGTGACATAGCCGTAGTAGACGTTGCGTCCTGTGATCCCATCACGGGGCCACCAGTTGTACGCCTGCCAGCTCGTCGAGGGCAGCACGACGAGGAAGTCGGAGCGTGCGGCATCGTCGCGCACTACGAACGGCACGTAGTTCCGGAAACCGTCGGCCTTATCCAGGACAGCGACATATGTTCCGGAGACCCAGTCCGCGGGGATGTCCAGCGTCCATACGACTGGCCACTCCACGGCGATCCGTCCCGTTTCCGGGTCCGGAGTGGGGACCGGCTGCGGTCCGGCCTCCAGCGCCGGCGACACCGTGACCCGGCGTGCGGAGGAACCTCCGTAGTAGCCCAACCGGTACACGGAGATCGTGAACGCTCCCGCCGGCTCCACCGCCACGTGGAAGTCGATCGCCGAGCCCAGCGCCACCGAATCGGTCGATGCGTAGCCCTTGATCTGCCGCTCGTAGTCCGTCGCCGCGCGCGACCTCCCCGAGCCCATCCGCCAGTTCGCCGAGCCGGGCTTGGCGTTCTCGACCGTGATCCGGTTCCCGCCGGCCGGGAGCACCGAAGCCGGCAGCCCCGCGCGCGGATCGCCGAGCCGACTAGGCCCCGTCTTCACGTGGGCGGCGCGCAACACGGCACGCGCCGCCGAGGCCGTGTTGGTCTTCTTGGCCAGATCGCGCAGGAACTTCGACGGGCTCGACATGCGACCGATCGTAGACCGACAGATCAGTCCCGATCAGCCTGCCCACTGCCCCGACAGGAACAGCAGCGCGACGCCGACCATGACCGGGGCGGCGCAGCACACGTAGAGCGTCTTCACCACCGGCCGCCGCACGGCCCAGGCGCCGAGCATGGTCCACAGCGGCCACCACAGGAGCATCGCGCGCGGCACGGACATGAACCACGTGGTCGTTCCCAGCGCCAGCAGGGACAGGCCGACGTACAGGGCTTCCGGCCAGCGTCGGCGCACCAGGAGGAACAGGGTGAGGGCTGTTCCTACGACCACTGCTACGAGTTCCAGCTGGAAGACCCAGGCGGTGCGGTCCTCCTGGGTCTGCCCGAACGCCGCGCGCCAGGTCTGGTCCCAGGCCGACTTCGGATCTTTGAAGGTGCGGAACCAGCCGGCGGCTTGCGCGTGCTGCCACGCGAACCAGTCACCTGTATTGCGTTGGAGGTAGAACACGTAGCCGAACGATGGGAGCACGGGGATCAGCAGGAGGGGTAGCTGTCGCCAGTGGCGGCGCTCGGTTCCGGCGAGAAGGAACTCCAGGGCGATCGCAGCTGCGAGGAACAGTCCGTTGACGCGTACCGCGCTCGCGCCGGCGGCCAGTACCACGGCGAGCACCCAGCGGTCCCGACGCGCCGCCAACCATGCGGAGAATGCGAAGGCTGCGAAGAGACACTCGCTATAGCCCGCCGCGAGGAACACCGCCGCGGGGGCGAGGACGAAAAAGAGCGTGGCATTGGCGGCACCTTGGGCGCCCGCCCGGCTCCCGTCGACATCGGACTCATCGGCCGCCAGCTTCCCCAGGGCGATGACCGCCACCGCCCCGGCCGCCGCCGACACCACCAGTCCGGCAGCCGTCCAGTTCCAGACCACGAGATGCACGACCCACATCGCCATCGGGAACCCCGGAAAGAAGGCCACATGCGTCGGATCGGTACCAGGACCGAAATAGCCGTCCCGAGCCACGCCGACGAAGATCCCGGCATCCCAGCGGCCCCACCGCGCCAACCACGGCCCCGGCGCCTCGTGCCCACTCGCGAACAACCACGCCGCCATCCACGCCAGCACGATCATCCCCAGCCGGCTGACGCCCCAGACCTCCAGCGCGGCCCGGCCCTCCGCGCCAAGACGCGCTCCCAGCCCTGGCGCCTCCACCGAATCTCGACGCGGCAGCACACGGCCGAGCTCGCTCAGAGATCCGGAACCATCAGCGCTCTGCTCGCCGCCTGCCACGAACTCCCTCGCCCGCGGTCCGCTCGCCGTCGCTCCATCGTCGTCGTGCGTCTCGCCCCCCGCGTTCCCGGCGGGCGCGAATTCCGCATCCGGCGTCGATCCGCCGCCCCGGCTCGAACCAGGCGCCGGTGAGCCTCCGCTCACGGCCTCACGCCGAAGCGAACTCGGGTTCGGAGACCGCTCCGTGCTGCGCCGCCCGATGCGACCGCGGCTGCGACCAGGCCCATACGTCCGGGCTCCCGGCGAGCGCCCCGCCGGCCGGATCGTCGTCGAGGCCGTCGGCGCGCACCGGGTCCCGGCGGGGGTCCAGCACGTCGCGGATGACCTGCACCATCAGATACACGATGCCGCCGAGGTGGATCAGGATCGCCCAGACGTAGAAGTTGTCCGGAAGCCCGCGGGTGTTGCCGTTGCTCGCCCCGGCCTGCCACACCAGGTAGTACCAGACCGCCACGTAGTACAGGGCCTCGCAGCACTGCCACACCAGGAAGTCCCGCCAGCGCGGCCGGGCCAGCGCCGCCAGCGGAATGAGCCAGAGTACGTATTGCGGCGAGTACACCTTGTTCAGCAGCACGAACACCGCGATGGTCAGGAACGCCAACTGCGCGAAGCGCGGGCGCCGCCGCGACATCAGGCCCAGCAGCGCCACGCCCAGCCAGCCGGCCAGGACCAGCGCGATGATCACGACGTTCTTGTTCGGTGGTTCCCAGTCCCACCAGTGCCGGATCGCGAACCACGGCGAGCCGAGGTCGATCGGCCGGTTGTCGTTGAAGGTGAAGAAGTACTTCCAGCCGCGGAAGGCGAAGATGATCACCGGGGCGTTCACCACCGCCCACGCCACCACCGCCGAGCCCGCCGCGGTGCTCCACTGCCGCATGCGGCCGGCGCGCCAGCACAGCACCAGCAGGGGGACCAGCAGGAACACCGGGTACAGCTTGGTCGCCGAGCCCAGGCCCAGGGCGATGCCGGCCACCACCGGCTTGTTCCGCGCCCAGGCCAGCATGCCCACCGACGCCAGCGCGACCGCGATCAGATCCCAGTTGATGGTCCCGGTCAGCAGCAGCCCCGGCGCCAGCGCGAACATCGCCGCGTCCCACGGTCTTCGCCCGGCCAGCCCGATCACCGCCAGCACGCAGATGACCGAGAACGCGATCAGGAACCATGTGGTGACGTTGTAGAACCATCGCACCTGGTCCGGTGTGGTGTCCCCGAGCTTCTGCGCCAGCAGCGCCGCGGTCTCCATCGCCGCGCCGGCCACGACCGGATACTCCAGCC
>JAEKKI010000111.1 GCA_019510485.1 Catenulisporales bacterium
CCCACCACGCGGTGTTCGACCTGAAGCCGGAGACCGACGTCTACTGGTGCACCGCCGACGTCGGCTGGGTCACCGGCCACTCCTACATCGTCTACGGACCCCTGGCCAACGGCGCCACCGAGGTCATGTACGAGGGCACCCCCGACACCCCGCACCAGGGCCGCTTCTGGGAGATCGTCCAGAAGTACGGCGTCACCCTGCTCTACACCGCCCCGACCGCCATCAGGACCTTCATGAAGTGGGGCTCGGCGGTCCCGGCGAAGTTCGACCTGTCCTCCCTGCGGCTGCTGGGCTCGGTCGGCGAGCCGATCAACCCCGAGGCCTGGATCTGGTACCGGGAGACCATCGGCGGCGGCCGCACACCGGTGGTCGACACCTGGTGGCAGACCGAGACCGGCGCGATCATGATCTCGCCGCTGCCGGGCGTCACCGAGGCCAAGCCCGGCTCGGCGATGCGGCCGCTGCCGGGCATCTCGGCCGACGTGGTGGACAAGAACGGGACGCCGGTGCCGAACGGCGGCGGCGGGTACCTGGTGCTGGACAAGCCCTGGCCGTCGATGCTGCGCGGCATCTGGGGCGATCCGGAGCGCTACGTCGAGACGTACTGGTCGCGCTTCGCCGAGCAGGGTTATTACTTCGCCGGCGACGGCGCGAAGAAGGACGAGGACGGCGACCTGTGGCTGCTCGGCCGGGTCGACGACATCATGCTGGTCTCCGGCCACAACATCTCCACCACCGAGGTGGAATCGGCGCTGGTGGCGTACCCGTCGGTCGCCGAGGCGGCGGTCGTCGGCGCCAAGGACGAGACCACCGGGCAGCGGATCGTCGCGTTCGTCATCCTGCGCGGCGGGAGCGAGGAGCACGCCGAACTGGAGGAGACGCTGCGCGAGCACGTCAGCAAGGAGATCGGGCCGATCGCGAAGCCGCGGCAGATCATCGTGGTGCCGGAGCTGCCCAAGACCCGGTCCGGGAAGATCATGCGACGGCTGCTGAAGGACGTCGCCGAGGACCGGGCGATCGGGGACACGACGACGCTGGCGGACTCGACGGTGATGGAGCTGATCTCGACGAAGCTGCCGCACGCTCAGGAGGAGTGAGTTCGGGGCGCAGCTGGACGCGCACGACGCCGACGGCCCTGGGACCAGGTCTTTGGTCCCAGGGCCGTCGCTACGGCGGCACTGACCGCGGCGCCTCTTCGGGGGTGCAGACGATGTGGAGTGGCTTCGCCGGTCAGGCGCGGGTGCGGGCCGAGGTCCGGAGCGGACGCGACGCTTCTCGTGTCCGCGGCATGTATCAGATCGCTGTCTCGCCGCTCCTCTCCATGGGGGGTATGGATTTCCTCCGCCTCGGTCACCATCACTCGAACACAGGCAGGCGGCCAGAATGACCACGACCGGATCGATCCCGACTGGCACCACTGCGAACAGCGCCACCCCGACCAGGCGTCTGGCGGCGAATCCCGCGCTCAACACCCCGACCTCGACGACCATCTCGTGTCTGCTGATGGAGGACACCGTCGACGGCGGGTTCCTGTCGGTGGCCGACGGCCCGAACAAGATCGCGCTGTTCTCCTACCCTCCCGTGGGCAAGCAGGAGGCGCTGGTCGTCAACGAATACGGCTTCCTGACCTATCTGAAGCGCAAGGCCACGGGCACCGGCTGGGAGCAGGAACTCGTGTTCCTCGGCGGCAGTGGTCCGACGTCCGTCTCCGAGGTGGTCGTGGTGGTGCACCACGTCGACCAGTCGGTGTGGGCGATCTACACGCCCAAGGCCGGCGGCGCGCCCAAGGCGCTCCAACTGGTCACACCGGCCAGCGGAGGCGTGCCCCGGCGCTATTGGGAGGCGAAGGACGCGATCCGCACACAGGGCTGGAAGGACGTGCACCACCTCGCGGTCTCGTACTGCGGCCGGGTTCCGGTCGTGACCGGTTTCGACGTGAAGGACCTGTTCTGCTACAGCCTCAACGCCACCGTCGACACGCCCAACGGCATCGGCGGTGTGTGGCGCTTCGCGGACAAGCGCGGCCCGCAGCTGGGCGCACCGCCGGTCGACATCATCGGCGTGACGGCAAACGTCAACGGCCCGACGACCTTCTTCTCCCGGTGGCAGAACCACGCCTTGAGCCGCGAAGGCGGCGGGATGGAACCCCACGTCCTCTCGTTCTCCGCCACCCAGATCGTCGGCACCTACTGCATCTCGGGGTCCTCGAGCGTCGGAGTCCTGTACCTAGAGGACACGAACCGAGATCTGCGGGAGCTGGTGGCCTGTACGTCGGGACCGTCCGGACCGATCGCGATCCGCACCCCGGGGCTGCGGTACTACAACGCCTCCTGCTGGACCGACGTCGACGGGATGGTCCACGTCTACGGCGTCGACGACAACGACGTGCTGAAAGTGGTCCACCAGGCGAGCTGGGACTCGTACGCCATCCCGGTCTGGTCCCGCTCCACGGTCCACAACGTGGAGCCGCCGAAGACCGTCGTCATGTGCTCGCCGCTGGAGGCGGGCGTCGGGGAGTTCGTCCTGGACGACTACCCGGACGCGTCGCCCAGCGTGCTGTGGCAGCGCCAAGGCGCGACGGTCCCGTCGGACCAGTTCATCATCGACACCCAGGACCTCACCTCGGCGCTGTGGACGCGCGAGCGGATCCGGCCGCCCAAGGGCGAGACGCACAAGGTCAGCCACTATGTCAGCACCGTGTCGGTCCTCGACCAGCGCGGGCGCGCCCTGCCGAACCTGCCGGTCACCATCACCGCCGACATCCAGGGCGAAGTGCGGATCGACAACGCGTCCTACCTCGTCGGCCCCGAGCACACGGTCGCGGTGAAGACCAACGCGCTGGGCAAGGTCGTCATCGCCTCGCCGGCCGACAGCCTGATGCCGCCGACGCTGCATGTCGACGCCGTCGGGATGCAGAACGGCGCGCACATCCAACCGGCGGCCGGGGTCCACGACTATCTGTCCGGCACCGGTGTCCTGGGCTCGCAGAAGGGCACGTTCACCGGCAAGAAGCTCCACGAGTCGGGGATCGCCACCGGCACCCGGGGCGAGTGCGACGACGCGGCGATGAGCTGCCGAGACGCGTTCGGCATCGCCCACGGGAAGAAGATCTACTCGGCGACCGCGGTCACCGAGGACGCGCACTCCGAGCTCCACGGATTCTCGTTCGGCAGGTCGCTGACCCCCGATCCGGCCACCGGCGTCCACCGCGTGACGCGGACCGAGTTCCACTCGCCCAAGGAACTCGAAGCCCATCTGGACCGGATCCGCCGCCAGGCGAACTACGGAGGGATCTGGGACGACTTCAAGAAGTGGGCCGGCGACGTCTGGGAGGGCATCCGCCGGGGCGTCATCGCCGTCGAGCACGCGATCGTCAACGCGGCCGAGGCGACGATCCACCTGTTCGTGAAGATCGGCGAGCAGATCATCGAGGCCGGCAAGCTGATCATCGACGGGCTGATCTCCGCGGTGCACGCGGTCGAGGCCGTCATCCGGCAGGTCGTCGCCGCCATCGTCAAGGTCATCGACTGGCTCAAGGCTCTGTTCGACTTCAAGGACATCTGGGAGACCAAGCAGGCGCTGGAGTCCGGCATGTCGACGGCGATGGGGCACGCGAACACCGCGGTCGCGTACTGCGGCACGCGGCTGCAGGGCTGGTTCCCCAAGCAGAAGAAGAAGGTGCACGACTGCTTCGCCGAACTGGAGAAGAACTACTATCACGAACCGCTCGGCAACGGTAAGAACAAGATGCCGCCGTTGCACGACGCCAACGAGCGTCCGACGACGGGGCACGACACTTGCGGCAACCCGCAGGCGACATGGATGCTCGACCGCGCGCACAGCGGGCCGGCCATGGCCGCCGCCGCGTCCTTCACGGCCCCCGACGCGGAGGCCCTGCAACCGGTCCTCGACGCGTGGAACAGGTTCGTCAAGGCGGTCGACGGCTCGAAGATCGTCGCGGAATGCGAGAAGACGATCGGCGACTTCGGCGCGTTCCTGAAAAGGATCATGGATCCCGGCGACCCGGACCAGGCGGACAAGACCGTGCTCGCGGCGTTCTTCACCGTCCTGGAAGACCTGATCGACTTCGTCCTGGACGCGATGGAGGGTCTGGTCGAGGCGCTGGTGGCCCTCGTCGCGGCGATCAGCGCCGCGTTCAAGGACCTGCTCAACTGGAAACTGGACCTCGGACCGGTCAACGCCCTGTACAAGTGGATCCAGCCGGACGGCGCGCCGAAGGAGGAGCTGACGCTCGGCGGGCTCGTCTGCCTGATCGGCGCGTTCTTCGTCACCATCGCCTACAAACTCCTGAACGGCGTCGACAACCCGCCGTTCCCGGGCGGCGCGTTCCCGGTGATCCCGCCGCCGGTCTTCGGCGCCGAGGCCGCCGACCAGCCGGCGATGGCCGCGGTGGACATGTACGCGATCAAGATCTCGGCCGGCGTGCTCAACTTCGCCGCCGCGGTGTGTGCCGGCATCGCCGACGTCGCGCCGGTCTTCGGCGAGGACGAGCGGCTCGGCCGGTGGACCCAGATCACCGTCGCGTCGATCAACGCCCTGCTCAGCTCGTTGTTCGCCGGCGCGATCGCCTCCTTTCCCCCGGTCAACGGCAAGACCTGGGGCTGGAACCACGCCACCGGCGCCGCCGTCGCCGCGAGCGTCAACGCGGCCTGCGCCGTGCTCACCGTCCTCGGGAACATCGCCTGGCCCGACGCCGTCCCCGTACCGGCGTTCAAGAACATCGGACGGGTTCTGGTGGGACCGCCGGTGACGACGATCTTCGGGATCGCCAAACTCGTCTGCGCGGTGCTGGACGGGCCGAGGACCGAGATGGCCAAGATGGTGATCGGTTTCAACGCCGTCCCCAGCCTCGTCCAGATCTTCCGGACCGGCGCGAACGAGCCCGCGGACTTCGAGCGCGCCGTCACCATCGCCGGCGTCGACATCCTGGGCAACGGCATCGGCGGCCTGATGACGGTGATCGGGACCACCCACCCCTGATGCCTGTCGCGCGCCCTGGTATGCGATCGCAGCACACGTGGGCGCGGCCGATCAGCCTTAGCCGGGCTCTGCTCGGGCCGCCGACACCGCCGCGTACTGCGCCGGCGGCAGACCGAAGGCGGCGGTGAAGTCACGGGTCAGGTGCGACTGGTCCGCGTAGCCGAGGTCGGCGGCCAGCGCGGACCAGTCGAGGCGCTCCTGGTGCGCGACGCGTTCGGCGGCCTCGTAGAGGCGGTAGCGGCGCAGGAACCACTTCGGGCCGATGCCGATGTGCTCGGTGAAGGCGCGTTGCAAGGTGCGCACGCTGACACCGACGGCCTGGGCCAGGTCCTCGACGCGAGTCAGGGTGCGATCGGTCGCCGCCCGCTCGGCCCACTCGGTCGTGGTCTCGCAACTCTGGCGGTCCGCGGGCGCGCGCTCGTTGATGGCGGCGTCGGCTGCGGCGGCGAGCTGCTCGGCGGGGACGGCGAGGTCGGCGACCAGCGGCACCAGCAGCGGTTCGAGGTGGGCGAGCGCCGGGACCCCGGACAGCGGCACCTCGCGGTCGGTGAGCTGGGTGAGCGGGCCTTCGAGGAAGGGTACGAAGGCGGCGGGGCGGAACATGATGCCCAGAGCGCGGCGGCTGCCTTCCAGGACGGTGACGAAGCGGCCGGTGTCGACGCCGGTGGCGATGGCGCCGTGTGCTTCGAAGACGACGTTGACCACCGGGTGCACGAGGACTTGCTGCTCGTGGCGCACGCCCGGCGGCAGGTCCCAGGCGGAAAGCCAGTAACGGTCGACGAAGCGGGCCGCGACGCCGGTGGGCGGGAAGCGGTCGAGGCGGAAGACCGTGTGCGCGGCGGCCGGGTGCAGGATGCCGCGGCTGTCGTCCTGGACCGGCTTGACCTGGGGTTCTTGCATGGGTCCACGGTAGCGGGGGCCGGTGACGCGTTTCTTCAAGACCGGAGCCGGGACGGTGCTTTAGCCTCGGCGCATGAACAAGATCCACGATCAGTTGACCGCGGCCGCCGACGAGGCGGCGCGCGTCGTCGCCGGCACGCGCCCGGAGCAGTTCGGCGACAAGACGCCGTGCGGGCAGTGGGACGTCAAGGAGCTGCTGAACCACTTGGTGCTGTGGACGTCGTACTCGTTCGAGCGGCGCGCCCGCAGCGAGCAGGTGGGTCAGGACCTGCAGGAACGCGACTTCGCCTCGGAACCGGACTACGCGGTGCGCTACCGCGAGCAGTTGGACCGCGCCCTGGCGGCGTGGGCACCGGACGAGGTGTGGGCGAGCGAGGTGGACACCGGCCATGCGAAGATGCCGGCGTCGCAGATCGCCGAGATGATCCTGATGGAGCTGGTGCTGCACGCCTGGGACCTCGCCACGGCGACCGGGCAGGAATACCGGTGCCCGGAGGACGTCGCGGCGACGGTCGCCAAGGCGGTCTCGGAGACCGCCGAGATGTATCGGCAGTACGACGGCTTCGCCGCGGAGGTGGAGCTCGGGGAGGATGCTTCGGTATTCGAGCGGGCGCTCGCGGTTTCGGGGCGGACGCCGGTCGGGCGGTAGGGACAGGCCGCGGCGGCGCTACCTCCGGATCCGCTCCGCCGCCCGCCGCAGCTCCCCCAGCACCGTCCGCACCGCACGTCGGGCCGCGTGCTCAGGGCGGTAGAGCACGTCGATGTGGCGCCGCGCATGGACGCCGGTCAGCGGGCGCAGCACCACGTCAGGGTGTCGATGCGTCGTCCAGCGCGGAAGCAGGGCGATGCCGCCGCCGGCCGCGACGATCTCGGCGACGACGGTGAATTCGTTCACCCGGTGCGCCAGGTTCGGCGTCTGGCCGGCGGCGGTGGCGATGGCCTCGATCAGAGCCAGGACCGGGAAGCCGTCGTGCACTGTCACCCAGGCCTGGCCGGCGACGTCGCGTGGGCCGAGGCGGGGCTTGGCCGCGAGCGGGTGGTCCGCGGGGAGGGCGACGTCGAGCGGCTCGTGCAGCAGCGGCGTGCTCGCGACGGTGCGGGGCCAGGGCGGGGCGTGGTCGAAGCGGTGGGCCAGGACCAGGTCGTAGTCGCGCGTGAGCTTGGGGAAGCGTTCCTGGGCCACGTCCTCGTCGGCGAACGACAGCCGCGGCGCGGCCGGATCCGCGAGGGCCCGCAGCAGCGCCGGGAAGAAGACCAGGCCGGCGCTGTGGAACGCGGCGAGCGACACCGCCCCGGTGGGCTCGGCGACGAACTCGTCCACCGTCTGGCGCGCGCGGGCCAGTGCCGTCTCGACCTCGATCGCGGCGTCGGCGAGGGCCTGGCCGGCCGGGGTGAGGGTGAGGCGGCGGCCGGAGCGCTCGGTCAGCGGCACCGGCACCGCCCGTTGCAGGAGCCTGAGCTGCTGCGAGATCGCCGACGGCGTCACCAACAGCGCCTCGGCGACCGCCGTGACGCTGCCCAGTTCGCCGAGTTCGCGCAGGATGCGCAGCTGGCGTTCGTCCATGGTGAGACAGTGTAGGGGAACTTCATGGTTGCTTGAGGATCTCGTTCTCGACTACATCGACAGCCAGGGCCGACGATGGCGGCATGCCAGAATCGCGCCGAAGCCGCCTCACACCCACAGACCGCCGTACCGACGTCGCGCTGCTCCTCGTCGCGTTCGTCTGGGGTTCCAGCTATCTGGCTGCGAAGTCGGCTGCCGTGGCGGCGTCGGTCCTGGGCGTGCTCCTGGCCCGTTATGCGCTGTCGGCAGTGGCGGGTGCGGCGATATTGGTGGCACGCGGCCAGCTCCGTCCCACCCGTTCCGAACTCCGTGTCGGCACGATCCTCGGCGTCACCCAAGCCGGCGTCCTGATCATCGAGACGTACGGCGTCGCGCACACCTCCGCGGCCAATGCCGGCGTGATCATCAGCCTCACGATCATCCTCACGCCGGTGCTCGACCGCGGTCGCGGCACGCTGCCGGCGCGCTATTTCGCCGCCTCGGCCCTGTGCCTGGCAGCCGTCGGACTGCTGATGAGCGGCTCCGGTGGTCTGCACGCACCCAACTCCGGAGACCTGTTGATGCTGGGCGCGGCGGTGGTTCGCACCGGGCACGTCGCCCTGGTCGGACGCCTGACCGCCGCCACGGAGATCAGGCCCCTGAACCTCACGGCGATCCAGACGTATGTGGGCACTGCGTTGTTCGCCCTGCCCGCCGCCACGGAAGTACCGAAACTGGCGCACGCCGGCGTCACCGCGTGGGTCGAGCTGGCATACCTGGCTCTGTTCTGCAGCGTGTTCGCGTTCCTGGTCCAGACGTGGGCGGTGCGGCGCACGTCGACCAGCCGGGCCAGCCTGCTGCTCGGCACGGAGCCGATCTGGGCTGTGGTCGCGGGCGTGGCATTGGGCGGGGAACAGCTGACCGGGCCGATGGTGGCAGGCGCGGCGCTGATGCTCGGCGGCACGTACTGGGGCCAGGCGATCGAGCGCGACCACCGGGCCCGGTACGACGCGCGGCCGGCGGCGCCTCAACCCCGCATCGAGGCCAACGCCGCCGCCGGAATCTCCACCGGATGACCGGTCACCGGCATCAAACACTCCTGTGGACTGCACGCGGCGTAGCTCACCAGCACCTGCGCATCCCCGTGCGCGTCGACGGCCACCGGCAGCTCCGTGGTGACCGGCCCGTCGGGATACACCGGGAACACTACATCAGTCCCCTGAATCGACAGCATCCGGACCGGCGACTCGGCGACCAGCGGGCCCCGGCTGCGCAGGCTGCCCGCGACCTCCACGCGCGTCGGGCGGCCCAGTCCCCCGATGCCGTCGGCCGGTAGGCCGACGCTGTAGAGGTGGAATCCGGGGCGCTGCGGCGTGAACGTCGTCACCAGGCGGGCGCCGTCTTCGGACAGCCGCAGTGCCACCTTGACGCCCTGGTCACTGAACGTCAGCTCGCGGGGGCCGTGGTGCAGGGTCAGGGCCAGGCCGAGGGCGGTGAGGGCCGGGATGCCGGACAGCGCGGCCACTGTGAGCACCGTCGAGGGCTTCATCGCGGGGCCCACTGCCTCAGCCAGGCGGTGAAGCCGGCCTCGTCGTACTTCGGCTGGCCGCTGCGGGCGGAGTCGGCGCGGACCGAACCGTCCGGGTTCAGAACGATCAGCAGCGGCATGCCGTAGGTGCCGTAGGCCTCGTACCGGGAGGCGATCCTCAAGTGGTCGGCGTCGGCGTTGCCGAGGTCGATCTGGACCACGTGGTAGGACTGCGCGAGCACCGCCTGGGCCTTCGGGGTGTGCATGGCCTTGTCCAGGGCCCGGCACGCCGCGCACCAGTTGGCGCCGAAGTCCAGCAGGACCGCCTTGCCGTCGGCGCGGGCCGCGGCGAGAGCCCCCATGATCTGCGCGGCGGCCGCGGCCCGGGCGTCGTAGCCGATGCTCGGGGACTGCGCGCGGTGGTCGGGGAGGTGGTCCTCGACCGGCGGCGGGGCGGGGGCCGGGAGCGCCGGGGGCGGGGCGGCGTGCGGGGCGGCGGCGCCCTTGGCCGAGGCGACGTGGCCGCCGCCGGAGGCCTGCCGCGGCACGAAGACAGTCGTGCCGGACGGCGGCGGCGCCATCACCGGGGCGCTGATGTCCGGTCCGGCGCCGGCCGGGGCGGGGCCGGTGACGGCTTGGGGAGCGGCGTCCGGCGTGCGGCGGATGCCGTACGCCGGCGGGTTCTGGCCTTCGGCCGGCCGGGCGGCCGGGACGTGCGCGGCGACGGCGGCGGGCGGCGGCGGTCCGGCGGTGTCGTGCGGAGCCGGCGCCAGAGCGCTCATCGGCTGCGCCGCGCCGACGGGTTCCCGGGCCCGATCCGGCGCCGAACACGCGGCGATACCCACGGCGGCTGAGGCCATGGCGACCAATGACACGCACTTGCGCACAACTGCTCCCATTTCACTAGCGGATGCCCGGAATCTAGCCAACCCCGTGCGCGAAACCGCTGAACCGCCCGTGTCGCGCCCGCGATTTCACCCGACGAGTGGGCGGCGCGCTAGCGTGGCGGCCTACAGATCACGCACGAGAGGGGCGGCAGGGGATGGCACACGACGAGGAACCGACGGCCGAGTCTTTGTTCCGCATGTTCGACGAGGACGGCGACGGCCAGATCACCGCCGCCGAACTCGCGGCGGCGCTGACCGAGCTCGGTGAGCCGGTCGACGAGGCCGAGGCGGCGGCGCGGATCCGGCGCGGGGATGCGGACCGGGACGGGCGGATCAGCTTGGACGAGTTCGAGGCGATGGTGCGGGAGGCTTCGCAGGAGGGCGCTTCGGTCGGCGAGTAGGTAAAGGCGCCGCGGCGACGCGACGGCTCGGCAACTCAGCGACGGCAAGCGGCAGGCGACGGCAGGCGGCTGACAGGCCGCAAGACCAGACGGCTGAACGTCCGGCCGCTATTGCCGCACGCACAAACACGCCGCTCCCCACGAGCGCCCGAGCCGCCGACGCGGCAGACTGGCAGCATGCCCGAACTGCCCGAAGTCGAAGCTCTGGCGGCGTTCCTGGACGAGCGCCTCGCCGGCCATGCCGTCGCGACGGCGACGCCGGTGGCGATTCAGGCGCTGAAGACCTACGACCCGCCGCTGTCCGCCCTGGCCGGGCGAGTCGTGGCCAAGGTGACGCGGCATGGGAAGTTCCTCGACTTCACCGTGGGCGACGTGCACCTGGTCATGCACCTGGCGCGGGCGGGCTGGATCCGGTGGCGCGAGGAGCTGCCCGCCGAGCCGCCGCGCCCCGGGAAGGGGCCGTTGGCGCTGCGGGTGCGGATGGCGGAGCCGGAGGGCACCGGGTTCGATGTCACCGAGGCCGGGACCAAGAAGGGGCTGGCCGTCTACGTCGTGCGCGATCCGGCCGAGGTGCCGGGCGTCGCACGGCTGGGCATCGATCCGCTGTCCGACGCCTTCGGCGTCGAGGCGCTCAGCGAGCTGTTGGCCGGCGAGCGCCGACAGATCAAAGGCGTGTTGCGCGACCAGAGCGTCCTGGCCGGGATCGGCAACGCCTACTCCGACGAGATCCTGCACGCCGCCCGCATGTCGCCGTTCAAGCTCGCCGCGAAGCTCACCCCGGAAGAGGTCCGCGGGCTCCACGACGTCACCATCGCCACCCTCACCGACGCCGTCGAGCGCTCGCGCGGCCTGCCGATGAAGGACCTGAAGTCCGAGAAGAAGTCCGGCCTGCGCGTGCACGGCCGCACCGGACAGGCGTGCCCGGTGTGCGGGGACACGATCCGCGAGGTGTCCTTCGCCGACTCCTCGCTCCAGTACTGCCCGACGTGCCAGACCGGTGGCAAGCCGCTGGCCGACCGCCGCCTGTCACGCCTGCTGAAGTGAGGCGCGCAGCACCGCGCCCAATCGAAGCGTCCGGCGTCCAGACTGGAAAGATCGTCGTCACGGCCTGCGGCGCACCGTGAGATAAGCGCACCGCAGATGGATCGCCCGGTCCAGTTCGGCCAGGGTGCGGTCGAAGAACTGGCGGCGATACACGACGTCGGTCAGCGCCGTGATGGCGAAATACAGGGCGCTGAGTCCGGCCAGCAGCACGGCGACGTGGATCAGCTCGGTACTGACGCCCGGCACCCGCACGCCCAGGAGACTCGCGTCCGGAACCGGGTGGCCGAACCACGCCTTGAGCACCTCCGGCCGGATCGCCATGGCGCCGAAGACCACGTAGAAGAAGAACACCATCCAGCTGAGCAGGCTGACCTGGATGGTCTGGCTCAGCAGCAGGTAGACGAACATGTTCCGGCGCTGCGACGGGCCCAGGCGCGGATCGGCGGTCAGGTGCTCCTCGGCGGCGGCGAAGTCGGCCAGCGGGGTGGCCGCACAGCTCGCCCGGATGCGGTCCGCGGTGCAGGCCTTGGGCAGCGTGCCGAACTCCTCGGGCAGCCGGGCGACCAGGAACGCCTGGATCAGCACGACGAAGAAGCCCGCGGTGCCCCACAGCCAGCCGGAGTCCAGCGCCGCCGCGACCCGCCAGAAGTCGCTGCTGAAGAAGATCACCATGCCGAACAGCGCGAGCAGCGGCAGCGCCCGCACCGCGAGGTGGCCCATCTCCCGGGCCTCGGCGACCACCCGCCGGATGGTCCAGAAGGCGAGCATCATCCCCAGCGGCACCAGCTCCAGCACGGCGGCGAACGGCCGCAGCGCCGGCGGCACGCGGACGGCGCCGAGCCGGCGGCCCTCGACGAAATGCGGGACGCCCTGCCGGATGAACCAGCGCTCGGTGGCGGCCAGCGCGGCTTTGGCGGCTTCGGGATGGGTCTCAGGAGTCTTCGGTGTGGGCGTGTTCGGTACCTCCGGTACCGGTTCGGGCGTACTGGGCGACATCAGAATTCGGACCTCGCAGATCAGTCAAGCTCAGTCAAGCCGGAATAACACCTCCTCGATCTCCTCGCCCCGCGCATCGGCGAACGCCCGCTCGCGCCTCACCGGCTTGAACCCGGCCCGCTCCAGCACCCGCTGCGACGCGAGGTTGTCGGCCGCCGCGCCGCCGAACACCGGCCGGGCCGGCGTCCGCTCCAACAACTCCGCCAGCAAGAGCCCTGCGAGCCCCCGACCCCAGTGGTCGCGCCGAATCCAGTACGTGACCTCGGGCTGGCCATCGCGCAGCCAGGTCGACCCGCTGCCGACGACCTCGTCGTCCACCTCCACCACGAGATGCACCATCCCGTCACCGGCGAGCAATCGCCGGTGCTTGACCAGATACGCCTCGCGATCGTTCCGGACATCCGTGAACGCGGCCATCGCCTGCCCCGCGGGATCGCATTGGATCTCGAACAGGACCGGCAGATCGGACTCGCGTTTCTCGCGCAGGACAGGTTCGCTCATGGAAAAGAGACTAAAGCGACGTACTGACAGTCCCGAGGGCTCTGCGCCGCCAACCTCCGCGAACGCCAGTACCCGGCGCAGTTTTGGAGTCCCCACCCTCGGAAACGTGAAGTCCATGGGCAACCCCTCCGCCACGGCGCTGCGCGACCGCGCGGCGGTCCGGCCATGAGCGACCGGGTGCGGGTGTGGATGATCCGCACCGACACCGACCCGGCGGCCACCGAGCGCTACCACGGCCTGCTGGATCAGTCCGAGTTGCGGCACGCCGCCGACTTCCTGCGCGAGCGCGATCGCCTGCGGTACATCATCGCGCACGCCGCGCGCCGCCTGATCCTGGGCCGCGAGCTGGACGTGCCGCCGCGAGAGCTGGCCTTCACCGCCGGCGCCAACGGCAAACCGGAGCTGAACGGCGATGGCCCGCGCACCAGCCTGGCGCACGACGGCACGCTGGCGCTGTTGGCGGTGGCGCCGCGGCGCGCGGTCGGCGTGGACGTCCGGCAGCTGGCCGAGGGCCTGAACCCGGTGGACATGTCGCAGACGTACTTCCTGCCGTTCGAGGCGCGATACGTGGCCGGCGGCCACGACCTGCTGGAGCAGACCGACCGCTACGCGCGGCTGTGGACGCGCAAGGAGGCCGCGGCGAAGGTGGCCGGCAGCGTCGGCTGGGCGAACACGCGGGCCGCGGTGTTGCAACGCGATCTGGTGGCGTGTGTGGAGCCGGCCGCGCCGCACCGGCACCGGGTGGCCCCGGTGCCGGTGCCGGCCGGGTATCGGGCGGCGGTCGCCTTGTTCGGGGAGGCGCCGTTCCGGGTGGAGGTGGCGGCGTTCGAGGGTTGAGAGGGAGGATTGCGACAATTCGCGGCGCGAAACGGCCTATGAGCGGCGCCTGGCGTCGCCGGACGACCTTTGCAGCCAACCAGGATGCGGCAGGCCGTCCGTCTAGCCATGC
>JAEKKI010000112.1 GCA_019510485.1 Catenulisporales bacterium
TCGCCGACCTGCTCGTGGTGATGGCCCGGGTCCCGGAGAGCGAGGGCCACCCCGGCGGAATATCAGCGTTCGTGGTGGAGGCCGGGACGCAGGGCATCACGGTCGAGCACCGCAACGCGTTCATGGGCCTGCGCGGCATCGAGAACGGCGTCACCCGCTTCCACCGGGTCCGCGTCCCGGCCTCGCACCTGATCGGCGCCGAGGGCCAGGGCCTGAAGATCGCGCTGACCACGCTGAACACCGGCCGGCTGTCGCTGCCGGCGTCCTGCGTCGGGGCCGCGAAGTGGAGCGTGCGGACGGCCCGGCAGTGGTCGGGCGCCCGGGTGCAGTGGGGCCGGCCGATCGGCGGACACGAGGCGGTGGCCTCGAAGCTGGCGTTCATGGCGGCGAGCAGTTTCGGCCTGGAGGCGATGGTGGACCTGGCCTCGTTCCTGGCCGACGAGGGCCGCAACGACATCCGCATCGAGGCCGCGCTGGCCAAGCTCTACGGCTCGGAGCTGGGCTGGCGGGTCGTCGACGACCTGGTCCAGATCCGCGGCGGCCGCGGCTACGAGACCGCGGCGTCGCTGAAGGCCCGCGGCGAGCGCCCGGTGCCGGTCGAGCAGGCGCTGCGCGACATGCGGATCAACCGGATCTTCGAGGGCTCCTCGGAGATCATGCGGCTGCTGATCGCCCGCGAGGCGGTGGACGTGCACTTGGAGGCGGCCGGGGATCTCGTCGATCCGCGTGTCGGCCTCGGCCGCAAGTCCGTCGCCGCGGTGCGGGCCGCCGGGTTCTACGGCCGCTGGCTTCCGACGCTGGTCTTCGGCCGCGGCCAGGTGCCGGCGCAGTACCGGGAGTTCGGCCGGCTCGGCAGGCATCTGCGATTCGTCGAGCGCAGCTCACGGCGCATGGCGCGTTCGCTGTTCCGGGCGATGGCGCGCTGGCAGGGCCGGCTGGAGTACCGGCAGGTGTTCCTGGGCCGCGTCGTCGACATCGGGGCGGAGCTGTTCGCGATGACCGCCGCGTGTGTCAGGGCGCAGATGCTGAAGGATTCCGGTGGGGAGGAGGGCCGATCCGCCGTCGCGCTCGCCGACGCCTTCTGCGGGCAGGCCCGGCTCCGCGTCGAGGAGTTGTTCACCCGTTTGTGGGACAACACCGACGCCTCCGACCGCGCGCTGGCCAAGGATGTGCTGGCCGGGCGCTACACGTGGCAGGAGGCGGGCGTTCTCGATCTGGCCGGAGAACTGCCCGCTGACCTGGGCGGATCCCTGCCGTGGATCGCGGAGCACCAGCCGGGGGCGTCGAAGGTGCCCGATGTCCACCGACTGATTTCCTAGCGCTGGACAAGGAGTGCGGAAACATCCATGTCGCCGGGTTCACCGCCGAGTGACGTTTGAGCCGGGCCCACCGGGTATCAGCGGGTCTTACCCATCAGCACCGGGAGGACATCATGCTGACGCTCACCGACCGCGCCGCAGCGGCCATCCACACCATGACGGAGCGATCCGAGCTCCCCGCCGAGAGCGCGGGCCTGCGCATAGTCGCCCACGGCACACCGGGCGCCGAGGGCCAGAGCCAGCTCTCCGCGGCCCTGTCCCCCGGACCCCAGGGCGACGACCAGGTCGTGGAGTCCGGCGAGGCCCGCGTGTTCCTGGAGCCGGAGGCCGCCCGGGCGCTGGACAACCAGAGCCTCGACGCCTCGGTCGAGGCCGACGGCAGCGTCCAGTTGCTGGTCGCGCCGCAGGCCTGACGCGCGGCGGACGTCGTCAGCCTGCCTGCTCATCGCATATTTCGAAGCTTGGTCCGTGGTCGGGCTACCCCCCGTACCGCGGGCCGAGTTTGTTTAGGCAGCACCGCGGCGGGCTACACGAAAAGCTCTCGTGAGAGGGTGATGAAATTGGTAGCACTCGGCATTCTCAGCACATATCCCCCAGCACAGTGCGGAATTGCGAAGTTCAGCCAATCCCTACACGACAACCTGATCGCCGCCGACTGTGACGTCGGCATAGTCCAGGTCAGGGACGGGCCGCTGCCGGCCGGGCGCCGCGCCGAGGTGGTGGCGACGCTGGAGGACGATCCCGGTGACGCGGCGGTCCTGGAAGCGCTCAACGGCTTCGACGCCGTCATCGTCCAGCACGAGTACGGGATCTACGGCGGCCGGGACGGCGAGCACGTCACGACCGTGCTGGACGCGGTGGAGCGGCCGGTCATCGTCGTCCTGCACACCGTGCGCGACCAGCCGACCGGGCACCAGCGCAGCATCCTGGAGCAGATCGTGGACCGGGCCGACCGGGTCGTCGTCCTGTCCCAGACGGCCAAGCGGCAGCTGAGAGAGGTCTACGGCGTCCCGGCGGCCGATGTCGTCGTCATCCCGCACGGCGCGCGCGTGGCTCCGCCGCCGCTGCGCACCCTGGGCTCGGCACGGCCTTTGAAGTCGGCGCTGCCTTGGAATTGGGCATTGCCTTGGAATCGGGCACTGCGCCGCGCGACCCTGCCGACCATCCTGAGCTGGGGCCTGATCAGTCCCGGCAAGGGCATCGAATGGGGGATCGACGCCGTCGCCGGACTACGGGGCATGGGTGTGGAGGCCCGCTACCTCGTCGTGGGCGAGACGCACCCGAAGGTGCGCGAGCGCTTCGGCGAGGCCTACCGGGACTCGCTGCGGTTGCGGGCCGGCCTGCGCGAGGTCGCCGACCTCGTCGAGTTCGACGCCGCCTACGAGGACGAACAGCGGCTGCACACCCTCATCGCGGGCGCCGACGTGATCCTGCTGCCCTACGAGAGCAAGGAGCAGGTGACCTCCGGCGTGCTCATCGAGGCCGTGGCGGCCCGCAAGCCGATCGTGGCCACGGCGTTCCCGCACGCGGTCGAGCTGCTCGGCGGCGGTGCGGGCCGGCTGGTCCCGCACCGGGATTCGGCGGCGATGGCACGGGCGCTGCGGAGAATATTGACCGTGCCGGGAGTGGCCGCGGACATGACGGCGCGAGCCGGCCTGCTGGCGCCGGATTTCGCCTGGTCAGCGGTCGCCTACCGGTACCGCGAACTGGCCGGCGACCTGATGGACAGCGCGGCCCGGATCGCCGCCTGAGAAACGCCGCGTACCGGACCGACCGGACCGGGCCGCCCGGGTGACGGGCGGCCCGGCGGTGATCACAGTCGGTCCGCCCCGCGGACGAACAGGGAGAGGGAGAATAGGAGTTGCCATGACCACTTCCGAATCGGTTCCGGCCGTCACCCGGGCCGCCCCCGGCGGTATCGCCGTCGACGAGTTGGTGACCCGTAAACGCCTGCGCCTGAACCGTGATCCGAGCCGGGTCGTGGCCCGGCTTTTCGTGCCCGGGGCGCATCCGCCGGAGATGAACTCGCGCGCGGCCGCCGTGGTGCGGCGAATCGTCGCGCTGGAAGAGGACGAGGCCCGGGCCGCCTACGAGCGGACGATGAGCGGGTTCGGCACCCGGCACCGGGACCTGCAGCAGATCTTCGCCGAGAATTTCCGGGTCGTGGAGCACCGCGTACCGCACGGCACGCACCTGAGCGACCTGTACAAGCTGCTGATCGGCGCGCACTTCACGCACGAGTTCGCGATCGAGGGCGCCGCGCTGACCAACCCCTCGATGGTCGAGCACTTCGACCAGAGCGGCCTGCAGCCCGGGGAACTCAGGTTCCTGATGAGCGTCCGGGCCATCGGCGAGGGCCACCTGTCGTGCGTGGAGTTCCGGACCGGGATCATCGGCCCGCAGGGGCAGCTGACCGTGGACCGGCCTTCGCAGTACGCGAACATCGGGCACCTGCGCCCGGCGGTCTACAGCCGCGCGGCCCTGTCCGAGGCGCTGCGCCGGCCCAACGAGGACGACGAGATCCTGGCCTTCCTGCTCCACCACCTGCCCGAGGAGTTCACCGAGAGCCAGCTGGAGATGCTGCTGGGCGAGCTGAGCCCGCAGCTGCTGGTGCTGGAGCGCACGTTCCAGACCCTCTCGCGCGTCCACTGGTTCATCGCCTGCCAGTACCACGTCGAGTTCGCCGCGGACACGGACCTGTCCGAACGCGTGCTGTGGCCCACCTCGCCGACCGAGCGGCACGGCATCGAGGACGCGCGGTTCGTGCGCTTCGAGGAGCCCGACGGCTCGTTCACCTACCACGCCACCTACACCGCCTACGACGGCGGCCAGAGCTGCACCCAGATGCTGCAGACCGACGACATGCGCTGTTTCGAGATGTCGCAGATCTTCGGCAAGGCCGTGGGCAACAAGGGCCTGGCGCTGTTCCCGCGCCAGATCGACGGCCAGTACGCCGCGCTGTCGCGCTGGGACCGGGAGAGCAACGCGCTGGCGACGTCGCACGACGGGCGGGTGTGGCCCGCCGCCCGGGAGCTGGAGGTCCCGACCCACAACTGGGACCTGATGCAGGTCGGTAACTGCGGCTCCCCGGTCGAGACCGAGGCCGGCTGGCTGGTGCTGACCCACGGCGTGGGACCCATGCGGGTGTACGCGTTGGGCGCGATCCTGCTCGATCTGAAGGACCCGGCCCGGGTCATCGGGTCGCTGCCGGAGCCCTTGCTGATCGCCTCGCCGGACGAGCGGGACGGCTACGTGCCGAACGTCGTCTACTCCTGCGGCCCGATGAAGCACCTGGACACGCTGGTCATCCCGTACGGATTCGGGGACATGGGGGTCGAGTTCGCGACGGTGCCGGTGTCCGGGCTCTTGGACCGGTTGCTCGCCAGCTGAGCTGAGCTCGACCGGGCTGCTCAGAGCGCTGCTCAGGGCTACTCAGGGTTGCTCAGGGCTGCGCGCCGGGGCTCGTTCCGGCGCCCGTTTGGCGGCCGGGGGGACGGGCACGAGGAGTCCCCCGGCCGCCGGAGCAGGACGAGGCGGCCCGAGCGAGAGGTATGTGGATCATGCCCCGTGGCGACTGGAGTGCGAAGCGCGAACGCCAGTACAAGCACATCAAGGAGAGCGCGAAGGAACGCGGCGAGTCTCAGGACCGCGCCGAGGAGATCGCCGCGCGTACCGTGAACAAGGAGCGGGCGCAGCACGGCGAGGCCAAGGAGTCGAGCCGGTCGTCCCGCAAGGACATGTCGTCGAGCCGCCGCGGCGGACAGCGGTCCCACAAGGGCTCCGGCGGTCCGACCAAGGAACAGCTCTACGCGCAAGCCAAGAAGCGGAACATCCACGGCCGGTCCACGATGACCAAGGCCGAGCTGCAGAAGGCGCTGGGCAGCCGATGACGTCGGCAGCGCCTCAACCTCACAGCAGCCGTGGCGCGCACGAGGCACATCTGCGGCGCGCCCAACAGACCGAGCACAAGAGCGACACGGTGGCCTGGATCATCGTGACGGTGATCCTGCTCGGCGTCGTCGTGACGGCCCTCGGCATCATGGCGGTGGAGCCGGGCATCATCTGGCCCGGGGTCGCGGTGATCGGGCTCGGGCTCGTATTCGCCGTCGTCCTGCCCCGGATCGGTGTGAGCGCGCCGATCTCCTTCAACGCGGAGCGGCCGCTCGACACCCCCGGGCCGCGGGCGACGACGAACGGCCGGACCCAACCGCCGATCGACACCCAGCCGGGGCCCGAGGAACCCGACCTGTCGCCGTACCACACGGTCGCCGAGGCGCCGGCCTCAGAGCTGCCGCAGGAGCCCGACACCGACCGGGCCAAGCCGCAGTACGTGAACCTGCCTCCGGACGAGCGGATCCGCCGGGTAGGCGGCCACGACGTCATCGAGACGTCCGACGAACGGCCCCCGGAACGGCCCTGACTCCGCGCGCTTGATCAGTGTTCTTCGGCCGGCGTTCTTTGGCGTTTTCTGAGCACTGCTCGGCGAGCGTCCCGGCGCTCAGCGCTCGGCGCGCGCCACCCCGAGCTGCTCTTGCAGCCGCCCCAGGATCTGCGAGAGCAGCCGGGACACCTGCATCTGGGACACTCCCAGCTCCGAGCCGATCTCGGCCTGGGACATGTTGCGGAAGAACCGCATCAGCAGGATCCGCTTCTCCCGCGGCGTCAGCTTGCCCAGCAGCGGTTTGAGTGCCTCGCGGTCGACCACCAGCTCGATGCCGGGGTCCTCGTCGCCGAGCAGGTCGCCGAGCGTCGAGCCGTCGCCGTCGGCCAGCGCGACCGGCACGTCCAGCGAGGCGGTGTGGTAAGCGGCCACGGCCTCGTAGGCGTCGGCCACCTCGTCGGCCGACAGGTCCAGCCGGCGGCCGATGTCCTCGGCGCTAGGCGGGCCGCCGAGGACCTGCGTCAGCTCGGCCTCGGCCGCCCGCACCGCCGCGGAGACCTCCTGCATGCGGCGCGGGACGTGCAGGTCCCACGTCGCGTCCCGGAAGTGGCGTTTGATCTCCCCGGCGATCATCGGGGTGGCGTAGGTGAGGAAGGTCGTGCCGTAGTCGGGCTCGTAGTTGTCGACCGCCTTGACCAGTCCCAGGTATGCCACCTGCTCCAGATCCTGGAGGGTCTCGCCGCGCAGCCGGAACCGCCCCGCGACGTAGCGGGCGTAGGACATGTATTCGCCGATGACGTACTCTCGCAGGCTGTCGTACTCGGGGTCGTCGCGCGGCATCCGGCTGAGCCGGACCAGGGCCGCGCGGGCTTCGGCACGTTCGCGTGCCCGGTCGTCGCTGTCTTCGTCGACAGGCGAGTCCATGCTTACCTCCCGGCCGCCTGGCGTTTGATGATCTCCACGTGGATGGTCGAACCGTCGACCCGCCAGGAGAGTTCGTCGACCAGCGCGGTCAGGATCGTCCATCCGAATTCGTCTGTGTCGGGACTGGTGAAGCCGGCTGCCTCCGTCGCCAGGGCGATGCGCAGGCCCGAGGTGTCGACCGTGAAGCGGGCCGCGATGTGATGGCCCGCTCCCGTCTCGCCCGGTCGGCGGATGCCTTTACGGAGCAGGAGGCCGCACGCCTCGTCGACCGCCAGCCGCAGATCGGCGATCTCGCCCAGCGTGCAGCCGAGCTTGGCCCCCAGGTTCGCCGAGGCCGCTCGCAGGATCGGAAGATAGTCGGGGTCCGCGGGGATCTGGACCAGGACGGAGTCCGGCTCACCGGGTTCGGCGCCGTCCACGCTGGTGGACGGCGCCTCGCTCTCCCTCACTTCTTCCGGTCGCGGAACCGGCCGCGGACGAGGGCGGTGACGACGAAGGCTGCTATCGCGCCCGCCGTGGACGCCACCAGCTCGGCCGTGCGGCTTCGCATCATGCTCGTCTTGCCGCTCGACTTGCCCGGCTTGCCGATCTTGGCCTTGGCCGACTTGCTCAGCTTGCCGAGCCTGCCGGTCTTGCCGGACTTGCCGTTGCCGGGCAAGTGCTCCCGGGCTTTGTGCGCTTCGTGACGGACCTCCTCCGCCGCGGCCCCGACGCCGTCCAGCACGCGCTGGCCGGTCGCGCGGACCACGTGGACGCCGTCACTGACGATCCGGGTCATTGCGTACCCCTCCTCGTTGTGCGTCGGTCATGCGCTGTTGTTTCCGATAGCCCGCCTCGGCCGCCTCATTCGTCCACGATCGTCGGCCCGCCGCGGTAGTAACCCGACAGCCCGGAGGCTATGCACAGGATCGAGCCGACAAGCGCGAACCACATGCCGATCTGCATGCTGTGGTCGGACGAGCGCTGCACCTGGATGATGAACAGGACCGTGCCGACCAGGCCCACGGCGCCGGCCAGGCGGACCAGCCAGCCGCTGCCGTCGGCCAGGCCCAGCAGGGCCACCAGGCCGACCAGGATCGAGATCCCGCCGATCGACTGCACGATGTTGTCGGTGCTGCCGAACGTGTCCTGGTAGACCGCGCGCCAGGACACGTGCGTGCCCTGCAGGTTGCGGGTCCAGTCCAGGAAGGCGCCGGCGATCAGTCCCGCGGCGCCCAGCACGGTGAGCAGGATCCGGGATGTGACGCCGGTGGGTCCGACCCGCGACGTCGTGTTGTGGAGCACCATGTGATGTCACCTCCATGCGGCACCTTCTTCGGACCTCCGACCCCCGGCCCCGGGACGCTTACCGACGTCCGGGGCGTGGTCGCGGTGCCATTTACTTCGGTTGACCGCTATGCGGGAATCGAAACGGGGATGCCGGAGTCCGGTGCGCGTTACTCCGGCAGGTCTTCGACGTCCACCGGTGGCAGTTCCTTGATCTCTTCCTTGGTCAGCCGCACCGCCACGCCGTCGTCGTCGATCCCTGCCACGTAGCGGATCGGGATGGCCACGCGCTTGCGGCCCCACAGGTGGCCCTCGTCCAGCAACACGTGCGTGACCTCGCTGTCCGGCGGCACCACGATCAGGCCGCGGACCCGGCCGATCTCGCCGTCGGCGGCGTGGATCCGCTCGCCGCGCCGGACGCTCACGTCGCCGACCGGGATGCGCTCCACGGTCACCACGTCGGGGGCGCCCCGCGGGTCGGCCCCGGGCGCGCCGGTCAGCGCCGGGCTCAGCGCGAGGCCGAAGAACGGCCAAGCCAGGACCCGGTCGCCGGTCCCGGGTCCGGACTGCCCGGTCCCGCCGGGCAGGAAGCGGGTCTGCACTGCCGGCTCGAACTCCTCGAAGCGGGCGCGAGTGCAGTTCAGGTCGACGCCGTCCGGCCCGGTCTGGGCGATGTGGACGGGCACCAGGCGGGCCTTGGCGTCGGGCTCGTCGGGCCGCACCACGAGGTGCGTGACCTTCTTGGCCACCGGATCCACCACGACGAACGCTACTTCGCCGCACTCCTCACCGGCGCAGCGGGCACGACTGCCTATCACGTATTCGAGGGTGTTCCGCATCTCGGATTCCTCTCCACTCGTGGTGAATCCCTCGTATCCCCAGGGCCGGAACAGGCAAACGACCGGCGTTGAGCGACCCCTGACATAACGCGCCGCCAGGCGTTAGACCTGCGCGGATCGGGGTACCCGGCTGCCACTGGAGGCGACGACGCAGGAGCAGCCATGAAACTGTGGAGGACTAGGAGGACCCGCGCCGCCTATTCACGGTTGGTCGCGGAAGTGGCTGAGCACGACGTCATCCACGCGGCGGAGGACATCGTGGGCACGGCGTGGATGGCGGGGCTGGTGGAGGCCGAGGGACAGGCCGCGGCCGCCCAGCGGGTGTGCACGCACATGCGGGATACCGCGTATGAGATCTACCGGTCGGCGGAGTCCAGCCGTGACACCGAGCGCCTCAACCAGAGCTACCGGGAGCTGGCCGCCTCCCAGCAGGCGCTGGGCCGGGTGCGGGACCGCCACGACGGGCTGCGGCAGTTCGCCGAGCGCGAGCGCGCGGCGTGGGCCGAGGCGGCACGGGAGCGCGCGATGGAGGTGCTCGCGGACCGGGAGCGGCTGGCGGAGGCGGCGCGGGCGGCCGGGATCGCGGGCGAGCGGGTTTTCGGGGAGTTGGGCTGAGGGCGGCGTCCGGGCTACTCGCCCCTGTCCGCGCTTCCCGCTCCGAATAACCCGATCACCTCGGCCGGAGCCGCTCCGCCACGTTTCCCTACGGCGAAGCGGGCAATCGGGCGATAGTGCCGGTCCGAGCGATCGTCTCTCGACTCGACGGGTGGCAGCAGCGTCACGGCTGGCTGGCCTTCCCGCTCGCGGTGTGGCGCAAATTCAGCGAGGACCAGGCCGGCACGCTGGCCGCCGCGCTGGCGTTCTTCGCCTTCCTGTCGCTGTTCCCGTTGTTGCTGATCCTGGTGACGGTGCTGGGGCTGGTACTCCGCGACCATCCCGACGTCCAGCGCCGGGTGGTCGATTCCGCGCTCGTGGACTTCCCCGTCATCGGCGAGCAGATCCGCTCGCAGCTGAACGGCTTCGACCGGACCGGGTTCAGCTTGGGGTTCAGCGTCGTCGGCACGCTGTTGGGCGCCCGGGGCCTGGCCGGCGCGGCGCAGAACGCATTGAACAAACTCTGGGCCGTGCCGTTCAACCGGCGTCCGGGATTCCCGGCCTCATGGCTGCGGAGCTACGGCATGATCGCCCTGATGGGCGCCGGGGTGGTGGCCACGACGGCGCTGTCCGGGGTCAGCACCTGGACGCACAACAACGCCATCGGCACCGGACTGCGCATCGGGGCACTGGCGGCATCACTGGCAGTGAACGTCTGCTTGTTCTCCCTCGGCATCCGGCTGGCGGTCGCCAAGGAGATCACGTGGCGGCAGCTGCGCTTCGGCGCGCTGTCGGCCGCCCTCCTGTGGCAGGTGCTCCAGCTGCTCGGCGGCTACATCGTCGCGCACCAGCTGCGGCACGCCTCGGCGCTGTACGGGACGTTCGGCATGGTGCTCGGCCTGATCGCGTGGCTGTATCTCCAGGCCACGCTGACCCTGTACGCGGTCGAGATCGACGTGGTGCGGGCCCGCGCGCTGTGGCCGCGCAGCCTGTTCCCGCCGCCGTTGACGCCCGCCGACACCCAGGCGCACCGCGCGTATCAGGCGACCGAAGAACGTGCCCCGAACAGGGTTCAGACCGGCGGATCGGGGTAGCCGAACGCCTCAGCCACAGTGATCGATCAGAGGGGCTCAGCCGATCTGAGCCGTCGGCGAAGCCGACATTTGCAATAAAGAGGAGAGTTACGTCATGGACACCAGCCGGACCGCCGCCGACCGCGGATCGGCCCTCGACGCTTCGAGCAGCTTGGCGGACGTCTTCGAGCTGGCCCAGCAACTGCGCGTGGACTCGGTCCGGTGCAGCACCGCCGCCGGCTCCGGGCATCCGACCTCGGGGATGTCGGCCGCCGACGTGATGGCGGTCCTGATGACCCGGCGTCTGCGCTACGACTGGCGCGATCCGCGCCGGACGGACAACGACCACCTGATCTTCTCCAAGGGCCACGCCTCGCCGCTGCTCTACGCGATGTTCAAGGCCGCGGGCGTGGTGTCCGACGAGGAACTCATCGACGGCTACCGGCGGGCCGGCAGCCGGCTGGAGGGGCATCCGACGCCCGCGCTGCCGTGGGTGGACGCTGCCACCGGCTCGTTGGGGCAGGGGATCGGGATCGGTGTCGGGCTGGCGCTGGCGGCGCGATTGCACGGGTATGGCGGGGACGGGGCCCTCGACAACGGCGCGGGGCCGCATCCCCATGTCTGGGCGCTTTGCGGCGACAGCGAGATGGCCGAGGGTTCGGTCTGGGAGGCGCTCGACGCCGCGGGCCGGTACCAGCTCGGGGAATTCACGGTCATCGTGGACGTCAACCGGCTCGGCCAGCGCGGTCCCACCGAGTTGCAGTGGGATCTGGACGCGTACGCGCGGCGCGCGGAGGCGTTCGGCTGTGCGGCGGTGCCGGTCGACGGGCACGACGTGGCGCAGGTGGACGCGGCGCTGGAGCGGGCCAGGCGCCGGGACCGGCCGGTTGTCATCTTGGCGAAGACCCGGAAGGGACGGGGTTTCTCAGAGGTCGAGGACAAGCCGGGATGGCACGGCAAGCCGCTGCCGCCGGATATGGCCGAGCGGGCGATCGCCGAGCTCGGCGGGGAGCGGGCGATCACGGTTTCCGGGCTGAAGCCTGAGGGCTCCTTGGAGGAGGAGAAGGCGCCCCAGTCGGTGCGCGACGAGGGTGCGACGTTCCCTACGTATTCGCTCGGGGACAAGGTCGCGGCGCGGCGTGCGTTCGGCGATGCGCTGGTCGCGTTGCAGAGCCGGCCGGACGTGGTGGTGATGGATGCCGAGGTCGGCAATTCCACGTATACCGAGGCCTTCGCGAAGGTGCGTCCGGAGCGGTTCTACGAGTCTTATATCGCCGAGCAGCAGATGATCGCCGCTTCGGTGGGGTTGTCGGTGTCCGGGTTCAAGCCGTTCGCCGCGACGTTCGCCGCGTTTCTGACGCGTGCGTACGACTTCATTCGGATGGCGGCGGTCACCGGGGCGGATCTGGCTTTGTGCGGTTCGCACTGCGGGGTTGAGATCGGTGAGGACGGTCCTTCGCAGATGGGGTTGGAGGATCTGGCGATGATGCGGGCTGTGCACGGGTCCACGGTGCTGTATCCGAGTGACGCGACCAGCGCGGCCGCTCTGACCGTGGCCATGGCGGACCTGCCGGGTATCAGTTATCTGCGGGCGACGCGTGGGGCGTATCCGGTGCTCTACGAATCTGGTGAGCGGTTCCCGATCGGCGGGTCCAAGACGCTGCACACAAGCGACCGCGACCAGGTGACGCTCCTCGCCGCGGGCGTGACAGTGCACGAATGTCTCAAGGCACGCGAGGAACTGGCACAACACGACATCAGCGCGCGTGTCATCGACCTGTACTCGGTGAAGCCGCTGGACGCGGACACCGTGATCCGGGCCGCGGAGGAGACGGACGCGGTCGTCGTTGTCGAGGATCACCACCCCGAGGGCGGCTTGGGCGAGGCCGTCCTCGCCTCCCTCGCCGGACGAGTCCGGGTCAACGGCTTCGGGCACCTGGCGGTGTCGTCGATGCCTGACTCGCGCAGCGCCGCTGAACAGCTGGACGCGTCGGGGATCTCCGCGCCGCACATCGTCCGGCTGGCGCGCGAGCTGCTCACAGGAACCAACGAGGGAAAGGGAAAGTGATGAATACCAGCAACAAGGTGGCGAACACCGGCCGTGAGGTCAAGGGTCACGTCGAGGAGACGGCAGGCCGCGTTTTCGGGGACGACGAACTCGTCGTGCGCGGGAAGGCCGACAAGCTCGCGGCTCAGACCAAGAAGACGGCCGCGCAGGCCGGGGACACGGCCAAGCGGGTGGGGCTGCGGCTGAAGGAACGCGCTATCGACAAGATCAGCGAGTTTCATCAGAAGCTGCATGAGGCTGCTGATCGGGCGGAGGAGAAGGCCGAGAAGGCGGCGAGTGACAAGGAGTCGGCTGCGAAGAGCACCACGGCGCGTGGTTCTGCTGGGGGTATGAGTGCCAGCTCAAGCGATAGTGCTCCTGGCACTGGCACTGGCACCACCGGCACCATGCCGAGTTCGAGCGACCCCACCGGTAGCGGCACCGACACGATGCCGTGACATGGGACGCGCCGGGCGGTGGTTCAGTCGTCCGGCGCGCCGCTCATGTTCGCGTTCAGGTCGTCGTCCCGCCGCATGGCCGCGTCACCGGGGTCAGGACTCGCCACCGCTCGTATCTCGTCGGTGTGGCTGGTGAGGAGGGTGCAGACGGGGCGGCCAGTGGTCAGGTCCCACACGCGAACTGTCCCGTCCCGAATGGCAACTGCTGCGCGCCTTCGCCGACCGTGGACTACTTTCATCCTCACGCTGACGTGACGCGGTGTCAGGCGCCGGCCTCCCCCGTCAGGAATTCGTACAAGTGCAGCCCGGCAAAGCCCACTACGGCTAGGCCGCGACCGTCGGGCATCCAGGCGCACTGCGTCAATTGGTCTTCCGTACGAAGCATCGTGGCGGCCAGACCGCTGACCCGGTCCCAGATCCGGACCGTCTTGTCCCAGACGCCGGTGGTGGCCAGCCAGGCGCCGACCGGACTGATCGCGACTGAATTCGCTCCGCGGGAGGGTGCAGATGATGTGGAGTGACCTCGTCGGTCAGGCTGTGGGTTGGTATTGCGGCTGGTAGCGGGCTGTGTGGCTGCGTTGGTGTTCTTGCTCCGGGTGGTAGCGCCAGTAGGCGTCGAGGTCGCCGTTGGAGATCAGGGCCCGGAGTTTGAGGACGGCTTCGGCGCCGGCCAGTGACCAGCGGGCCCCGGTGATGTCTAAGCGGTCGGCGATCAGATGCCTGGCCGCGCCTTCACGATGCCGGTGGCCCGCGGAGTGTGAAATGGACCAGCGACCTGCGACGCAAGCGCGGACACCGCCCGCCGCACGGCAGC
>JAEKKI010000018.1 GCA_019510485.1 Catenulisporales bacterium
CGCATGCAGCACCGACGAGTGCTCGACCGCTGACAGCACCAAGCGCCGCCCGACCCGCTGCCGTCCGGCGAGCACCCCGGCGATCCCGTAGTGCACCGCCGCCGTCCCGGAGGCGGTGAACACCACCTCCCGCGGCCGGCAGCCCAGCACCTCGGCGACCGCCGCCCGCGCCTGGTCCAGCAGCATCCGCGCCTGCCGCCCGCTGCGGTACAGCCGCCCCGGGTCCGCCCAGCCCTCGTCGAGGGCCGCCGCCAGGACGGCGCGCGCGGCCGGGTGCGGGGGCTCGGCCGAGGCCGCATCGAAATGTGTCACACCTTTGACCATACGGATCCCGGCCGGTCACCCGGCGTGTACGACCGACCTCGAAACAGTGCTCGACGGCTCCGGCCAGGTCCCGCGAGTTCGGCCGTAAGCATGACCGGCGCTTGGCGCCACACCGTTAACCGGGACCTCCGCGCGCGGGGCAAAAGGGGCTGGAGTAGGGTTTGGCCGCGAGAGAGAAGACACCGCCCTGGCAGGGCCGTGACGTGCGGGCCACCGGGCCGAACCGGTGCGGACCGGCGCCGCTGCCCGCCGCTATGGCTTGAACCTCGGGAAGGCAACCTTGAGTCCACACGGCTCCGACCCGTCGCCGCAGCGCACCTCACCGGCGCGGCGATCGCGGCGCGCGAGGCTCGGCGTGCTCGCCGTGGCCGGGCTGGTCGCCATGACCGCCACCGGCTGCAACGTAGACGAAGCAAAGCGGCTCGGCGTTCCCGAGCCGGCCACCAAGGAAGCGCCGATCATCCTGCACCTGTGGCAGGGCTCGTGGATCGCCGCGCTGGCCGTCGGGGTCCTGGTGTGGGGCCTGATCCTGTGGAGCGTCGTGTTCTACCGGCGCAAGCGCACCGGGATCGAGATCCCGGCCCAGACCCGGTACAACGTGCCGATCGAAGTGCTGTTCACGGTCGTGCCGTTCATCATCATCGCGGTGCTGTTCTTCTTCACGGCCAAGGACGAGTCCAAGCTGCTGCAGCTGCACAAGAACCCCGACGTCAAGGTGAACGTCGTGGGCCGGCAGTGGTCCTGGTCCTGGAACTACAACTACGACGCGGTCACCCAGCAGGAGACCCCGGGCCAGTCGGCCGTCTACGACGCCGGCACCCCGGCGGAGCTGCCGGTGCTGTGGCTGCCGGTGAACGAGCGCGTGCGCATCTCGCTGACCTCGACCGACGTCATCCACTCCTTCTGGGTCCCGAACTTCCTGTTCAAGATGGACGTGGTCCCGGGCCGGGTGAACCAGTTCGAGCTCACCCCGACCAAGAAGGGCGACTTCATCGGGCGCTGCGCCGAGCTGTGCGGGGTGAGCCACTCCCAGATGCTGTTCAAGGTGCACGTCACGGACGCGGCCTCCTACCAGCAGCACCTGAAGGACCTGGCGAACAAGATCGACCCGGTGACCGGCAAGGGCCAGACCGGCCAGTTGCCCGTGGGCTACAACCCGAACGGCGTCCCGCTGCGCGTCGGCCCGCTGACCGGCATCGGCAACGACTCCACAGGGAAAGAAAAGTGACGGCCATCAGTGAACCGCGCTCGGTGAGCGCGTCGTACGAGCGCCGTGTCCCCGGCAACATCGTGGTGAAGTGGCTGACGTCCACCGACCACAAGGTGATCGGGTACATGTACCTCATCACGTCGTTCTGCTTCTTCGGGATCGGCGGCCTGCTGGCCCTGCTGATGCGGGCCGAACTGGCCCGCCCGGGTCTGCAGTTCCTGACCACGGAGCAGTTCAACCAGGCGTTCACCATGCACGGCACGATCATGCTGCTGATGTTCGCGACCCCGCTGTTCATCGGGTTCGCGAACGTCATCGTGCCGCTGCAGATCGGCGCCCCGGACGTGGCCTTCCCGCGGCTGAACATGTTCGCCTACTGGCTGTTCCTGTTCGGCTCGCTGATCGCCGTCGGCGGCTTCCTCACCCCGCAGGGCGCGGCGGACTTCGGCTGGTTCGCCTATGCGCCGCTGACCGACGCGATCCACTCCCCGGGCATCGGCGCGGACATGTGGATCATGGGTCTGGCGCTGTCCGGCTTCGGCACGATCCTCGGCGGCGTCAACTTCATCACCACGATCGTGTGCATGCGCGCGCCCGGCATGACGATGTTCCGCATGCCGATCTTCACCTGGAACATCCTGCTGACCGCGGTGCTGGTCCTGATGGCGTTCCCGGTGCTGGCCGCCGCGCTGTTCGCGCTGGAGGCCGACCGGCGGCTGGGGGCGCAGATCTTCGAGGCCGACAACGGCGGGGCGCTGCTGTGGCAGCACCTGTTCTGGTTCTTCGGACACCCCGAGGTGTACATCGTCGCGCTGCCGTTCTTCGGGATCATCTCCGAGGTCATCCCGGTCTTCAGCCGCAAGCCGATCTTCGGCTACAACACGCTGGTGATGGCGACGATGTCGATCGCCGGCCTGTCGGTGACGGTGTGGGCGCACCACATGTTCACCACCGGCGCGGTGATGCTGCCGTTCTTCGCCTTCATGTCGTACCTGATCGCGGTGCCCACCGGCATCAAGTTCTTCGACTGGATCGGCACCATGTGGCGGGGCTCGCTGAGCTTCGACACGCCGATGCTGTGGTCGGTGGGCTTCCTGGTGACGTTCCTGTTCGGCGGCCTGACCGGCGTGCTGCTGGCCTCCCCGCCGATCGACTTCCACGTGCAGGACTCGTACTTCGTGGTCGCGCACTTCCACTACGTGCTGTTCGGCACTGTGGTGTTCGCGATGAACGCCGGGTTCTACTACTGGTGGCCGAAGTTCACCGGCAAGATGCTGGACGAGCGGCTCGGCAAGATCCACTTCTGGATCCTGTTCGTCGGCTTCCACACCACCTTCCTGGTCCAGCACTGGCTCGGCGCCCAGGGCATGCCCCGCCGCTACGCCGACTACCGGGCCATCGACGGCTTCACCACACTGAACACGGTCTCCTCGATCGGCTCGTTCGTCCTGGGCGCCTCCACCCTGCCCTTCCTGTACAACGTGTACATCACCGCCAAGCGCGGCAAGAAGGTCACGGTGGACGATCCCTGGGGCTACGGCCGCTCCCTGGAATGGGCGACCTCCTGCCCGCCGCCGCGGCACAACTTCACGTCGCTGCCGCGGATCCGCTCCGAATCCCCGGCCTTCGACCTCCATCACCCCGAGATCGCGGCACTGGACCTGGGGCACGGACACGGCCGGAAGGCCGCCGTCGCCACCGGGCCGGCCACTGAGGACGAGGACGGTGCCCGATGAAGTTCGAAGCGAAGATGTTCGGGTTCGTCGGGATCTTCCTGCTGATCGACGTCCCGATCTACTGGTGGTTGTCTAAGGACACGGTTGGTACGACGGCCCTGTCCATGGCGTTCGGCTTGTGCGCGCTGGTGTGGTTCTACCTGTACTTCACCGCCATCCGCATCGGTCCGCGTCCGGAGGACCGGGACGATGCGGAGATCTCGGAGATGGCCGGGGAACTCGGGTTCTTCTCGCCGCATTCGTGGTGGCCGCTTTACACGGCGGGGTCGGCGGCGATCGCTTTCCTGGGGATCATCTTCGGATGGTGGCTGCTGCTGGTGGCGGCGCCGTTCGGGGCTTACTCGGTGATCGGGTTGGTGTTCGAGTACTACCGGCGGGAGAACAATCGATACGGCGAGGCTGCCTCGGGTGGTTCGGGGCACTGAGCCCGGCTCCTCATGAGGCTGGGCCCCGGATCACCAGATCCGGGGCCCAGCTCTTTTGGTCATCCGGTCCAGACGATATCCGTGACCGTGACGGTTGACGTATGGCTGTTCGCCCCGGCCGTCAGTCGCTCAGTCGAGTGACCTGCTGATGACGGCCCTTTGCCGCCCGACCCGCAGGCCGCCCCCCGAGGGCGACCACATCCCCGCCCCCCGTTTC
>JAEKKI010000113.1 GCA_019510485.1 Catenulisporales bacterium
GGTCCTGGAATCCAACCGCGACCTGGTGATGCGCCGGCTGCTGGAGTGCCTGGGCCGGGACCGCACCAAGCACCAGGTGGCCGAGGTCACCTCGCTCGGCCTGGTCCAGATGACCCGCAAGCGGGTCGGCCAGGGCCTGTTGGAGGCCTTCTCCGAGACCTGCGACAAGTGCAACGGCCGCGGGGTGCTGGTGCACATGGAGCCGGTGCCGCACAGCCACGGCCAGCAGGACGACGCGCAGCACGAGCGCGGCGGCCGGGGCCAGGGCCAGCAGGGCAGGAACGCCCGGTCGGCGAACGGTGCCGAGGCCCGGACCGAGGCCCGGACCGAGGTCAGGACCGACACCGGCCACGACGAAGAGCACGAGACCGGGCGCGGTCGCCGCAAGCGCCGCAAGCCGCACGGCCACGTCGACCGCCAGCAGCACTTCGACCCGCAGTACGACGTCGACGGCGTGCCGGAGGACTTCCGGGACTTCGCCGACGGCGAGCCGGCGGTGGCCGGGCCGGTGACGGTGAGCAGCAGGGCCGGCGAAGCAGAAGCGGAAGCCGACGCCGAGCCGACCGAGGTCATCGCGGTCTCCGAGCACAGCCACATCGACGAGGTCGCCGACCACAGCCACGTCGTGGCCCCGATCGTCACCCCCGACGACGTGGTCGCGTTGGAGGAGGCTGACGTCACCGAACGTCTGGCCCACGGTGACGTCCAGGCCCACATCGTCTACGCCCCGCACCCGAACGGCGACATCGGTGCCGGTGCCGCGGACCGGGAGGAGACGGAGGCGCCGGAAGTCCAGGTCCCCGGCCCGGCCGAGGCCGAGCCCGCCCTGGTGGCGGCGGCGTCCTCGGAACCGGCCGCCGACGCCCCCAAGCGCCGCGGCCTGCGCGTCCGCCGGGCGGCCAAGCGGCCGGCCGGTCCGCCGACGCCGCACAGCTGATCCACTGACTGATCCACCAACTGATCCACCAACGGATGGCTCCGTGCCAGGCGTCGAGCCTGGCCGGAGCCGCCCGGCCCCGGTTTGACCCTGGGGCGCGGACTTCCGTACCCTTGAGCTTCGGCATGCGATTCGTGTGCCTCGCATCCTCTAAGGGCCCCTGCGCGAGCAGACGCGGCCCGGATGATGATCGGCTCGATGGGTCGTCAGTCCGCGCCTCGCAAGAAGCGCCGGAAGCTTGTGACCAGCACCTGAGTTGGTCAAGAGCTTGCTAGATCTGAAATAGATACAGCCGACCTGATCGACCCACAGTCGACGAAGTAGAGAGTGAGTTTCGCGGTGTACGCGATCGTCAAGAGCGGCGGACGGCAGCACAAGGTGGCTGTCGGCGACGTCGTCGAGGTGGACCGCCTCCCGGGGCTGCCGGCCGGCCAGGAAGTCGAGCTGTCGGCGATCCTGCTCGTGGACGGCGACGCCGTCACCTCCGACCCCTGGGTCCTGGAGGGCGTGAAGGTCACGGCCGAGGTGGTCGAGGAGACCAAGGGTCCCAAGCTGCACATCCTGAAGTACCGGAACAAGACCGGGTACCGGGTGCGCCAGGGCCACCGCCAGAAGCACACGCAGATCAAGATCACCGCGATCGACAGCGGCAAGAAGTAAAGGGGCGCTGAACCATGGCACACAAGAAGGGCGCATCGTCCTCTAAGAACGGCCGCGACTCCAACGCCCAGCGCCTCGGCGTGAAGCGCTTCGGCGGCCAGAACGTCAACGCCGGCGAGATCATCGTGCGCCAGCGCGGCACCCACTTCCACCCCGGCCTGAACATGGGCCGCGGCAAGGACGACACCCTGTTCGCCCTGGCCGGCGGCAAGGTGGAGTTCGGCACCCTGCGCGGTCGCCGCGTGGTGTCGATCGTCCCGGCGGCTGAGTAGCCGACCGGCGGACCACACCAGCTTTCCGTGGAGGCGGGCCGGGGAATCCCCGGCCCGCCTCCACTTGTTCATCTTTCGATATCCACCCCTAGGAGGCGCTCACCATGGCGACATTCGTCGACCGCGTGAAGCTGCACGTCACGGCCGGGAACGGCGGCCACGGCTGCGCCTCGGTCAAACGCGAGAAGTTCAAGCCGCTGGGCGGTCCGGACGGCGCCAACGGCGGTCGCGGCGGGGACATCGTCCTGGTCGTGGACCCGAACACCAACTCGCTGCTGGACTACCACTACTCGCCGCACCGCAAGGCCGGCAACGGCAAGCCAGGCGCCGGCGACTTCCAGAGCGGCGCCAACGGCGCGGACCTGGTGCTGCCGGTCCCCTCCGGCACGGTGGTCAAGGACGCCCGCGGCGAGGTCGTCGCCGACCTGGTCGGCACCGGCACCCGCTTCGTCATCGCGCACGGCGGCGTCGGCGGCCTGGGCAACGCCGCGCTGGCCACCTCCAAGCGCAAGGCGCCCGGCTTCGCGCTGCTCGGCGAGCCGGGTGACGAAGGCGACTTCACGCTGGAACTGAAGTCGGTCGCCGACGTCGCCCTGGTCGGCTACCCCAGCGCCGGCAAGTCCTCGCTGATCGCCGCGATGTCCGCGGCCAAGCCGAAGATCGCCGACTACCCGTTCACCACCCTGGTCCCGAACCTCGGCGTGGTCAGCGCGGGGGAGTCGGTCTACACCATCGCCGACGTCCCCGGCCTGATCCCCGGCGCCTCCGACGGCAAGGGCCTGGGCCACGAGTTCCTGCGGCACATCGAGCGCTGCGCGGTGCTGGTGCACGTCCTGGACTGCGCCACCCTGGAGACCGACCGCGACCCGATCTCCGACCTCGACGTCATCGAGTCCGAACTGCGCGCCTACGAGGCGTCCCGCGACGCCTCCGAGTGGGGCGTCTACGGCAAGCTGTCCGACCGGCCGCGCCTGGTCGTGCTGAACAAGACCGACATCCCCGAGGGCAAGGACCTGGCCGACATCGTGCGGCCGGAGCTGGAAGCCCGCGGCCTGGCCGTGTACGAGGTCTCCGCGGTCTCCCGCGCGGGGCTGCGCGAGCTGTCGTTCGCGCTGGCCGGGATCGTCGCCGACGCGCGCGCGGCCCGGGTCGAGCCGGAGCCGGAGCGCATCGTCATCCGCCCGAGGGCGGTCGACGAGATCGGCTTCACCATCACCTACGACGAGGCCGAGGACGCCTACTTCGTGCGCGGCACCAAGCCCGAGCGCTGGGTGCGCCAGACCGACTTCAACAACGAGGAGGCGGTCGGCTACCTGGCCGACCGGCTCAACAAGCTCGGCGTGGAGGACCGGCTGGTCAAGATGGGCGCGAACGAGGGCGACACGGTCGTCATCGGCGACGGCCCGCGCGCGGTGGTGTTCGACTGGCAGCCCTCGATCCCGACCGGCGCGCTCGGCGTGACGGCCACCGGCGGCCGCCGCGGCGAGGACCCGCGCCTGCACCTGCACGAGGAGCAGCCCACATCGCGAGACGCCGCGTACCGCAAGGCGCACCGGCGGCGCGCGGATGGGACGATCGACGTGTTCGCCCCCGACCACCTGGACGAAGAGTAAGGACCCTGAGCTACTGTGTCCGGCCGGCTGCCTGAGGCAGCGCTGCGAGAGGACGTCACCGCCGCCCGGCGGATCGTCGTCAAGGTCGGCTCCTCGGCGCTGACCACCGGCGTCGGCGGGCTGTCCGGCGAGCGCGTCGACGCCCTCGTCGACGCGCTGTCCGCGCGCCTCGCCGTCCCGGGCATCCAGCTGGTGCTGGTGTCCTCCGGCGCCATCGCCGCCGGCCTGGCGCCGCTGGGCCTGCGCAAGCGCCCCAAGGACCTGCCCACGCAGCAGGCCGCCGCCTCGGTGGGCCAGGGCCTGCTGGTCGGCCGGTACACGGCCTCCTTCGCGCGCTACGGCCGCACGGTCGGGCAGGTGCTGCTGACGGTCGACGACATGACCCGGCGCTCGCACTACCAGAACGCGCACCAGACCATGGCGCGGCTGCTGGACATGAACGTCCTGCCGATCGTCAACGAGAACGACACGGTGGCCACCGACGAGATCCGCTTCGGCGACAACGACCGGCTGGCGGCCCTGGTGGCGCACCTGGTGCACGCCGACCTGCTGGTGCTGCTGTCGGACGTCGACGCGCTCTACGACGGCGACCCGGCCAAGCCCGGCACGTCGCAGGTCTCGGACGTGCGCGGGCCGGAAGACCTGGCCGGCATCGTCATCGGCGGCGCGGGCAAGGCCGGCGTCGGCACCGGCGGCATGGCGACCAAGGTCGAGGCGGCGCGGATCGCCACCGAGGCCGGCATCCCGGTGGTGCTCACCTCGGCCGCGCACGCGGCCCGCGCGCTGCGCGGCGAGGTGGTCGGCACGCTGTTCCACCGCACCGGCTCGCGGACCCCGACCCGGCTGCTGTGGCTCGCCCACGCCGCCGACACGCGCGGTTCGCTGCGGCTGGACGCGGGCGCGGTGCAGGCGGTGGTCGAGCGGCGGCTGTCGCTGCTGCCGGCCGGTGTGACCGCGGTCGAAGGGGCCTTCAGCGCCGGCGATCCGGTCGACCTGGTGGACGCCGCCGGGGTCCCGGTGGCGCGCGGGCTGGTGAACTACGACGCCAGCGAGCTGCCCGAGCTGCTCGGGCGGTCGACGCGGGAGCTGGCGGCGGCGCTGGGGCCGCAGTACGAGCGGGAGCTGGTGCATCGGGACGACTTGGTCGTGCTGCGCTGAGGCGCGTGATCCTCACGATCGTCGAGATCAGCTCCCGGACTCAGCCTCCGACCCGGAATACCGGCCAGCACACTTCGGTCCGCCATCGCGCGACATCGGCGGTGTCCCGCTGCCCGATGACGTAGTACTCCCGGATCGGCCCCTCGACCGCCAGCGCGTGGCGCGCCACATAATCGGCGAGCGCACCGTAGGCCCGGTCGGACTCGATCGGCGGTCCGGAGTGCTCGATCACTGCCAGCTCCGCCGCGGGGACCACGGTCGGCCGCACCCGGCCCAGCGCGCGTACCGGGCCGTCGCAGGGGACGAAGACGGTCGCCTCGCCGTAGTGGTCGGTGAACACCGGTTCGCTGAACAAACCCCCGGCCGATCCGGTCTGCGCCAGGCCCTGACCGGCGACTGTGGCGTACAACTCGCCCAGCGCGCCCTGCATCCACGCGGCGCCGTCCGCCATGTCGACCGTCTCGGTGATCGCGGCCGCCGCGGTGTCCGGCAGCGCTCGCAGCGAGATGTCGGGGACGGCGGCGCTCTCCGCCGGGGCCAGTAGGTCGCGCAGAGAGGCGACGGCGCGCTGCGTGCGACCCAGTTCCTCCTCCAGACGGCCCAGGTGCGCGGCGATATGGCGGTTGCGCGTGTCGACGTCCGGCGCGGCCATGACGGTCCGGATCTCCTCCAGCGGCATCCCCAGCTCGCGGAAGCGCCGGATCACCTGCGCGGTGGGGATCTGCGCCGTGGTGTAGCGGCGGTAGCCAGTCATCGGGTCCACGTCGGCCGGCTCCAGCAAGCCCACCTCGTGGTAATGCCGCAGGCTCTTGACCGTCAGGTGGGTGGCGCGCGAGAAGTCGCCGATCGTGAGGAACAGCTCCATGCCTTGATTGTGTAGCCTCCTCCAAGGGGAGAGTCTCGTCCGTTCTGAGCCCTTGACCCTCCCGCCACGGCCGCCCGCAGAGTCACGGCCATGACGAACACCACAGACACCTTGGACCTCACCGCGATCGTCGACCGCTACCTGGCGGTCTGGACGCTCGCCGACCCCGACGACCGCGCCGAGGCCGTCGCCGGGCTCTGGACCCCCGACGGCGTCGAGTTCATCGAGGGCAAGCAGTACCGCGGCCACGCCGCCCTGGTCGAACGGGTCACCGAGGCCTACGAAGCCTTCATCGCCGGCGGCGCCTACACCGCCTCCGGCGGCGACGACGCCACCCGCCACGGCGACCTTGTCACCTTCACCATCCGCCTCGACCACGCCCAGGGCGATGCCGCCGGCGAGACCGCCTGGTCCGCGCGCGTCTTCCTGGGCCTGGACGGGCAGGGCCGGGTGCGGGAGGACTACCAGCTGACCGTGCAGCCGCTGGTCGCGGCCTGAAAATCCGCGGCGAAGGGCGTCTCGACAGGCGAAATCCGCGTTGAGACGCCCCCGCGCGGCCTATTCTTGACGGTATGACGGACCTGCAGACCGAAGTCCTGGACACCGCCCGCCGAGCCAAGAAGGCCGCGGCCGACCTGGCTCAGCGACCGCGCGGTGCCAAGGACGCGGCGCTGCACGCCATGGCCGACGCGCTGCTGGCTCGCAGTGCCGAGATCGTCGAGGCCAACGCCCGGGACACCGAGCGGGCCCGCGCCGCCGGGTCGCAGGCCGGCTACATCGACCGGCTCACCCTCACCGAGGCGCGGGTCGCCGCGATCGCCGACGCGCTGCGCCAGCTGGCGTTCCTGCCCGATCCGGTCGGGGAGACCGTGCGCGGAAACGTGCTGCCCAACGGGATCGAGCTGCGGCAGGTGCGGGTGCCCCTCGGCGTGGTCGGCATCATCTACGAGGCGCGGCCGAACGTGACCGTCGACGCCGCCGGCATCTGCCTGAAGTCCGGCAACGCCGCCCTGCTGCGCGGGTCGAGCTCGGCCAAGGAGTCCAACACGGTGCTGGTCGCCGTCATGCGGGACGCGCTGGCCGCCGCCGGCTTCCCGGCCGACGCCGTACAGCTGGTGCCCGGCGACTCGCACGAGGCCGTGGACCACCTGATGAACGCCCGTGGCCTGGTCGACGTGCTCATCCCGCGCGGCGGTGCGGCGCTGATCCGCTCGGTCGTGGACAACGCCCGGGTCCCGGTGATCGAGACCGGCACCGGCAACTGCCACGTCTACGTCGACGCCTCCGCCGACCTCGACACCGCTCTCAGTATCCTGATCAACGCCAAAACCCAGCGCTACAGCGTCTGCAACGCCGCCGAGTCGCTGCTGGTGCACGCCGACGTCGCCGAGGCCTTCCTGCCCTCGGCCCTGGCCGCCCTGGCCGACAAGGGCGTGGCGGTGCACGGCGACAAGCGGGTCGCCGCTTACTCCGCCGCCGTCGTCCCGGCCACCGAGCAGGACTTCGCCGCCGAATACGAGTCCCTGGACTTGTCGGCGGCCGTCGTGGACTCCCTGGACGAGGCCATCGAGCACGTCAACACCTACAACACCGGCCACACCGACGTGATCGTCACCCGCGATCTGGCCGCGGCGCGCGCCTTCCAGCTGCGGGTGGACGCCGCCGCGGTCGGCGTGAACGTCTCCACCCGCTTCACCGACGGCGGCGAGTTCGGCTTCGGCGCGGAGATCGGCATCTCCACCCAGAAGACCCACGCCCGCGGCCCGATGGGGCTTCCGGAACTCACGTCCACTAAGTACTTGATGGTCGGCGACGGACAGATCCGCGAATAGCGGTAACCTTCCGCCGTCCTGTCCGACTCGCGGCGGTGGAGCGTCGCACGACCAGGTGGGGGAAGGCCGTCAATGGCCAAGACTGAGAACGGGAACGCCGGCGACCCCGGGGAGGGGCCGCTGCTGTCCGACGAGGAGTGGGCGGACTTCGAGCGGTCGTTCACCAAGGAATCGACGAAGACGGCGGCCCACAAGGAACCGTCGGCGCGGCAGCGCGCGCTGACCGAGAAGTGGAAGAAGGAGCAGCCGAAGGACACCGGCTGGCGGACCGACGGGTCGGCGGCGCGGGAGGACTTCTGGTCGCGGCCGCGCGGCCGCGGGGACGGCGAGTTCCGTGACTTGACACCGGCGGGCCGGCGGCGGCGGCGCTGGACGCGCAACGTGGCGTGGGTGCTGCTGGCGGTCCTGATCACGATGGCGATCATGGGCCTGCCGAATCTGTTCTCGTCCTAGAGACGTCACAGCGGCCTCGGCCCGAGCATCCCGCTCGGACCGAGGCCGCACGTATGTCAGCGTATTGCCGGTGCTCAGCTCTCGTCTTCCGGTGCCGCCGCACCCTCTTCGCCCCGGTTCGGCCCCCACTTGCGGTACATCGTCTCGCCGATCCGGCTTCCGACCCCGGCCACCTCGTCGGCGAAGCCGCGCACCTTCGACAGCAGCGGGTCGGTGGTCCGCTCGAAGTTCTCCTTGTACTGCCCGGCCGCGGCCTTGGCCTCCTCGCGGACGCTGGCCTGCGGGTCGTCGGCGCGGCGCGGGTGCTGGTAGTCGCCGCTCTCCACCCAGCGCGTCAGCTCCAGGGCCCGGATCGAGGTGTAGGGGTGGGTGCGGCCCTGCAGGCTCAGCAGCTTCAGGATCGACTCGCGCAGGCCGCCGCCGCCCTCGTGTTCGCGGGCCTGCTCCAGGAACGCCACCGGGTTCATCTCGGCCAGGTGCGAGCCGCCGGCCAGCTTCATCAGGGCCCGCATGGCGGCGTCCAGGTCCTGCTCGACCAGCAGGCCCGCGCGGTCGCAGGACAGCTCGGCCTTGCGGTACCACTCCAGCAGGGCGTTGATGAACATGTCGATGCCCCACTTGCCCACGGGCATCCAGGACAGCTTGGTGGCCAGGTTCGTCAGCCAGAACAGCATGGTGCGGTAGACGGCGTGGCCGGAGAGCACGTGGCCGACCTCGTGGCCGACCACCCAGCGCATCTCCTCCTCGTCCATCAGCTCGTACAGGCCGGTGGACAGCACGATCGCGGGCCGGTCCATGCCGATGGTGAAGGCGTTGGGCACCGGGTTCTGGACCACGTACAGCTCCGGCAGGAAGCCCAGGTCCAGGGCGTCCACCGAGTCCTGCAGCATCGCCTGGAGCCGGGGGAACTGCAGGTCGCCGACCTTCACCCCGTCAGCGAGCAGCGACAGGCGGATCTTGCGCTCGTCGATGAAGCCGGAGAGCTTGCGCAGCAGGACGTCGAACCCGTCGATCTTGCGCAGCGCCACGAGCGCCGTGCGGTCGGCGGGATGCTCGTAGGCCCGCGAGCTGATCCCGGGGAAGCGCTGACGGCTCCGATCCGGTGTGTTCTCCGACGGTTCGCGTTCCGGCATGCCAGGAACCCCCTTGTTTGAAGTCTTGAACTCACAGTAGACCCGGCGGCGCGCACCGTGGCGTCCCCGTGCCGGATCCGGAGCCCTTCCTAGAAGGGACGTGCGGCCCTGCCAGGGAGTTCCCGTAGGGCGGGGCGTACTGTGGACGCCATGCGCTTGGCACAGATCCTCTACCTCGCGGACCCGACCGCGCTGCCGCACAGCACCGGTCCGCAGACCGCCGGCTGGCTGCGGTGGTTCGTCGTGGGCGCCGTCGCGCTCATCATCGGCATCGCCTGGCTGTGCCTGCGCGGTTACAGCAACAAGGACTCCGAGGGCCAGTAGCCCGCGCGACCGACAGTCGCGGCGACAATACGACACTCGTCTCGCACCCTGCCGAGTCCCGATCCGCCCGCACCCCCTATGCTGACCACCATGTCCGCACTCTCTTCCGCCACGCAGGCCGCGAACACCCTCCTCGCCGAGGGCGCCGGCAAGGAGCACTCCGGCATCAACGCGCCTTTGAATGGCGGCATCGTCCTCGCGGTTCTGCTGGTGCTGCTGTTCATCACCACCCGTCTGAACAAGGATCGGTAGTCCCACTGCCCGCCCCGGACCGGGTAGGGTGACGCGCCATGACCTCTGCTGTCCCGCTCCAGCCGCAGGCCGTGCGGCCTGAGCACCGCCGCCGGACCCGGCTGGGCGTCATGGGCGGCACGTTCGACCCCGTGCACCACGGCCACCTGGTGGCGGCCAGCGAGGTGGCGAGCCTGTTCGGGCTCGACGAGGTGGTCTTCGTCCCGACCGGGGAGCCGTGGCAGAAGACCGAGCGCCGGGTGTCGCCGGCCGAGGACCGGTACCTGATGACGGTGATCGCCACCGCCTCCAACCCCCGCTTCTCGGTGAGCCGGGTGGACATCGACCGCGGCGGGCCCACCTTCACCATCGACACGCTGCGGGAGCTGTCGGCCGAGCGCGGGCCGGACACCGATTTGTTCTTCATCACCGGCGCCGACGCGCTGGAGCAGATCTTCTCCTGGCGCGACGCCGGGGAGCTGTTCGACCTCGCCCACTTCATCGGCGTCACCCGCCCCGGCCACCAGCTGGCCGACCCGGGCCTGCCGCCGGGCAGGGTGTCGCTGGTGGAGGTGCCGGCCATGGCGATCTCCTCCACCGGCTGCCGCGAGCGGGTCCGGCACGGTGAGCCGGTCTGGTATCTGGTGCCTGACGGCATCGTGCAGTACATCAACAAGCGGGGGCTTTATCGGGACACCCCTGGGACCGGGGCGACATGAGCTGGGGGGAGAAGAATCCGCCGACCGGAGGCGGAGGCGGAGGAGGCCGGGGACGGCGGCGGCGGACCGACAGCCCGCCCGAGGACCCGTACCTGGCCGCGCAGGATACCGGCGGTAACGGACGGCGCGGTTCGGGGGAGTACGAGCGGCCGGCGGAGTACGTGGCGCGGGCTGAGCAGGAAGGGGCCGCGTATGACCAGTACTCGGGGTATGCGGACCCGGCTTATTACCAGCAGGGGGCGTATCAGCCGCCGCAGGATTCCTATCAGCAGCAGGCGTTCTACCAACCGGATGCCTATCAGCAGCCGCAGAGCCCTTACCAAGAGCAGTCGTACGGGTATGCCGAGCACGAGGACCTGAACTCTTCCGGCTATTACCAGCCGACTGTTCCGCCGCAGCCCTCGTACCAGCCGCAGCCTTCGTATGAGCCGCAGCCCGCGTATGAGCCGCAGCCCGCGTATGAGCCGCAGCCCTCCATTGCGGAACCTGAATACGAGCAGCCTGTGTATGAGCAGCAGCCCTCGTACCAGTTCCCGCCGATGCCGGAGCCCGTAGCGACCCCGGCGCCGGCACCTGAACCTGAACCTGAACCTGAACCCGAGCCCACGACCGACCCCGACGCCGACCTCTCGAACTGGCTCCACTTCGTCGAGAGCGACGCGGACCGCAAGGCCGAGCGGGCCCGGCGCCGGCGCGTCCAGCTCATCGCCCTGGCCGCCGCCCTGGTGCTGCTGGTCGTCGGCGGCGGCGCGTGGTTCCTGCTCGGCGGCGACAGCGGCACCAAGGCGACCCAGACCACCGTCCTGCTCCAGGTCAAGGACAAGGACGGGAACGCCGTCGGCAACGTGGTCCTGGTCGCGGCCAAGACCGAGGTGGCGGGCAAGACCGATCCCCAGGCCCGGGGTGCGGCGCTGCTGATCCCCTCGGAGCTGACCGTGGAGTCCACGGCGCTGGACAGCCAGCCGTTCGGCGGCGCCATGCCCACCGCGTCCCCGGCCGGCAAGGACGCGCTGTCCTCGCTGATCGGCGTCGACGTCGACGGCGTGTGGTCGATGGACGCGCTGACGTTCGCCTCGCTGCTGAACAATCTGATCGGCGTGACCGTGGACGTGGACCCGGCCTCGGCCGCGGCGGTCCTGGGCCCCGACGGCAAGCCGCTGTTCCAGGCCGGCAAGCAGGATCTGACCGGCGACAAGGCCGCGTACTACGCCACCTACCGCGGGAAGGACGAGCCGCCGACCCGCCGGCTCACGCGCTTCGGCCAGGTGGTGGACGGCATGCTGGCCAAGATCCCGCATCAGGCGTCGACGACCGCGGCGGTGCTGGACAGCCTGGCCGCGGTGCCGGACCCGGCGCTGCCCAACGACCGGCTGGCCGCCATCCTCACCGCGCTCGGCGGCGAGGAACAGGCCCGGCGCTTCGACCAGCAGCCGCTGCCGATGCGCGGCGACGGCTCCGGCGTGCTGGATCTGGACAAGGCCTCGGCCGTGGTCAAGCAGCTGCTCGGCGGCGCGTCCAAGGCCAAGGACAACGGCGGCCTCACCCGGGTCTCGATCGCCGACGGCACCGGCCGCGCCGACACCGTCACCAGCCGCGCCATGGCCGACTCCAAGCTGCTCGGCAGCGGCTACACGCCGGTGGACCAGGGCGTGGTGGAGCAGACGCCGACCACCTCCGTCGTGGTCCCGGACCAGGACGCGATGTCGCTCGGCAAGCAGATCGCGCTGGCGATGGGGCTGCCGGACAACGCGGTGCGGGTGGCGCCGTTCGACACCACGCTCACCGACGCCCGGGTGGTGCTCGGCGCGGACTGGACGCAGCTCGGGCAGGTGCCGGTCGATCAGGCGCCGACGCCGTCGGATGCCGCCTCGGCCGGCGGAGACGGCTCCAGCACTTCCTCCGCGACCCCGGCCGACGGCTCGAAGTCCGGCACCGGCAAGGCGACAACCTCGCACCGGAGCACGGCGACGTCCGGGCACAGCAGCCGGTGACCGGACGCTCCGCCGGGCCTTCCGCCGGGCCGCCGTCTCGGCTTCAGCGTGTCCGGCCGCATGAGATCCTGGTAACGGGCCAGCAAGCAACCACGAATGGAAGACATCACTCATGACCGCAACCGACCGCGCCCGGGAGCTCGCCATCGCGGCGGCCCAGGCGGCGTCCGACAAGGTGGCCGACGACATCGTCGCGTACGACGTCAGCGACGTGTTCGTGATCACCGACGCCTTCGTCCTGGCCTCCGCCAACAGCGACCGCCAGGTGCGCGCGATCGTCGACGGCATCGAGGAGCGGCTGCTGGAGATCGGCGCCAAGCCCGCCCGGCGCGAGGGCGAGCAGGAGGGACGCTGGGTGCTGCTGGACTACATCGACATCGTGGTGCACGTCCAGCATGCCGAGGAGCGGACGTACTACTCGCTGGAGCGGTTGTGGAAGGACTGCCCGCTGATCGAGCTGCCGGATTCGGTGACGAACGGTCGCAATGAGCGCCCGACGAGCAGCGGCGTCGCTGCCGTCGACGTCGACACCGTGGCCGCGGGTGGTCCGGAGGAGTGAGCGGGCAGGGGGATGAGATAGCGATAGGCGCGACGGAGCCGGCGGAGTTTGCCGAGCTGACCGGGCCTGCGCCGTCGCCCGACGTCGCCGTGGACCGACGCGCGGCCCGGGGATCGCGCCAGGTGGTGCTGTGGCGGCACGGCCGCACCGCTTGGAACCTGGAGCGCCGCTTCCAGGGCCAGACCGACATCCCGCTGGACGAGGTCGGCCTCGTCCAGGCCGAGCGGGCCGCGCGGGTCCTGGCGGGGCTGCGCCCCAGCGTCATCATCGCCTCGGACCTGATCCGCGCCACCCGCACCGCCGAGGCCCTGGCCCAGCTCACCGACCTGCCGGTGAGCCTGGACGAGGGACTGCGCGAGACCTACGCCGGCACCTGGCAGGGCCTGAACGACGACGAGCTCCGCACCCGCCACGCCGCCGACTTCGAGGCCTTCCGCCGGGGCGAGCGGATCCGGCGCGGCGGCGGCGAGCTCGAGAGCGAAGTCGCCGACCGCGTCGTCCCGGCCATCCTGCGCGGTCTGGAGAAGGTACCGCCGGGCGGCACGCTCGTCGTCGCCACCCACGGCGGCGCCGCCCGCGTCGCCCTCGGCCGCATGATGGGCCTGCCGGAGCGACTGTGGGGCGCTCTCGGCGGCCTGTCGAACTGCTGCTGGTCCGTGGTCGGCGAGGCGCGCAGCGGCTGGCGGTTGCTGGAGCACAATGCCGGGACGCTGCTGGAGCCGGTCATCGGGGACGACGAGTAGCGGCTGCGCGCTGGGTCAAGGCCCTGTGACCGGACCAGAGTCCGAGAGCAACGCCTCCAACCGGTCGAGGAACGACGCCTGCGCGGCGTTGATCTTGGCGCGCGCCGCCTGAACACTGAACCACTCACCCCGGTCGACCTCGGGGAACTCGCGCACCGTCCCCGAGTGCGGCGGCCATTCGAGCTCGAACGTATTGCTCTTGAGCCGCGTCACATCGAAGTCCGCTTCGATACCCCACGCCGAGACCACTTTGCCGCTCTTCTGCCGCACCGATCCGAGTTCCACCAACTGTGCGGCGTCGATCTCGGCACCGGTCTCCTCCCACAGCTCCCGCACGGCCGCCGCGGCCGGTTGCTCGCCGTCGATGAACTCCCCCTTGGGGATCGTCCACCATCCCAGGTCCTTCTTTGTGAACAGCGGTCCGCCGGGATGGACGAGCAGTACCCGCAGCTCTCCGTCTTGGCGCTTGTACATCAAGATGCCGGCGCTCTGCTTCACGCTGCCTCCGCTTCAGCCTGCGTCTTCGCTTCTCCGCCGATTCTCCACCTGTCGTGACGTTTGCGACCGGACTCGACAGATGGCACCGGTTCGCCGCGATTCTCGGCATCGTTTGTTTCAGTGATCGCTACTCGGTGCGACGGACAGCTCTCGCATCACCGAGAGCGGCAGAGCGGGATTGGCGCAGGCGGCACGGATCACGTCCGCCTCGGCGTCGCCGCGGGCGAGGTCTGCAAGGGCCGACGCCGGTGTCTTCGGGTGTTCGGCGACGGCGAGCCGGGTCGCGTGATCACCCCCGTCGAGCAGGCGGACTAGGCAGCCGCGACGTCAGGGTATTCCTCGCAGAATGTGAAGTCCACGCAGAGACGCTCGGCGAGGACGAGCCGGGGCAGCCGGCCGCCTCCCCGGGCTACGGCGAGCAGGACATCTGCGGGCGCGGCCGAGTTCACGGCGAGGCCGGCGAGCCTGGACTGGAAACAGTCGTCTTCGGCGCCGGCCAGCCGCAGCTGCCACCGCGACAACTCGCAGCAGCCAGTCGTGGTGACTTCTGGTTCGACCCAATTCCCCGTTTCGACCACCCGGCCACCGTAGCGACGCGCAGCCGGTGCCCGCTCATGTTTTGCCGCCGAGATCGGGTGGACCCACCCCTTGATGGGAACGTTTGTTCGAGTAGGATCGATGGACGTGGAACCTCTCATCCCTCTAGCCCGCGCAGTGGCCTCTGAAGTCGACCGGATCGGTGCCTTCCCCGCCGCCGTCCACATCGACGACCGCTTGTCAGTGGTCGTCGTCGAAGGGCTGTCCGGCCCGGAGGCTGTCGCTCGGTTGCGGCACGCGCTCGGGCGGGTGCGGTTGCGGGTGGAGGTGGACGGCGTCGGCCGACTGCGCGTGTATCCGAGTTGAGAATGGTCCACGCCGGTCGTTGTCGTCCGAATCAGTCCAGCGCTTCCTGAACCTGCTGCACGACCCGCCACATCGGCGTGCCGCGCCGCGCTACCACGACCATGACGTCCTCGTCCGCCTCGTCACCGCGCGGCGCGGATGGGACGTCGTCGGAGTAGGTGGCCCGAACCCATTCCAGGGCATGCTCCACCAACTCGGCCGGATCGCCTTGACCGCCCGAGCGCAGCCAGCCGCGCAGCGCGTGGTTGTGCGCCGCGACCACGGCTGCCGCTACTACGTCGGCCCGCAGTCCGCCGTCCGAGCGGCCTGCGAAGCGGGCTCGCAGGAACGCTGCCAGCGCGCTCTCGTACCGGCGTACTTCCGCAAGCTCGTGTGTCCGCAGCGCCGGCACTTGCCGCGTCAGGCGGTAGCGCGCCAGCGAGAACGCGGGATCCGCGGCGTACATACCCAGTACCAGCCGGGCGGCGTCACAGGCTCGCGCCACCGGATCCTGATCGAATCCGGCCTCGTCGGCCAGGAAGTCCGACATCCGGCGCAGCGCTCCCTCGTGGTCGGGGAAGACCACCGATTCCTTCGAGGGGAAGTACCGGAAGAACGATCGCCGTCCCACCCCGGCGCGCGCCACGATGTCGTCGATCGTCGTCGCGTCGAACCCGCGCTCCTCGAACAGTGCCACCGCGGCCGCGACCAGCGCGTCCCGCATGCCCGAGCGCGCCTCGGCGCGGGCGGCGGCGGTGGACGCGGGGGTGGCGGACATGTGTGGACGGTAACACCGCGCGGGATGCGCTCTGAAGCCGGTGCGGCGTGCGTCACCCGCACCCGCGACCCGCCGACCGCCACCGCGTGACCGCCACTCTCACTGACGAGGGCCGCACACTGCTGGCCGAGCTGGAAGGTGTTCACACGCCTGTTCGGGGATCGGTGAGGTAGCACCCTGGATTGCTGTGCGATCTTCGCTGCGTGTCCTGCCCGACGCGATAGCATGCTGCCCGACAGTGACATAAAATGTCGGGCATGGCTACAGACATCGGGCGCCGCCCGGGCAAACCCGCCTCACGGGCGCACGCCCGCGAATCGCGAGAATCGATACTGGCCCTCACCATGCGCGAACTCGGGAAGCTCACGGTCGACCAGGTCAACGAGATCGACCATCCGGTACCGATCACCAGCAACGGCAAGCCGGTGGCATGGCTCGTACCGCTCACAGCGGCCGAACGGCGCCGCGCCGAACTGATCGCGACCGGACGTCTCGAGCCTCGACGCCGCGACGACCTCGAGGCGTGGCAACCCCTGCCACCGGCAGCAGACACCGAATCAACTTTGACCGAGATCCTCAACGCCATGCGGGAGCAGGAACGTACGTGATCTACCTCGACTCGTGCGCCCTGGTCAAACTCGTCCTGACCGAGAAGGAAACCCCAGCGCTCACGACGTTTCTCGCCGACCGCCGATCAGACATGGTGAGCAGCCAACTCGCCCTCACGGAAGTCATCCGCGTCGTCCGACGGTCTTGCTACGACTCCCAGCGCCGCCTCAGCATCGATCCGGCCGTTCGCGACAAGCGACTCGCAACGGCCGCGTCGCTCCTCGACCGGATCGATCTGGTCATCGTGAACCGCTCCCTCCTCCTGGCGGCAGCAGCCTTCGACGACGACCCGCATGTCGGATCCCTCGACGCCATCCACCTCGCATCGGCGAGGGAACTCGACGATGCCCTCGAAAGCTTCGTCACCTACGACAAGACGCTCGCCAGGGCAGCGGCAGCCGTCGGCTTGCCCCTGGAACAGCCATCGTGAGCCCACTCATGCTGAGAAGCCGGCCGACGCGCTGGCGATGCGGTACCGCGCCGGCAGGTGGCGCGGGCCGAACGCGCATCACCAGGGCACCTCGCCCTCGTCGTCGAAGAAGCGGCCCGTCGGTCCGTCGTCCGGTACGGTCGCCAGCCGGATCGCGGAGGCCGCGCCCTGCGTCGGGGTGCGCACTCCCCGGAAGCCGTTGAGGTCGGTCGCGGTGTAACCGGGACAGACGGCGTTGATCAGGACGTTCGTGCCGGCCAGTTCCTTGGCGTACTGCACGGTGACGGCGTTGAGGAACGTCTTCGACGGTGCGTAGGCGACGGCGATCGGGCCCGTTTCGGTGCCGGGCGTGGTCTGGAGCGTTAGGGAACCGACGCTGCTGGAGACGTTGACGATCCGCGGCGACGGCGAGCGGCGCAGCAGTGGCAGCAGGGCGTTGGTGACGCGGATGACCCCGATCACGTTGGTCTCCACGGCCTCCCGCACCCGGTTCACGTCGACGGTGGTGGGCTCCTGCGGACCGCCGCCGGTGATGCCGGCGTTGTTGACGAGCGCGTCGAGCCGTCCGGCCCGCTCCTCCACCAGCCGGGCCGCGGCTGACACGCTCGCGTCGTCGGTCACGTCCAGCGGCACGCCGAACGCGTCGACCCCGTCCGCGCGCAGCTTCTCCACAGCGGCCTCGCGCCGCTCCTCGTTCCGTGCGCCGACCCCGACGGACCAGCCGAGGGCGCCCAGCCCGGCGGCGATCTCGTACCCGATGCCCTTGTTGGCCCCGGTCACCAGCGCGACTTTCTTGTGGTTCACGATGTTCGTCTCACTCATGGCATAGATGCTGCCCCCGCGCCCGGCCGGGCGTCCAAGACCAGTTGGCTGCACAGCGATACTGCCCGGGTATCACGCCTGGTAGGACCGGTTATGCTGACCGGATGGAGACACGTGAGCTGCGGTACTTCGTCGCGGTCGCCGAAGAGCTGCACTTCGGCCGGGCCGCACGGCGGCTCGGCATCGCCCAGCCCCCGCTGTCGCGGGCGATCGGGGCACTCGAACGGCGTCTGGACGCCCCTCTCCTGGAACGCGGCAGCCGGGGCGTCTCACTGACCGAGGCCGGGGCGGTCCTGCTGCGGGAGGCGCGAGCGGCACTGGACGCCGTCGAGGCCGCCGAGCGGCGCACCCGCCGGGCCGCCCGCCCCGCGACCGCCCGCCCCGCCGTGGTGCTCGCCGCGAAGGCGGGCGCCTCCGGCGAACTGCTGGCCAAACTCCTCGACGCTTACGCCGCCGAACCCGGCGCCGTCACCGTGGACGTCCTGCTGTGCGGACCGGGGGAGCAGGCTCAGGTGCTGCGCGACGGTCGGGCCGACGTGGCACTGTTGCACAGGCCGTTCGACGACACGTCCGGCTTCGACACCGAAGATCTGCACACCGAGGGTCAGGTCGTGATCCTCCCCGCGGGCCACCCTCTTGGCGTCCGCCCCCACGTGCGTCTCGCCGAGGTCACCGGCCTTTCCGGCCTGCCCCTGCCCCGCTGGCCGCGGCCCGACGGAACCTTCGCGGACGGCCCGGGACCACAGGTGCGCGACCACACGCAGCTCACCCAGCTCATCGCCCTCGGCCGCGCCTGCGCGGTCGTCCCGGAGTCGAGCCGCACCGGCCTGCGCGAGGACCTCATCGCCGTACCGGTCCTCGACGCCCCCCATGTCACCACGGTCATCGCCTGGCCCCCACACAGCCGCTCGATGGTGGTCGCGGGGCTGGTCCGCGCCGCCACCGCCCTTTGAGCGGAGGCCAGCGGCGTGCTCCCCGCGTCGCGCTATTGGTCGCTTCGGGCGCTGATTATTCGGCCCCTTAAGCGATCTGGTGCGCGGACGCTCCGTCGTTCGGGCGGTAGGCCCACACTGCATGCTCGTCGGCGGTGACGGTGCCTGTCTGAATTCGCAGTCCGCGGCTACGCGCCTCATGCCGTAGGAGTCTACGAAGAGACGAGGGGTCCTCGACGTCGTATTTGACGGCGTAGCCGTTGTGCTGCACTTGGTCGACGAGCAGAACGACAAGCGCTTCGAGGTCTACTCGGTCCATGAAGCGAGCGTAGGGCGCGCGAGGGCATTCAGGGGGCGGATCCACATCCGCCGACACCTTGCCGAGGGTCGCTAGCGGCCCGGACCTGGCGGCCCGTCCCGTAGCCGGCCCGGCGCAGGTAGCGCCGCGTTACGGGCGAGAGATCGCGGTCCTCCGGGCGGATACGCAGTGTCGCCGCGTGCCGCGCCGGAAGACCGCGATCTTCACGTGGGGTGATCTACCGTGAGGTCAGTTGCGCGACCATTGCTGGTTGGCCTGGCCGTTGCAGTCCCAGATGACGACCTTGGTGCCGTTGGTCGTGCCGGCGCCGTACGCGTCCAGGCACCGCCCGGAGTGCACACCGGTGATGGTGCCGTCGGAGTTGAAGTTCCACTGCTGGTCGGTCTGCCCGTTGCAGTCCGAGAGGACGACCCCGGTGCCGTTGGTCGTGCCGTTGTTGGACGCGCCGAGGCACTTGACGCCGTACACCACGAGCTGCTTGCCCGCCGTGTAGGTGAACGACTGGTTGACCCCGCCCGCGCAGTCCCACAGGTCCGCCTGCGCGTTGTTGTTGATCGTGTTGTTGTCGATGTTCAGGCAACGCCCGGAAGCGCCACCGATCACCTCATTGCCGTTGCTGCCCGACAGTGGTGTGATCGCGACCGCGTCCAGGTCCGGGGCGAAGGCGGAGGAGTTGCTGAAGGTCAGCGTGTTCGAGCCCTTCGCGAGCGAGACGATGACCGAGACCGTCCCGGGCGTGGCCCAGCCACCAGTGGGCGGGAAGGCGACGATCGTCGACGCCTGTCCGTTCACCTTGAGTGTCGCGGTGCGGGCGGCGCTCTCGCCGTTGGTGTACGCGATGGTGGCGACGGCGAGCCCGGTGGCGCCGGCGCTGACCCCGTTGAAGGTCAGGGTGTTGGCGCTGCCGTTGCCGATGTAGCCGACCTTCGAGCCGCCGGAGCAGGCCGCGCAGGTGAAGACGCCGGCCGTACCGCCACGTGTGTTGCCCGACGCCTCCGCCTCGTACGTGGTCGAGGCGGCCTCGGTGCCGGTAACGGTGAGCAGAACCGAGTCGTTCGCCGGTACCGATGTGCTGTAGCTGGTGGCGTAGCTGCCCACGGTGGTGGCCGACCACACGTTGCGCACCGACGCCGACGCCGTGGTCAGCCCCATGTCGGCCCAGCGCGCGGTCATCGTCGCCGCCGACGAGGTGCGGTTGAGCAGCAGCACCGCCCGCTTGCCCGAGCCCGCGAGCACCTTCGCGTACACCTGCAGGCCGAGGCTGTCCTCGGCGACCTTGACCCCCTGCAGCCCACGGGTGTCCTGGTCGACGGCGATGACCTCGCTGTTGGTCAGGATCGAGGCGGTGGTCGAGCTCATCGTGGCGAGGTCGTTGCCGGCGAGCATCGGGGCTCCGGAGATCGCCCACAGGCCCATGTGCCACCGGCTCTGCGCGTCAGTCAGGCCGTTTCTGCCGACCTCCATCATGTCGGGGTCGTTGTCGTACCCTGTGTGCTGGTCCGTCGGGTGCTGCGCCTTGTCGAAGTTGGCCAGCACGCTCGAGTACGAGTCGTTGATGTCTGTGCTGGTGCGCCACATCGCCGCCATGCCGGCGCCCCAGTTCCAGGGCTCGTTGTTGCCCCACTCGCAGATGGACAGCACCATCGGGTGGCTAGTAGAGGCGGTGGCGCTGGCGAGCGCATCGCTGATCGCCTGGTATGTGCTCTGCGGGTTGAGCCCTTCGGCGTTACCGCCGCACCAGTCGACCTTCACGAAGTCGAAGCCCCAGTTCTCGAACTGGGTCATGTCCTGCAGATAGTGGCCTTCGCTGCCCGTGTTCGGGGCGGCTGGCCGGCCGGACGGGTAGTAGTACCCGCAGCCGTTCAGGCCGGCGTCGGTGTAGATGCCGGCCTTCAGCCCCTTGCTGTGGATGTAGCTGACGATCGCGCTCATCCCGCCGGGCCAATCGCCGGTGTCGATGGTGATGTTGCCCGAGCTGTCCCGGCTACCCTGCCACCAGCCCTCGTCGATGTTGATGTACTGGTATCCGGCGGCGGGCAGCCCAGCCGCGACGAAGGCGTCGGTCTGCGCCTTGATGACGTTGTAGTTGATAACGGCGGCGAAGCTGTTCCAAGAGGCCCAGCCCATCGGCGGCTTGGCGACCGCGGTCTGGTTGGACGTCACCGCGGCCGACTCCGTGCCGCCGAGGTCGATGGCAGCCCCGTGATTCACGCCGACGAGAATCCCGGCCGCCGCTGTCGCGAGGACGACCCCGCGGACCAGAGCCGCTCTCCAACGGTGTGTCATGCGGGTCGAGTGTGCGTGCCGTTGCATAGATCTCCTCCGGGACTGTCGGCACCGTGGCGAATCAAAGAGCTGTCCGAAATATCGAACAGCTATCGAAGTACCGAACGCTGTGCGCCGAAGCTAGATCGATCACAGAGCGAAGTCAAGGTTCCGGTGCGTATCGCGCAGACCCGCCGGGCCACCGTACCGCTACCGGGGGCCTGATCCCCGAGTTCGAGTTCCACTACATGGCCTGACGCCGGTGGGGCCGCGCAGCGCCCCGGGCCGTGACAGAGCCGCAAAACTCGCAGCTTTCTGCGGATGGGGAATGGCCGTGGCGCGGCCTGGCAACCGTCCAACGGCACGGCTGAGGTGGCACGCTGGCGATCGGCGCGGCGGTGGGACGCGCGGCTACGGAAGGATCGGCCAGCTTTCCCAGCTAGCCGGGCTGTTGGTTGTTTAGCGCTGATGGGTGAACCGGCCGTCGGAGAGGACCTGCCCGTCGAGGTCGATGACGGCACCGGGGGCAGTTCGCGGGCGAGTGGCGGAATCGGGTACGCCTCTGACTCAGAACCCATATATTCGTACAGC
>JAEKKI010000019.1 GCA_019510485.1 Catenulisporales bacterium
CGAGGCGCAGGACCTGTCGCCGATGCAGTGGCGGATGCTGGCCCGGCGCGGGCGGCACGCCACCTGGACCGTGGTGGCCGACGAGGCGCAGAGCTCGTGGGAGGACATCGCCGAGGCCCGGCGGTCGATGGACCTGGCGTTGGGCACCTCGCGCCGGCGGGAGCGGTTCGAGCTGACCACCAACTACCGGAACCCGGTGGAGATCGCCGACTACGCCGCGACGTTGCTGCACCGGTATCTGCCGGATGCGCCGCTGCCGCGCGCGGTCCGCTCCACCGGCCGTCCGCCGGAATTCCTGTCCAGCTCGGAGCGGGAGCTGTCGGCCACCGCCGGCGCGGTCGCCCGGCGGCTGGCCGGAGAAGTCGAGGGCACCGTCGGGGTGATCGTGCCGATGACCCGGCTCGGGGATTTCACCCTGGCCGACGTCCCCGACGTCCCGGAGCGGGTGCAGGTGCTCGGCGCGCTGGAGTCCAAGGGCCTGGAGTTCGACGCGGTGGTGCTGGTCGACCCGGATCTGATCGCCGCGGAGTCGCCGATGGGGCCGCGGACGCACTACGTCACGGCCACACGCGCCACACAGGTGTTGGCCACGGTCTCGGTCGAGCGTGGAACCGCAGATAGGGGATAGGCGTCATCCTTTTGGGACGGGTTTCCAAGGGGTGGGGCTGATCGGGCACGGCGACCGCACCGCCGGGCGCGGCAGAGGGACTAGGGGAGCGCGAAGACGATGAGTGGCGACACCTCCGGCATAGCCGAGGTACCGAAGCACGCCCCGGACCCGCCGCAGGGCGCGGTGCCGGGCCCGGCAGGCACAGTCGGCAGCAGTGTGGCGCGGCGGCGCGCCAAGCGGATGCTGATCGTGCTGTCCGGGATGATGGTGCTGGTCATCGGCGGCACGGTGGCCGCCGCGGGCTACTGGTACTACCGGATCAACCACAACATCAAGGGCGCCCCGCTGCACGGCGCCGCGCCGGGCCAGATGGGCAGCGCCCAGATCATCCAGCCGACCCCGGACGCCTACGGCCACCTGCCGCTCAACATCCTGCTGATCGGGACCGACACCCGGCTGCCCGGCAAGGACGCGGATCTCGGCGGCTTCGTCGACGCCTCCGGCCGCGCCGACGTGGAGATGCTGCTGCACGTCTCGGCCGACCGCGGCAACGCCACGGTGGTGTCGCTGCCGCGCGACACGATGGTGCCGATCCCGGAGTGCGTGGACGCCAAGGGCAACCACTACGGCGCGCAGGGCGTGGGGATGATCAACTCGGCGCTGGCCGCCGGCCCCGGCTGCCAGGTCGACACCGTGGAGCTGCTCACGCACGTGAAGATCGACCACTTCATGATGGTGGACTTCTCCGGCGTGGTGGACCTGACCAACGCCGTCGGCGGCGTCGACGTCTGCGTCACCAAGGCGGTGCACGACCCCGACTCGCATCTGGACCTGCCGGCCGGCACCTCCCAGGTCAAGGGCGCGCAGGCGCTGGCGTTCCTGCGCACCCGGGAGGGCTTCGCCGACGGCTCGGACCTGTACCGCACGCAGGCGCAGCACCAGTACCTGAGCTCGCTGATCCGCAAGATGAAGGACCAGGCGACGCTGGACGACCCGATCCAGGCCACGCACCTGATGGACATCGCCTCCAAGTCGCTGACCGTGGACGATCCGATAGCCAGCGTGAGCAGCCTGTTGGATCTGGCGAACACCCTGAAGAAGGTGCCGGCGGACAACATCACGTTCCTGACCATGCCGACGGTGACCTACCAGCCGGACCGCAACCGCGTGGCCCCGGACCAGCCGCTGGACGACCAGATCTTCTCGCTGATCGCCCATGACCAGTCGATCACCGTGCCGTCGTCGCAGTCGTCACCGTCCCAGCCGGCCCAGCCGGGCGGCACGCCGACCGCGGGCGCGACCGGCGGTTCGGCGGCCGGTTCGAACCCCGCGGCGGCGCACCAGCCCACCCCGACCGGCTCGGTGTCGACGCCGGCCCCCTCGGCGGTGAAGGACGCGATCGTGGTGGAGAACGGCACCACGTCCGACGGCCGCTCCAAGCAGCTGGCCGACACCCTGCGCGCCGACGGCTTCAAGAACGTGACCGGTGTGAGTTTCGCCGGCGACGTCGCCACCACCGAGGTCTTCTACAGCGCCCCGCGGTACGAGGCGGCCGCGGACGCCGTCGCGGCGACGCTCCAACTCCCGCCCGGCTCCGTCCGCCCCGGAGGCGACGGCAGCGCCCCGGTCGTGCTCCGGGTGGGCGCGGACTTCGCCACCGGCGACGTCTTCAACCCCGCCATCCCGAACTCCGCGTCCACTCAGGGCCTGCCCTCGGACGCGGCGTCAAGCGCGGACGCGATGAACGCGGGGGATCAGAGCGTGTGCGTGAAGGCACAGTAGGAGCCGGGCCCGGCGGCACCCCCTGAGCCGCCGGGCGCCCGGCCTCACGCCGGGGTCAGCACGCGGCGGCTGCCGCGCTGCACGTGCACCCGTGTGCCACGCTCAGACCGCTCGGAACCGGAGCGCTCGGCCCGCTCGGCCGCCGTGGTGAACGACGCCGCCGCGTGCTGCGCGGCCGGGGCCAGCGGCTGCTCGGCCGGCTCCAGGGTCTCCAGCTCGTCGCAGCCGTAGGCGCGGCACAGCTGCAGCTCGGCGACGTGCACCACGTACCAGCGCGCGTAGGAGCCGTCGTCCTCGAGGGAGACCAGCACCTGCTGCACCACGCCGGTCCGCTCCTCGCCGACCACCTCGACCCGGGCCCCGACCGGGTGCCCGGCGGCCCGGACGGCCGCGGCCACCTCCGCGGTCACCCGCTCGGCGGCCAGCGCCCGGGCGGCGTGGTCGGCGGCGTCGTACTCGTCGCTCCAGGTGCGCCGCAGGTGGATCAGCACCCGGCCGATCGCGGCGGCTCGCGCGCCGGCCTGCGCGCGCTGTTCAGGATTGGCGTTGGGGCTTGTCGAGGCGGCGTGCCAGCGGGCGCGGGCCACGCAGGCGCGCTGCTCGATCTCGTAGCGCTCCAGGCCGTCCAGCTCGGTGCGGACGGCGTCGTAGATCAGTTCCAGGCGGCGGGGGTCCATCGGGGGTGCTCCTCAGCGGGGGTCGCGAAGCTCTCGGGTCGGGGGGAATCGCACCGGGGAGGGCGTACGCAGACAGCGTAGGCTGGTACGCCCCAGCGCATTCGGCGACATCGTTTATGCGGACCGGACGTCGCCGGGCGCGCTGCTCGCCGCACGGACTGAGGAGTCGTGGCGGGAATGATACCGGCACTTCCGGCAAAACGGACGATACCGGTATCACGGACAGTGGCGGTCGGGGTGAGGCAGGGCCTCGGGAGGTCTGTCATCAGAATTTACCTCTACACGTGTACGGCGGCTGGAAAGTGCCCTGCGGGTGAAGCGGGGTGGAAACCTCGCCTGACCCGTACCAACGGGCTATCGGACGTCAGCGGCCGCACATTCGGCGCATGCGGCATACGCGGCCCGCGACATGGGATTTCGTCCCATGGCAGGTCGCGCAGCACGTGATGCAAGCGCCGGTCATGGCGCTATTAAACCATCCCGCCCCCGGGGTGTTGTCAAGCGACCCACGTCACACCCGGCCCTCGACCGGCGGTTTTCCGCCACCGGCGGCGTCCTCGGGGCCGGGCGCGCCGGGCGCGGGGGCCCACTGACGCGAAACCGACAATACGACTAAGAGTATTGATTCAGGATACTGAGTGACGTTAGAGTGCGCATGCCGGTTCCGTCACATTTAGGGGCGACGGAGAGAGGTATGAGAGGTCATGGCAGGGACTGTCTCGAACATGGGCATCAGGCTCGCAATCGCTTCCACGTATCCGCCGCGACGGTGCGGCATCGCCACGTTCTCGCGCGACCTGGCCGCCGCGCTCGCCGATGCCGCT
>JAEKKI010000114.1 GCA_019510485.1 Catenulisporales bacterium
GGCGGCCTGGGAGCGCTGCGGACCGAGCGCGGGAACCTGCCGCTGGAGCTGATCGAGGTGCGCGCGGCGGTCGTCGGGCTGGCGGTGCGCACCGAGTTGGCGCAGGGATTCCGCAATCCGTACGACGTGCCGTTGGAGGCCACGTACATCTTCCCGCTGCCGGACCGCGCGGCGGTGACGCGGCTGCGGATGGAGGCGGCCGATCGGGTCGTGGAGGGCGTGGTCAAGGAGCGGGAAGCGGCGCGCGCCGACTACGAGCAGGCCGTCGCCGAGGGGCGGCGGGCCTCGATCGCCGAGGAAGAGCGGCCGGGGGTGTTCACGCTGCGAGTCGGCAACATCATGCCCGGCGAGCAGGTGGTGGTGCGCACGACGCTTTCCGGTCGGCTGCCGTATGAGGACGGCCAGGCCACCTTCCGCTTCCCGTTGGTCGTCGCGCCGCGCTACATCCCGGGGGCGGGGCTGCCGGGTGAGTCGGTCGGGGACGGGACGGCGACGGACACCGATCGCGTGCCGGACGCCTCGCGGATCAGCCCGCCGGTTCTGCTGCCGGGGTTCCCGAATCCGGTACGGCTGTCGATCGAGGTGGGAGTGGATCCGGCCGGGTTGCCGTTGAGCGGGCTGACGTCGAGCCTGCACGGTGTGACGGTCGGCGAGGAGGAGGACGGTCGCCGGATAGTGCGGCTGGACCCGGGGGCGCGGGCAGATCGTGACTTCGTGCTGCGACTCGGGTACGGCGGCGCGGCGGCGGCTACGTCGCTGGTGGTGGCTCGGGATGCCGAGGTTCCCGAATCGGCCGATGCTGACGGCGTTCCGGCGGGCACCTTCCTGCTCACCGTCCTCCCGCCGGAGCCGACCGGCGACACCCGCCCGCGTGACGTGGTCCTCGTCCTCGACCGCTCGGGCAGCATGGGCGGCTGGAAGATGACCGCGGCCCGCCGCGCCGCCGCCCGCATCGTCGACACGCTGAGCGCCGCCGATCGCTTCACCGTCTTCACCTTCGACCACGAGGTCACCACGCCGCCAGACCTTCCCGCCGGCCTGGTCCCGGCCACCGACCGCCACCGCTTCCGGGCGGTGCGGCACCTCTCGGCCGTCGACGCGCGCGGCGGGACCGAGATGGCGGTCCCGCTGCGGAAGGCGGCGGACCTGTTGGCCGACCGGGATCCCGAGCGTGACAGGGTCCTGATCCTGGTGACCGACGGCCAGGTCGGCGACGAGGACGCGCTGCTGGCCGATCTGTCGTCGGGCCTCGCGGGCCTGCGCGTCCACACGGTGGGCATCGACAGCGCCGTCAACGCCGGTTTCCTGCGCCGCCTGGCTTCCGTCGGCGGCGGGCACTGCGAGCTGGTCGAGTCCGAGGACCGGCTCGATGCGGCGATGGACGCCGTCCACCGGCGCATCGGCACTCCGCTGGTGACCGGTCTGCGCCTGGCCGGCGAGGGCAGTCTGGAGCTGGATCGGGACTCGATCACGCCGGCGCGGCTGCCGGATCTGTTCGCCGGGGCCCCGCTGGTGGTGGCCGGGCGGTTCGGGAACGCGGCTGAGAAGCCGGACGGCGCCATCATCGCCATCGGCACCGCTGCCGACGGCTCAACGTGGACCCGGCGGGTGGCGGCGGTCGAGGCCGACGACGCCGGCCTGGCGCAGTTCTGGGCCCGCGGACGCATTCGCGACCTGGAGGACCGGTACGTGTCGGTGCGGCAGGGGCAGGCGGAGTTGGAGCGGGCGATCGTCGAGACGTCCGTGCGTTACAGCGTTCTGTCTCGCTTCACCGCTTTCGTGGCGGTGGACTCCGTGGTCGTGAATGAGGGCGGTGTCCTCAAGCGGGTCACGCAGCCGGTGGATCTGCCGCACGGCTGGGACGCGCCGGTTGGGTACGGCATGCCGATGGCCGCCGGGGCGCCGCAGGCAGCGCCGCGGGCCATGATGGCGCGGGCTCTGCATGACGACTTCTCCTTGGACACCATGTCGACCAAGACTGCGCGCGCGCGGGTCAGCAGGCCCGCGCCGTCGGCTCCGGGCTCCGTGCCGATGCCTCCGGTCTCGAACCCCATCGCCCCACCGCCGCCGATCGAGGCGAGCCGTGCGGCGTTCCCGCAGAAGGGGGGACGCCGCGGCGACCCGCCCATGCCGGCGCCCCGTCCGGTGACCGCCGACGACCTGGACGCCTTCGCCCGCCTCTGGCTTTTCCGCCTGGCCGCCGCCACCACCGACGAGGCGCGGACGACGCTTTTGTCGGAGCTGGTCACGACACTGCGGCAGATGACGCCGCTCGTTCCCGCCGAGCAAGTCGCGGCGATCACGAAGCTGATCAGTACTCTGACGGCAGAAGGCGTCGAAGCCCCCGACGTCGCAACCCGCCACGAGGCCGCGACGGCCTACCTGAAGTCGCTGCTCAAGACCGAGCGGCGGCGCGCGCCGTTCTGGAAGCGTTGATCCGGTACAGCCTCAGGCCGGCTCGGCGCCAAGCCGAGCCGGCCGCACCGCCTCACTCCCCCACCATCAACCGCGCGGCGTGCTCCCCGATCATCATCGCCGCCGCGTTCGTGTTCCCCCCGACGATGCTCGGCATGATCGACGCGTCCGCGACCCGCAACCCCTCCACCCCGCGCACCCGCAGCACCGGATCCACCACCGCGCGCTCGTCGACGCCCATGCGACACGTGCCCACCGGGTGATACACCGTCGTAGCGCGGTTCGGCAGCTCGGCGGCCAGTGCCGCGCGGTTCGCGTGCACCGTCCCCGGCGCCGTCTCGCCCGCCATGCGGCCGGTCAGGCTGCGGTGCGCCATCGTCTCCCGGACCAGCTCCATGCCGTCCAGCAGCAGCTCGGCGTCGGCGCGCTCGCGCAGATACGCCGGGTCGATCAGCGGCGCGGCGGTCGGGTCGGCGGAGGCCAGGCGCACCGTGCCGCGGCTCTCGGGGTAGATCAGCGTCGGCATCACGGTCAGCGTGCGCCGCGGGTCGGCCTTGTGCCGGATCGGCGCGTCCTGATTCGGGCCCGGGTATGACCACGGCAGTACGTGGATCTGGATGTCCGGCACGGTCTCGGCGGCCCGGCTGCGGACGAAGCCCACTGATTCGAACACCGTCCGGCCGACCCACGTGCCGCCCACCGTCAGCTCCTTGACGAAGCCGCGGGCGAAGTACGGTGCCGTCCCCTTGTTGCGCGCCTCCGGCATCAGGAAGCACATCGGCACGAACAGGTGGTCGTGCAGGTTGTCGCCGACCGGCAGGTCCGCCACCACGTCGACGCCCACCGACCGCAGGTGCTCGGCCGGGCCGATGCCCGACAGCTGCAGCAGTTGCGGGGACCCGAACACCCCCGCCGCGAGCACGACCTCCCGCTCGGCGCGCACCGTCTGCCGCGTGCCGCCGTCGCCGACGACCTCGACGCCGACCGCGCGTCCCTTCTCGACCACCACGCGCGCGACGGTCACGCCGGTGACGACGTCCAGGTTCGCCATCCCGTGGTCGTCCAGGTAGCCGACGGACGAGCTGTAGCGCAGTCCGCTGTGCGCGCTCTGCTGGACGATCGCGATCCCTTCCTGCGACTCGGCGTTGTAGTCGTCGAGGACCTTCACCCCGGCGGTGTCGGCGAACGCCTCCATGAACCCCAGCGTCGCGGTCGTGACATCGCTCTGCCGCCGCACCTTGATCGGCCCGGATCCGCCGCGGAACTCGGTCTCGCCGTCCTCCCAGCTCTCCAGCTTCTTGAAGCTCGGCAGCACATCAGCGTACGACCATCCGTCGCAGCCTTCCGCGGCCCACGAGTCGTAGTTCGCCGCGTTCCCGCGCACGAACAGCATCCCGTTGATCGACCCGGACCCGCCGAGCACCTTGCCGCGGACCTGCGGCACCCGGCGGCCGAGCGCGTCGGTCTGCGGCACCGAGTAGTAGCCCCAGTCCAGCCGCTTCTTCAGCTGCGGGACGCTGTGCACGGCGGCGATCAGCCCCGGCTTGCGGACCAGCTGGGTCCGGTCGGATCCGCCGGCCTCCAGCAACAGCACGCTCGCCCCGGTCGCGGCCAGCCGGGCGGCCAGCACACAGCCGGCGCTGCCCGCCCCGACGACGATGTAATCGGCCTGTCCGGCCACCGAACGCTGCGCCATGGGGTGTCCCCTCCCGCGGCCCGGGCCGCGCGATCACGGTAGGTCGGTGCACTGTAGGGGCGACGGCTTGAGGGTTCAATAGCCATCTGGCGCACCGGGCACACACCAGGCGGCGTGCCCGCCCCCGGGGAGGGAACGAAGCCGAGACTCCTCGACGGACACGCCGGTCAGGGGGACGAACGCGGCAACTCGGATTCCCGTTACCCGGTCCGGAGCGCACCACCCTCCCGGGGGACGGCGGTCCACCCGCGACACAAAACTTGTAGAACTCGTTATCTTGAATTATTCGTGTCTACCAGACTAGGTTGAGAGCATGACCCCCGCCGAGGAACTCCGCGGCGCCGGCCTGCGGGTGACGGCGGCGCGAGTGGCCCTGCTCCAGGCCGTGCGCGAAGGCGACCATCTGGACGCCGACGCCGCCGCCGCCGGAGTGCGCGAGCGTGTCGGACACGTGTCGCTGCAAGCCGTCTACGAGGGGCTGCACGCACTCACCGCCGCAGAGCTGATCCGGCGCATCGAGCCGGCCGGCAGCCCCGCCCGGTACGAGGGCCGGGTCGGGGACAACCACCACCACCTCGTGTGCCGCGGCTGCGGCGCGGTGGTCGACGTCGACTGCGCGGTCGGCGAGGCCCCGTGCCTGGAGCCGTCCGACGGCCGCGGCTTCACCCTGGACGAGGCCGAGGTCGTGTACTGGGGCCTGTGCCCCGCCTGCTCCGTCCACCCCAGTTCCTGATCACCATCGCAGAGCCGCGAGAACCGCCAGATCCGGAAGGACAACGAGAAGATGTCTGAGAACCACGGCGACATCGACGTCGACATCGACCATCGCCAAGACCCGAACGTCGGAGCCCCCGACATGGAGGGCGCCAGCGCCGCCGGCTGCCCGGTCGCGCACGGCCGCGCCGCCCACCCGACCCAGGGTGGCGGCAACCGGCAGTGGTGGCCGAACCGGCTGAACCTGAAGATCCTGGCGAAGAACCCCGCGGTGGCGAACCCCAACGGCGAGGACTTCGACTACCACGCCGCGTTCAGCACCCTGGACCTGCCGGCCGTCAAGGCCGACATCGCGGCGGTGCTCACCGACTCCCAGCCCTGGTGGCCGGCCGACTACGGCAACTACGGCCCGTTCATGATCCGCATGGCCTGGCACAGCGCCGGCACCTACCGGATCAGCGACGGCCGCGGCGGCGGCGGCACCGGGCAGCAGCGGTTCGCCCCGCTGAACTCCTGGCCGGACAACGCCAGCCTGGACAAGGCGCGCCGGCTGCTGTGGCCGGTGAAGAAGAAGTACGGCCAGGCGCTGTCCTGGGCCGACCTGATGATCCTGGCCGGCAACGTGGCGCTGGAGACGATGGGCTTCCAGACCTTCGGCTTCGGCGGCGGCCGCCCCGACGTGTGGGAGCCGGACGAGGACGTCTACTGGGGCCCGGAGCAGACCTGGCTGGGCGACGAGCGCTACACCGGCGACCGGAACCTGGAGGACCCGCTGGCCGCGGTCCAGATGGGCCTGATCTACGTCAACCCCGAGGGCCCGAACGGCAACCCGGACCCGCTGGCCGCCGCCCGCGACATCCGCGAGACGTTCAGCCGCATGGCGATGAACGACGAGGAGACGGTGGCGCTGATCGCCGGCGGCCACACCTTCGGCAAGACGCACGGCGCCGGGCCGGCCGACCAGGTCGGGCCGGATCCCGAGGCCGCCCCGATCGAGCAGCAGGGCCTGGGCTGGAAGAGCTCCTTCGGCACCGGTGTCGGCGGCGACGCGATCACCTCCGGCCTGGAGGGCGCGTGGACCAACACCCCGACGCAGTGGGACAACAGCTTCTTCGAGATCCTGTTCGGGTATGAGTGGGAGCTGACGAAGAGCCCGGCCGGGGCGAACCAGTGGAAGCCGAAGGACGGCGCCGGAGCCGGCACCGTGCCGGACGCCCACGACTCGGCCAAGACCCACCAGCCGACGATGCTGACCACCGACCTGTCGCTGCGCTACGACCCGGCGTACGAGCAGATCTCGCGGCGCTTCCTGGCCGAACCGCAGGCGTTCGCCGACGCGTTCGCCCGCGCCTGGTTCAAGCTGACGCACCGCGATATGGGCCCGCTGGCCCGCTACCTGGGCCCGGAGGTGCCGAGCGAGGTGCTGCTGTGGCAGGACCCGGTGCCGGCCGTGGACCACCCGCTGATCGACGACGCCGACGCCGCCGACATCAAGGCCCGGATCGCGGCCTCGGGCCTGACCGTGCCGCAGCTGGTGTCCACCGCGTGGGCCTCGGCCTCCACCTTCCGGGGCAGCGACAAGCGCGGCGGCGCCAACGGCGCCCGGGTGCGCCTGCAGCCGCAGCTCGGCTGGGAGGCCAACGAGCCCGACAAGCTGGCGCTGGTCCTGCGCACGCTGGAAGGCGTGCAGGAGGCGTTCAACGCGCAGGCCGCCGGCGGCAAGAAGGTCTCGCTGGCCGATGTGATCGTGCTGGCCGGCGCGGCCGGTGTGGAGCAGGCGGCCAAGAACGCCGGCTTCGACGTCACGGTGCCGTTCCACCCCGGGCGCACCGACGCCACGCAGGAGCAGACCGACGTCGAGGCGTTCGCGGCGCTGGAGCCCAAGGCCGACGGCTTCCGCAACTACGAGTCCAAGGACGTCCGGCTGCCCGCCGAGTTCCTGCTGGTGGACAAGGCGAACCTGCTGAACCTGTCCGCGCCGGAGATGACCGCGCTGGTCGGCGGCCTGCGGGTGCTCGGTGCGAACCACGGCGGCACGGCTCACGGCGTGCTCACGGACCGGGTCGGCACGCTGACGAACGACTTCTTCGTCAACCTGCTGGACCTGGGTACGGAATGGACGCCGACGTCGCCGGAGTCGACCACGTTCGAGGCGCGGGATGCTTCCGGCGCCGTCAAGTGGACGGGGACGCGCGCGGACCTGGTGTTCGGTTCGAACTCCGAGCTGCGGGCGCTGGCCGAGGTGTATGCCAGCGACGATGCGAAGGAGAAGTTCGTGAACGACTTCGTCGCGGCTTGGGCGAAGGTGATGGAGCTGGACCGGTACGACCTGCACCGGTGAACAGCGAGTTCGGGTGCTGACAGGGCCCCCGTCCGGGAGATCGTTTCTCGGGCGGGGCCTTGTCGCGTCGGCGGCGCGGCGCCGGCTCCGGCGCCGTACTGTGCCGAATTTTACTAAGTGCACTCGAAAGCAGCTGGACAGCCTGGTCAGTGGCTAGGGAAGAGTCCAGCTACTTCCGAGCGCATTAGTAAGTTGACACCGCTGACATTGAGCGGCACAGAGTCACCGCGACGGCCGGCCGCGGAGATTCGAGATAATCAAGCCCATGACACTGGAGTCGAAGCAGATCAGCGAGCGTATCGAGCGACCGGTGGACGAGGTCTACGAGTACGCCGCCGACCCGGCGAATCTGCCCGGGTGGGCGCCCGGCCTCGGTAGCTCCATCACCGAAGTCGATGGGCAGTGGTGGGTCGAGACCCCTTCGGGGCGGGTCGGCGTCGAGTTCGCCCCGCGCAACGAATACGGGGTCCTCGACCACAACGTCGTCCTCCCGTCGGGCGAGGTCGTCTACAACCCGCTGCGGGTCTTCGCCAACCAAGAGGGCTGCGAGATCGTCTTCACAGTGCGCAGGCTGCCCGGGATGAGCGCTGAGGAGTTCGAGCGCGACGCGGGCCTGGTCCGGGCCGACCTCTCCCGGCTCAAACAGGTACTGGAAAGCAAAGCCTGACCATAGAGCGGCCTAAAGTCGGCGACCGGGACGCCCGGCAGACCGCTGATCCGTGTTCGCTGGTAATGGGCACCGCGGCGGCCGGAATACTACCGGCCAGTAGCCCCTGGCCCGCTGCCGTGCTCCATAGCCACCCGACCCCGATCCACTACACTCCGACCAGTCACATCCAGTTCGTCCGGCCGAGACATGACTGCGCGGGGAAACCGGCCAGCCCAACCGGTCGTGCGACTGGTGCCTTTGCATACAGGAAGGGCCCGGCCGGTGTTCCGTCGTGTCGCTATCGTCAATCGGGGTGAGGCCGCGATGCGGCTCATCCACGCGGTCCGTGAGCTGAACGCGGGCGGGTCGGTGTCGATCGAGACGGTCGCGCTGCACACCGATGTGGACGCCGATGCCACGTTCGTGCGCGAGGCCGATGTCGCCTACGACCTGGGCCCGGCCGCGAACCGGCCCTACCTCGACCTGGCGGTGCTGGAGCGGGCGCTGCTGGACACCGGCGCCGACGCGGCATGGGTGGGCTGGGGTTTCGTCGCCGAGGACCCGGCGTTCGCCGAGCTGTGCCGGCGGATCGGCGTCACCTTCATCGGCCCGGACGCCGAGGCGATGCGCCAGCTCGGCGACAAGATCGGCGCGAAGCTGATCGCCGAGGAGGTCGGGGTGCCGGTGGCGCCCTGGAGCCGCGGGCCGGTGGAGACCTTGGAGGCGGCGATCGCCTCGGCGAGCGCGGTGGGCTATCCGCTGATGCTCAAGGCCACCGCCGGCGGCGGCGGGCGCGGGATCCGCGTCATCAACGACGAGGCCGAGCTGGTCGAGGCCTACGAGCGCACGTCAGCGGAGGCGGCGCGGGCGTTCGGCTCCGGAGTGGTGTTCCTGGAGCGGCTGGTCACCGGCGCGCGGCACGTCGAGGTGCAGGTGATCGCCGACGGGCAGGGCACGGCGTGGGCGCTGGGGGTGCGGGACTGCTCGGTGCAGCGCCGCAACCAGAAGATCATCGAGGAGTCCGCGTCCCCGCTGCTGAGCGCGGAGCAGACCGCGGTGTTGAAGACCTCCGCCGAACGGCTGGCGTTGAGGGTCGGCTACCGGGGCGCGGCGACCGTGGAGTTCCTGTACCACCCGGGCACCGAGCAGTTCGCGTTCCTGGAGGTGAACACCCGGCTTCAGGTGGAGCACCCGATCACCGAGTCGACCACCGGCATGGATCTGGTCAAGGCACAGCTGCACGTCGCCGCCGGCGGCCGGCTCGAAGGGACCCAGCCGGTCGAGCGCGGGCACGCCGTGGAGGCCCGGCTCAACGCCGAGGACCCGGATCGGGACTTCGCACCGGCTCCGGGCAAGATCGTGCGGCTGGAGCTGCCGGCCGGCCCGGGGATCCGGGTGGACACCGGCTTCGCCGAGGGCGACACCATCCCGGCGGACTTCGACTCGATGATCGCCAAGATCATCGCGTACGGCTCCGACCGTGACGAGGCCCTGGGACGCCTGCGCCGGGCGATGGCCGAGACCTCCGTGGTGATCGCCGGCGGCACCACCAACAAGAGCTTCGTGCTGGACCTGCTGAACCAGCCGCCGGTGATCGACGCCAGCGCGGACACCGGCTGGATCGACCGCACCCGCGCCGCCGGCGGCCTGATGACCCACCGGCACGCCGCGGTGGCGCTGGCCGCCGCCGCGATCGGCGTCTACCAGGACGCCGAGGGCATCGAGCGCACCCGCCTGCTGGCCACCGCCGCCGGCGGCCGGCCGCAGGTGCAGCACGAGCCCGGCCGGCCGCTGGAGCTGAAACTGCGCGGCGCGACCTACCGCATCCGGGTGGCCCGGACCGGCGCCGGCCGCTGGCGGGTCGGCATCGAGGCCGGACAGCTGCAGCACACCGCCGACGTCGAGCTGGACCGGTTCGACCACCACAGCGGCCAGATCATCGTCAACGGCCGGCGGTTCCGGCTGCTGACCGCCACCCACGGCCCGGTGCACCTGGTCGAGGTCGACGGCGTCGCCCACCGGGTGAGCCAGGACGAGGGCGGCGTCATGCGCTCCCCCGCCCCGGCGCTGGTGATCGCCACCCCGGTCGAGCCCGGCGCCGAGGTCGAGGCCGGCGCCCCGGTGGTGGTGCTGGAATCGATGAAGATGGAGACGGTGCTGCGCGCCCCGTTCAAGGCGCGGCTGAAGGAGCTGGCCGTCACCGTCGGCTCCCAGGTCGAGACCGGCGCGGCCCTGCTGCGTCTGGAACAGATCGTCGCGGACGGCGAAGCCGAAGCCGCCCCAGCCGCCGAGGCCGTCGAGATCGACTTCCCGGCGGCGCCGTCCCGGGTCCCGGCCCCGGTCCGGCAGGCGCGCGGGCTGGAAGACCTGCGCAGCCTGGTGCTGGGCTTCGACGTCGACCCGCACGACGAGGACCGGGTCCAGAAGGACTACCTCGCCGCGCGTGCGGCCGCGATCGAGGAGGGCCACCGGCCGCTGGCCGGCGAGCTCGGCCTGATCGAGGCGTTCGCCGACCTCGCGGCCCTGAGCCGCAACCGTCCGGGCGGTGAGGACACCGAAAGCGAGATCCACGTCCACAGCGCCCACGAGTACTTCCACACGTACCTGCAGAGCCTTGATGTGGAGCGCGCAGGCCTACCGGAATCCTTCCAGGCGGCCCTGCGCCGGGCCCTGTCCCATTACGGCATCACCGATCTGGAGCGCACACCGGAGCTGGAAGCTGCTCTGTTCCGCATCTTCCTGGCCCGCCAGCGCGCCTCGGCCGACGCCTCCGTGGTAGGAGCGGTCGTGCGCACCTGGCTGCGCGAGCTGCCGCCCGGCGAGTCGCTGCGGGAGCCCGCGGGCCTGGCGCTGGAGCGCCTGGTCGCGGCGACGCAGGTGCGGTTCCCGGTGCTCGCCGACCTGGCCCGTGGCGTGGTCTACGCCTGGTTCGGGCAGCCGTTGCTGCGCCGCAACCGGGCCCTGGTCTACGCCGCGGTCCGCAAGAACCTGCGGTACCTGGACGAGAACCCGCGGGCGGCGGATCGCGCCTCGCGGATCGATGAGATGGTGCGCAGCACCGAGCCGCTGGTGCGGCTGCTCGGTCAGCGTCTGGCGCGGCCGGATCTGGACAACTCCGCGATGCTGGAGGTCCTGACCCGCCGCTACTACGGCAACAAGGGTCTGAGCGGAGTGCAGACGGCGAAGGCGGCGGGCAGCACCTTCGTGATCGCCCAGCGCGAGGGCTCGCGGCTGGCCTCGGCGGCGGTGCCGTTCGAGCGGCTCGGGGACGCGCTGGACGGCCTGGCGGAGCTGGCCGGCACCGATGGCGCGTTGGATGCCGACGTCTATCTGCTGTGGGAGAACCAGCCGGACTCCGACGCGGCCGCGGCGGAGTTGCAGCGGGTGATCAGCGCGCATCCGCTGCCGAGTCAGGTGCGGCGGGTGACGACCACGGTGGCCGGGCGGCGGGGCGCGGTGATGCACCACCACTTCACCTTCCGCCGCTCCAGCACCGGGATGACCGAGGAGCGGCTCATCAGGGGCCTGCATCCCTATATCGCCGAGCGGATGCAGCTGGAGCGGCTCAGCAAGTTCGACCTGACCCGGCTGCCGTCCTCGGATGAGGACGTGTACCTGTATCAGTGCGTGGCGCGGGAGAACCCGGCCGACGACCGGCTCGTCGCCTTCACGCAGGTCCGCGACCTGACCGAACTCCGGGAACACGACGGCCGCCTGGTGGCGCTGCCCACCGCCGAGGACGCGATCGCGGCGTGCGTGGACTCGATCCGGCGCGCGCAGTCCCGGCGGCCGTCCGGCAAGCGGTTCACCACCAACCGGATCGTGGTCTACATCTGGCCGCCGTCCGACATCAAGCGCTCCGAGCTGGACCTGATCGCCCAGCGCATCCTGCCCTCGACCGCCGGGGCCGGGCTGGAGGAGATCGAGCTGATCGGCCGGCAGCGGTCGTGGAAGACCGGCGAGCTGATCAAGATCGCGGTGCGGGTGCGGTTCGAGGTGGAGCCGTTGGACGACTACCGGCTCAAGGTGCTGCGCGCGGCCAGCCGGAACACCGTCTACCCGTACGAGCTCACCGAGCTGCTCGGCGACTTCACCGAACACGACCTGGACGCGGAGCACCGGCTGGTGCCGGTCGAGCGGCCCAAGGGCCACAACACCGCGGCGCTCGTCGCCGGCGTGGTGACCACCCGGACCCGGCGACACCGCCAGGGCATCGCCCGCGTGGTCCTGCTCGGCGACCCGACCAAGTCCCTGGGCGCATTGTCCGAGCCCGAATGCCGCCGCGTCATCGCCGCCCTCGATCTCGCCGAGCAGATGCGGGTGCCGGTGGAGTGGTACGCGCTGTCGGCGGGCGCGCGCATCTCCATGACCTCCGGCACCGAGAACATGGACTGGGTCGCCGCCGCGCTGAAGCGGATCGTCGAGTTCACCCAGGCCGGCGGCGAGATCAACATCGTCGTGGCCGGCATCAACGTGGGTGCGCAGCCGTACTGGAACGCCGAGGCCACCATGCTCATGCACACCAAGGGCGTGCTGATCATGACCCCCGACTCCGCGATGGTGCTCACCGGCAAACAGTCGCTGGACTTCTCCGGCGGCGTCTCGGCCGAGGACAACTTCGGCATCGGCGGCTACGACCGGGTGATGGGGCCGAACGGCCAGGCCCAGTACTGGGCCCCCACCCTGAGCGCGGCCCGCGATCTGCTGATGTCCCACTACGACCACACCTACATCCACCCCGGCGAGACCGCCCCGCGCCGCGCCAGCACCACCGACCCGGCCGACCGAGACATCACGCCGTTCCCGCACACCTGGGCGGGCAGCGAGTTCACGACCGTCGGCGACATCTTCTCCCCGACCGCGAACCCCGACCGCAAGAAGGCCTTCGACATCCGCACCGTCATGCACGCCGTGGCCGACCAGGACCTGCCGGTGCTGGAACGCTGGGCCGGCATGGCCGGGGCGGAGACCGCGGTGGTGACCGACGCCCATCTCGGCGGGCATCCGGTGTGCTTGATCGGGATCGAGTCCCGGCCGGTGCCGCGCCGCGGGTTCCCGCCCACCGACGGTCCGGACACGTACACCGCGGGCACCCTGTTCCCGCAGTCCTCGAAGAAGGTCGCCCGCGCCATCAACGCCGCCAGCGCCAACCGGCCGGTCGTCGTCTTGGCCAACCTGTCCGGGTTCGACGGCTCACCGGAGTCGATGCGCAAGCTCCAGCTGGAGTACGGCGCCGAAATCGGCCGGGCCATCGTCAACTTCAGCGGGCCGATCGTGTTCGCCGTCATCTCGCGGTACCACGGCGGGGCTTTCGTCGTGTTCTCCAAGGCGTTGAACCCTTCGATGACCGTGCTGGCGGTGGAAGGCTCTTACGCGTCGGTGCTCGGCGGGGCGCCGGCCGCGGCGGTGGTGTTCTCCGGCGAGGTCAACACCCGCACCGCCAACGACCCGCGGATCCGCGACCTGGAAGCTCGTACCACGACCGCCACCGGCGCCGACCGCGCCGCTCTGGCCGCCGAACTCGATGAGCTGCGGGCCGCGGTGCGGGCCGAGAAGCTCTCCGAAGTCGCTACGGAATTCGACCGGATCCACAGCATCCAGCGTGCTGTCACCGTCGGCTCGGTGGATGAGGTGATCAAGGCCAGCGAGCTGCGACCGAAGATCATTCACGCCATCGAGCAGCGGCTGGACTGATCGCTCTTCTCTTCAAGCTTCGAGCGTCGGGCCCGGCGAGGACCACCTCGTCGGGCTCGATGTCTCGGCGCGCCGACCGGGGCCCTGGTTGGTGCCGCGTCGCCGTGGCCGAATGCCCGGACGCGGAGCAGGCCCGGGCCGAAGCGGCGGCCGCGACAACCGCCGGACACACCCCGCCGCCGATCGAGGTCTCCTGGGAGCTGCTGTTCCGCTGCCCGCACGCGGCGGCGCTGGCGCTGGACGTGCCGACACTGGTGGTCTGCCACTTCCAGTTGGGCGCGGGGCGCGGCTGACGGCTGAAGGAGATCATCCGCTGTCGGCGGGCAATCCGTCGCGTGCGAGCGCCACCAGAGAAGTCACAGCCTGCCCGCCGATCGCCTCCAGATCGTTGACCGCCAACTCGCGCTCCGCCGCCTCCACCCGCCGTGCCGTGGTCCTGATCCGTTCCGCCATCACGGTGTTCAGCGCCACGTCACCACCAGCCATCACTTCAGCGGCAGCCACATGCACCGCACCGAGAAACCGCCGCCCGTGCACCATGACCTCGATGGTCCCGCAAGCCCGCAGCGCGACCCAGTCACGCCTCGCGATCGCCGTCCCGGCGGCCCCTGCCGCAGCGTCCCCATCGCGCAAGCACGCGTAACCGGCCTCGCCGCCAAGGGCCAGAAGAGCCCGGTGAACAGCGACCCTCGCGTCGAGCGCACCGTCGGCGCCGAGCGCGATCTCCTCCAGGATCATCGCAAGGTCCTGAGGCTTCAGAGCTGAGATCTCCGCCCTGAAGCAAGCCTTCGACTCGTCCCACGAAGAAGCCGACATCCACTTCGCGACACCGCTGATGTCCTCATCGGACAACAGCACCCAGGCCGGCAGCTCCGCACCCCACGAACGCCGCACAACCTCCGGCTCCGCCCGCCATCGATTCCGTATCAGCACCCTCACCTGCCCACGCACCTGCCGCACCCCGCACTCCCGGAGCCCGGCCGCCAGCCGCACCCCGTGCTCAACCGCCCCGTGAAGTGCCTGGTACCAGGCGTACGCGAGCGTGAGCCGGGCCCGCGACTCCTCGTCTTCAAGCCCGGCGATCGCCTCCTCCCACAACGCGGGTATCTCCCCGGCCCGCCCGGCGGCTGCCAGGTCGTTCGCCCGGTTGCCCGCAGCCGCCGCCAGAGCGCGTACCGGGTTCGGGTCCGGATCCGCCGTATCAGCCATCGTGTTCCTCGCCTTGTGTCAGGCCTCTGCCGGGCCGGGACTGGGTGAAAATTTCCAGATGTATGCTTGCGTGTCCGTACTCTGAGATATATACAGGACACAGTGCCGCGAGCGGGGCCCCGCGGGTGAAACCCGGTTCGCGGCCTGTCACCTTCCCACCGCGCCTCCCGGAGGTCTCGCATGCCCCAGCTCGAAGTGCTCGACCGCGCCGACCAGATCATCGCCGACTGGCTGGCCTCGGCCGACGGCGACAGCCCGGCCGGACCGCTGTTCACCGGCGGCCAGTACGCCGAGGCCGAGATCGTCGGCGCGGCCATCATCGAAACCCGGGGGACGTGCAGCTCCTGCACCGCCTCGCGCGGCAGCTACTGCTGCTGAGGCGCGGTTGACCTCCCGCTTCTCCGGTGAGTTCGCCGGAGCCCTGGGCCGCCTGGTCGAGCCGGTCACGGCCGATCTGGCGGCCCGGTTGGCCGGCCTGGCCGCCTTCGCAGAGCGCGAGCGCACCGCCATCGTCGAGGCCACGGCCCGGGCCGTCACCGAGACCGTCCACCGCAAGGTCAGCCGGGTCCTGCTGCTGGAGCTGAACGCCGCGGGCCTGGCCGGGCGGCTGACCGCCGAGAGCCAGGCCGAACGCTGGACCGAGTTCCTGGCCCTCGCGGACGATCCCGCCTTCTGGCGCTCGCTCTCCCGCCGCTATCCGACGCTGAATCAGCGCCTGGACGTCGTCATGGAGCGCCGGGCCCGGGCCGCTTGGACGCTGGCCGAGCGCTTAGCCGCGGACCGCCATAAGGTGACGGCGCTCATCGGGAGCGATTCCGCCGAGCTCGTCCACGTCGAATTCGGCGCCGGGGACACCCACCGCGGCGGCCAGTCCGTGGCCATCCTGGACTTCGGCGAAGCGAAGGTCGTCTACAAGCCCCGTCCGGTCGACGTCGACAGAGCCCTGGCACGCCTTCTCAATACCCTGTTCAGCGAAGTGCCGGCCGCCGAACGCATCCGCGTCCCCGCCGCCATCGGCACCGACTACGGCTGGGCCGAATTCATCCCGCACCGCTACTGCGCCACCGACGCCGAACTGGCCACCTTCTACCGCAACGTCGGGCACTGGCTGGCCGTCATGCGCCTGCTCGGCGGCAGCGACCTGCACACCGAGAACGTCATCGCCCACGGCCCCGTCCCGGTCGTCGTGGACTGCGAAACCCTGTTCAGCACCCTCCCCGACGCCCCGCCCACCGGCCTCGGCGAGGCGGTCGACACGGCCGCGAAGCTCGTGGACGAGACCGTCCTGCGCGTCGGCATGCTCCCCAACCGCGGCTCCGCCCTCGGCTGGCGCGGCGTCGACTCCTCCTCCGTCGGCGCCCTGCCGGACGAACAGCCGGCCGGCCGGATGCCCGTCATCCTCGACGCCGGCAGCGACCGCGCCCGCCTCGGCTTCGCCAAGGCGGCAGCGCAGCCCGCCGCGAGCCTCCCGACCCCCAAGCCGGTCCTGACCGACTACTGGGAGCGCGTCGCGGAAGGCTTCGACGAGGCCTGCGCCCGGCTGGCGGCGGCCGACGCCGACGGCCGCCTCGAACCCGCCGTGGAGGCGTTCGGCGACTGCCGCATCCGCATGGTCCTGCGCTCCACCGAGGCCTACGAAGAAGTCGCGCGCATGCTCTGGCATCCGATCTCGTTGCACGACGAGCCGGCCGCCGTCGACCGCGCCACCGAGCTGTTCGTCCGCATGGCCGAACAGTCACCGGCGGCGCCGTCCGATCCCGCCGTCATCGCCGCCGAGATCGCCGACCTGCTGCACGGCGACATCCCGTACTTCGGCACCACGCCCGGCGTCGGACGCCTCACCGGCCCCGGCGGCACACACTGGCTGCCCGGACAAGACCTGGTCGCGAACGCCCTGGAACACTGGCGCGGCGCCGACCTCGCCTTCGACCGCGGCATCATCCGCGCGACGCTGGTCAGCGCTTATCTGAATGCTGATTGGACGATGCCGAGCGGCGGTCTGCGCCGCCCGGCCGCCACCGACCCGCGAAACCTCGACCGGCGCCGGACGGCACTGGCCGCCGACCTCGTCCGCCAGGTCCGGGACACGGCGACCCGCGGCTCGGACGGCACGGCGACGTGGATCGCCCCGGTACTCAGCCTGAACGGCTGGGTCGTCCAACCCCTGAGCCGCGACCTCTACACCGGCGTGCCCGGCGTCGCCCTGCTGCTCGCGGCCTACCGGCACGAGGTCGAGCGGGGCCGCGCCGATCCGGTCGACGGCGTCTCAGGCCTCTTCGACGCCGCCGTCCACACCATGCGCCTGGCCGGCGAACGCTCGGCGAAGCTGCGGTCGAGCGGACCGGCGATCCGGCCGCGCGAGCCCGGCGGCTGGGTCGGCCTGGGCTCGGAGCTGTGGACCTGGCTCACGCTGCGCCATCTCGGCGCGATCGGCGACGAGGCCCTGGACCGGGCCCGGGACCTGGCCGCGCTGATTCCGGAGGCGATCGGCGACGCCGAGGAATACGAACTCGTGGCCGGTCCCGCCGGCGCGATCGTCCCGCTTCTCGACCTGGCGGCGGTGACCGGCGAACGGCGCTGGGCCGACGTCGCCGCGCACATCGGCACGGTGCTGTGCGACGCCGCGCTCCCCAAAGACGTCGGCGTCGCCTGGCCGGCGGAGCGCTGGCCCGGCGGCCTGGGCGGCTGCGCGCACGGCGCGTCCGGCATCGGCTGGGCGCTGGCCCGGCTGGCGCTGGCGACCGGGGACGGCCGCGCGGCCCAGACCGCCCGGGCCGCGTTCGCCTTCGAAGAGTCCTGCTACGACGCCGAGGCCGGCGGCTGGCTGGACCTGCGGGAGATCGAGCCCGGCCTGACCGCCGATGCCTGGTGCCACGGCTCGGTCGGCATCGCCCTGACCGCTGCGGACCTGGCTCGACGTGGCTGGAAGGCCGACGGCGAAGCTCTGCCGCGTGCCGACGTCCTGCCGCGCGCGGCCGTCGCGGCGTACGCGAAGGGCATGGGCTGGAACCACACGCTGTGCCACGGCGAACTCGGTGTCTGGGAGCTGATGGACGCCGCGCTGCGCGCCGGCTGTGCGCCGCCGGGCGTCGAACGGGACACGTTCGAGGCCTCCATCATCGCCGGCCTGGAGGAGAACGGCGCGGTCAGCGGCATGGCCCGGGATGCGTTCTCCCCGGCGATGATGTCCGGGCTCGGCGGCGTGGCGTATCAGCTGCTGCGGATGGCCGAGGGCAGCGAATTGCCGTCCGTGCTGGTGCTCGACGATCCGTTCTGACCGGACGACTCGCTCTGGCTCGGCAACCGGTTCTGGTCTCCCCGCTCAAAGCTCTGCCGCTGAATCCGGTAGGACCGCGCGTACCACTCGTCGGCGGCCAGCAGATCGCCATGCGTGCCCTCCTCGGCGATCCGGCCGTCGGCGAACACGTAGATGTAGTCCGCGCACTCGGCGACGTTCCCCAGCCGATGCGTGATCATCACGACCGTGCCGCCGTACTCGCGCAGCCGGCGGTAGAACGCCGCTTCGGCCGCGGCGTCCAGATTGGACGTCGGCTCGTCGGCGATCACCAGATCGGCCTGGCGGAAGAAGCCGCGCGCCAGGGCCAGCCGCTGCCACTGACCGCCGGAGACGGACAGACCGCCGCTGAGGCTGCGCTCCAGCAGCGTGTCATAGCCGCGCGGCAGACCCCCGATGAACCGGTGCGCGTCGGCATGGCGCGCAGCCTGTTCGATCCGCGCCGGCTCCGGTTCCGCCGTCCAGTCGCCGATCCGGATGTTCTCCCCGGCCGTGAAGGGGAAGCGGGTGTGGTCCTGGTCGATGAAGGCGATACGGGACCGCAGTTCCTCGACGTCCATCCCGGCGCTGTCGTGGCCGTCCCACAGGATGCGGCCCGAATCCGGCAGATACAGCCGCGCCAGCAGCTTCGACATCGTGGTTTTCGCCGCGCCGTTCTCGCCGACGAAGGCGACCACCTGACCGCGCCGCACCCGCAGCGAGACTCCCGCGACCGCAGGTGTCGTCGCCCCCTGATACGTGAAGCGGACGTCCTCGGCGACGATCTCCTCGAAGTCCGCCGGCACCGGCTCGGTCCCGGCCGGCGGCAGATGGCCCGCGGCGTCGGCGCAGAAGGAGCGATAGTCCTCCAGGTACAAGCCCTCGGCATACAGATCGTTGATGTCCATCGCCAGGCGGAGCAACGCCTGCTGCACGCGGCTCACCGCCAGGTACGCCGTCCCGCCGACGGCCAGCGGAATCGCCTGGCGCCACAGCAGGATCGCGAGCACCGCGTAGACCACGCCGGTGAAGAACCCCGCGACCGCATTGCCCGCGATCATGGACAGCGTCTCGGCGCGGACCAGGCGCAGCCGCTCGGCCAGATAGGCGTCGGTGATCCGGCGGTAGCGCTCGACCAGGTAGCCCGACAAAGACAGGGCTCGAACAGAAGCCGCCGAACCGGTGGTCACCGCCAGCGCGGTCAGCAGATGCTGCCGACGCCGCCCCTCCACCCAGCGCACGAACACCTTGTAGTCCAGCCGGGCCACCCGCACGGCCGCCCACCAGCGCGGCACCACTGACAGCAGGAGCAGCGGCACCAGTACCGGATGCAGGACCGCGAGCACTCCGGCGACGCCGACCAGTGTCGAAAGGCTCTGCAACACCAGCTGGGTGTTGGTCAGCATGGCGCGCGCCGAGATGGAGCCGCGCTCGGCGCGCTGGGAGGCGTCGACCCAGTCGGCCTTGTCGAAGGCGACGAGTTCGGCGCTGGTGCACAGCTCCTGCAGCCGGATCATGGCCCTGGCGTCCATCATCGGTCCGAGCTGCTGCGCGATCGCCTTGGCGATCGAGTCGCACAGCGAACGCGAAGCGGTCAGCGCCAGCACCACGAGCATCGACGGCAGCGCCGCCCGGATCCGGTCCGGCGTCGCCCCGGCGCCGAACAGCGGGGACAGGACGTCGGTGGTGGCGTACAGGCCGAACGCGCCGGCCACCGAGGAGGCGGCCTGCACCAGCAGCAGCGCGACCGTCCGGGCCCGGGACGCCTGGGCCGACAGCCGGATCGAGGTCACGATCAGCAGCGGCAGCCGCTTGGCCACGGTGCGGTAGCCGGTCTTGGCGGTGCTGACGTAGCCGGACTGCCAGCCGTCGGGGTCCGGCGCCAGGTCGTCGACCACCGTCACCGGCACCGCGTCGACGTCGAACGCCCGTGTCATCCGCCGCCACAGTCGCACCCACCTGCCCATCCGATCAGTCTCGCCGACCGGACTGGAATCGTCGAGGGCTGATAAGGCCGCGACCCGGAACGGCGCGACGCGGCTCGGGCGCTGAAGACCACCACGGCCGGGTTGACCGATGAGGTCACTCGAGGCGGGGGCGCAGGCCGACACCGAACTCCAGAACTTCCCACTATCGCCGGAGCCCACGCGTCGACCGGAAACGGCTCTTACCCGGATGGCCGACGCGGCGTGCGACCGCACGCCGCCGCACTTTAGCGTCATGGTTGTACTGCCGTGAAAGGCCGGAATTGCGCCTTAAGACAGTCTCCCACCCCCGTGCGGAGAATGCGGCAGTTCCACTGTCGAGAAAGGGAAATCCATGAGTGACGCAGTCGTCTACTTCCGCGGCACGGACAACCAGCTGTGGGCCATCGACTCCGACGGAAGCGGACAGCACAACCTCGGCGGGAACACCACCGCTTCGATGCCCTTCGCCCATAGCGGCGTCGTCTACTTCCGGGGCACCGACGACCAGCTGTGGGCCATCAACGCCGACGGCACCGGACAGCGCAACCTCGGCGCCAACACGACCAAGTCGACGCCGTTCGCGACTGACGGCGTCGTCTACTTCCAGGGCACGGACAACCAGCTGTGGGCCATCAACGCCGACGGCTCCGGACAGCGCAACGTCGGCGGGAACACCACCGCCTCGATGCCCTTCTCCCATGACGGCGTCGTGTACTTCCAGGGCACGGACAGCCAGCTGTGGGCCATCAACATCGACGGCACCGGACAGCACAACCTCGGTGACAACGCGACCAAGTCGACGCCCTTCGCCTACGAGAACGTCGTCTACTTCCAGGGCACGGACGACCAGCTGTGGGCCATCAACACCGACGGCACCGGACAGCACAACGTCGGCGGGAACACCACCGCCTCGATGCCCTTCGTGTACGACGGTGTCGTCTACTTCCGCGGCACGGACGACAAGCTGTGGGCCATCAACACCAACGGAAGCGGACAGCGCAACCTCGGCGCCAACACGACCAAGTCGACGCCGTTCGCGGCTGACGGCGTCGTCTACTTCCAGGGCACGGACGACAAGCTCTGGGCCATCAACACCGATGGCAGCGGACAGCGCAACCTCGGCGCCAACACGACCTTGGCGACGCCCTTCGCCGCCGCCTGATTCCCGCCTGATTCCCCGCCTGGACACCGGCGGCACCGCGGGCACGCGCGGAGCGCACGACGGATACGGCCCACGCCTCCGTGGCGCGGGCCGTATCCGCATGTCGGCTCAGGCCATCGTGCGCGGCAAACCGAACGCCGAGGCGGTGGCGGCCTCGAAGTGCGTCAGCTCACTGAGACCACCGCCGGCGAAGGTCGCGACCAGCACGCCGACGCAGTGCAGCGTCCCGGTCACCTGATCACACGCGTACTCGCCCCAGGCCGGCTGGCCGTTGGCGCGGATGGGCACCAGGCGGATGACCGCACTGCGGTGCGGATGCACCGCGACGAAGAAGCGCCGCGCGTCCTCGACGCCGCGGTACTCGAAGGGCATCGGCGGCATGCGGAGCCAGACGTCGTCGGTCATCAGGGCGATGAGGGCGTCGATGTCGTCGCCCAGGAACGCCGCGACGAAGCGGTCGGTGAGCTCCTGCTCCTGCGGGCTGCCCGGCGCGGGAGCCGGCGGGTCGGCCGAGGCGCCGATCGGCGGAGTGCGCGCGGCGTCGAGCGCCTGTCGTGCCCGCTTGAGCGCGCTGTTCACGGCGCTCTCGGTGAGGCCGAGCAGGTCGGCGGCTTCCGCGGCGCGGTAGCCGAGGACGTCGCGCAGCAGGAGCACCGCACGCTGGTTGGGCGGCAGCAGCTGTAACGCCGTCAGGAACGCCAGTGAGATCGCCTCGCGCGACTCGTAGCGGGCCTCGGGGCCCGGATTCGTGTCCGGGAGGCCGTCCAGGAGGAGGTCCGGATACGGCTGGAGCCAGGGGACCTCGCCGAAACGCGACGGCTTCGGCAACCTCCCGGCCGGCACCGACACCGCGTCGGCCGGGGCCAGGGCCGCCGAGCGCCGGGATGAGGACCGCAGGGCGTTCAGACAGCGGTTGGTCGCGATGCGGTGCAGCCAAGTCCGCAGCGACGAGCGCCCCTCGAATCCCTCCAGCCCCATCCAGGCCGCCAGCAGCACCTCCTGCAGCGTGTCCTCGGCGTCCTGGAGGGAGCCGAGCATGCGGTAGCACAGCAGGTGCAGCTCGGTGCGGTACGGCTCGACCAGTTCCGCGAAGGCTTCGCGGTCTCCGGAGCGGGCTCGGTGCAGCAGATCAGCGGACATGGTCGCCTCCTTCACCCTGACCGACACCGCCGGGCGGCGGAACTGGGCGGCGGTTCGGCACCTAGTTTCGGTCGTGCGGGCAGTCAGTGATGGATGGAGGCCCATTCTGGCGCGCCGACTTCAGTGATAGGAGCACGAGATCATGGTGAACACCGATTATGCCGACGGGGCCGGCCGGGTCTCGCCGGCCGTTCCGTTCTGATCACCGGCGCCAACCGCGGCCTGGGCCGAAGGGTGCCGTCCCGAAGGGACGGCACCCTTCGGTGGCGTTCAGCGGGCGATCAGTGCCGCGGCCAGCTGTTGGGCCGTGCCCTCGTCGAGGCCTCCGCTGATCTCGACCTTGCCGTCGGTGATCGGGCTCTGGACGGTCGGCGCCGACTCGACGGTGGCGCCGACCGCGATGGCCAGCTGCTGGCCGGTTTGGGACAGCGAGCTGGTCAGATCGGCGAACTGCGTGCTGCCCTCGGAGTCGAGGGTCACGTCGACCCGCCAGTTCCCGTCCATCGAAACGGCTACCGCGGTGTGGACACGCGCTCCTGACAACGCCGACGGCCCGAGCAAGTACTTCGTCTTGCCGTCCCGCGAGCAGGCGGCGAGGTACTCCGGGCCCGCGGCCGGCGGCGCCTTGTCCGGATGCGTGCAGTCCAAGGCGGAGAGCGCGGCTTCGGCTCGGGTCTCGGAGTCGCCGGAGGCGGAGGGCATCGGCTGGCCGGTCCCGTTCCAGAGCACGGGGCGGAACGTCACCGGACCGTGCAGCCGCGCCCAGGAGGAGGCCGTCGTCGTCTTCGATGAACTCTGCGATGGCGGCGTGGTCTTCACCGAACCGGAGCTACTGCACCCGGCGAGGGTCGCGACACCCATCATCAATAAAGCCCACCGCGCCGAACGGACCACGGCCCCGCTCCTCACACCTGTCAGTGCGTCAGTTCGCTGCATCAATGCCCGAAGTCGAACCAGTGGACGTTAACATAATCCGCCGGCTGGCCACTGCTGAAGGTCAAGTACACCGTATGGACTCCGGTCACGGCGGAGATGTTGGCCGGCACCGTCCGCCAGGTCTGCCAGCCGCCGGTGTTGGCCACCGCGAAGCTGCCGAGTACCGGGTTGGTCGGACTGTCGAGCCGGACTTCCACCAGGCCGCTGACTCCCGAGGCGGCCCCGGAGGCCACGCGCCCGTAGAACTGGGTGGCCGGGGCCGAGCCGAAGTCGACGTGGTCGTAGCGCAGCCAGCAGCCGTTGTGGATCCAGCCGACGTCCTGAGCACCGCCGGGGGCGCCGTCGCCGGTGGTCTCGGTCTGGGTGCCGTTCTTCGCAGTGCTCGACGACGCCGGGATCGCCGAGTAGGCGCCTATCGTGCCGCCGGACGAACTCGGCGTGGTCGTGGGCGTCGTGGAGGGTGTGGTCGACGGCGTCGTGGTCGTGCCACCGTTCTTGTACGCGACCGTCACGTAGTCCACCAGCATGGGCACGCCGGAGGCGGTGGCCGCGGTCGGGCCGCCGCCGAACGCCCCCGGGAAGCCGCCGCCCATCGCCACGTCCAGGATCAGGAAGTAGCCGTGGTTCGTGGCGTTGGCCCAGGTGGCGGCGTCCACCTGATTGGAGCTCACCTGGTGGAACTGGACGCCGTCCAGGTACCAGCGCAGCTGCTGCGGCGAGGTGCTGGCGTCCCACTCCACGGTGTAGGTGTGGAAGGCCGCCTGGCAGGTGCCGCCGGTGACGCACGCGGTGTGGTTGCCGATGCCGTTGGTCTCGTTGCACGGCCCGCCGGGATCCACGCCGCAGTGGAAGGTCCCGTACTCCAGGTTCTGGCCCTGCACGTTCTCCATGACGTCGATCTCGCCGATGCTCGGCCAGTTCGTCGCCGACGCCGCCCGCGCCGGGGCGCCCATCGACCAGAACGCCGGCCAGTATCCGGCCGCGGCGTCGCCGGTGACGTTCGGCATCTGGATGCGGGCCTCCATGCGCAGGACGCCGCCGGCCGGGGGTTGGAAGTCGGTGCGCGTGGTCTCGATGCGGCCGGAGGTCCAGTGGCCGCTCGCATCCCGGATCGGCTTGATGGCCAGGTTGCCGGAGCCGTCGAGGTAGACGTTGGCGGTGCTGTTGGTGGCGGTCTCCACCTCGCCGGTGCCCCAGTTCGCCGCGCCGCCGGGGTAGCTGGTGCCGAGGTCGTACTGCCAGTTGGCGGCGGACGGCGCGGTGCCGGCGGTACCGGTGAAGTCGTCCTGGAAGGCGGTGGTCCAGCCGGGCGGGGCTGGTGGGGCACTGGCGCTGGCGCCGTGCACGACGACCAGGAGGGCGGCGGGCAGCGCGGCGGCCAGGACGGCGGCGAGGATGCCTCGTCTGATGACACGGCTGTTCGGGGACATGGCGGACAGAACCTCTCTTCGGTGGGATCCCGGCGGTTCCGTAAACGTTTCCGGCTCCGTCGGGTAAGTGAGTTCTCTGTAACCCGGGTTTGACGCGGATCGTGCACCCGCTGTCGCCTGCTGTCAACACTCTGCGTCCCGGCCCGACGGGTTCACGCCCCCCGCGGGCGATCTGTCGCAAGGGCCTGTGATCGGCTATGGTCGGCCCATGGTGGACATCCGCGAGCTGGCGCGGCGCAGCGGGGTCTCGCCGGCCACGGTGTCGCGCGCGCTGAACGACCGCGCCGAGGTGAGCCCGCAGACCCGCCGCCGGGTGCTGGAGCTGGCCGAGGAGCTCGGCTACTCGCCGAACCAGCCGGCCCGGACGCTGGTCCGTCGGCGGTCGGACATGATCGGGCTGATCTGGGACACCGGCTACACGACGCAGAACCGCCGGCAGCCGTTCTTGCTGGACTTGTTCATCGGGATCAAACAGACGCTGGCTGAGAGCGGGCATCAGCGTCAGCGGCCCGGTGATCGTGGCGATGGCCCGATGCCCCAGTGCGTGCAGATGGCGGACCGCCAGCGCCGCCCCCGTGCGGTTGTCCGACGTGACGTACGTCGTCCGTCCCCGGTGCAGCGGCAGGT
>JAEKKI010000115.1 GCA_019510485.1 Catenulisporales bacterium
CCCTCCGGCATCACCGGCGTGGAGAAGCGCGCGGTCGAGGACGCGGCCAGCGCGGCCGGCGCGCGCAGCGTGCACCTGATCGAGGAGCCGATGGCCGCCGCGATCGGCGCCGGCCTGCCGGTGCAGGAGGCCACCGGCAACATGGTCGTGGACATCGGCGGCGGCACCACCGAGGTCGCCGTCATCTCCTACGGCGGCATCGTGACCGCGCTGAGCGTGCGGGTGGCCGGCGACGAGCTCGACAGCTCGATCATCCAGTACGTCAAGAAGGAGTACTCGCTTCTGCTCGGCGACCGCACCGCCGAGGAGATCAAGGTGACCGTCGGCTCGGCCTGGGACTCCGGCGAGGAGACCCGCGCCGAGATCCGCGGCCGGGACCTGGTCTCCGGTCTGCCGAAGGTGATCCTGCTGTCCTCCACCGAGGTCCGCAAGGCGATCGAGGAGCCGGTGGCGGCGATCATCGACGCGGTCCGCGACACCCTGGACAAGTGCCCGCCGGAGCTGGCCGGCGACATCATGGACCGGGGCATCGTCCTGACCGGCGGCGGGGCGATACTGCACGGCCTGGACGAGCGGATCCGGCACGAGACCGGCATGCCCGTGCACATCGCCGAGAACCCGCTGGACTCCGTCGTGCTCGGCTCCGGCCGCTGCCTGGAGGAGTTCGAGGCGCTGGCGCCGGTGCTGGGCTCGCTGAACAACCGCCGCCGTCTGTCCGGGCGGAGGTAGCGCGGGAGCGTGCGTGCCGACAAGGGGACGAGGCTGCTGCTGGCGGTGCTGCTGGCGGCGGCCTTCGCCATGATCACGATGGACGCCCGCGGCGGGACCCGGTCCCCGCTGCGGCCGCTGCGGGCCGGCGGCGAGGCCGCATTCGGGCCGGTGGCGCGGACGGTGGCCGGGGCCACGGAGCCGGTGGCCTCGTTCGTGCACGGATTCGGGCACAGCGACGCCGACCGCGAGCAGATCGCGAAGCTGAAGGCGGAGAACGCCGCGCTGCGCGAGCAGAACGAGACCTCCGCCGACGCCCGCGCCCGGGCCGCCGAACTGGACAAGCTGCTGCACGTCGCCTCGGTCGGCGGCTACCGCACCGTCCCGGCCCGGGTGCTGGCCTTCGCGCCGCGGCAGCAGGGCGCGTGGTCGGCGACCATCGACGCCGGCACCGTCGACGGCGTCCGGCCGGGCATGACCGTGCTCGACGGCGACGGCCTGGTCGGCCGGACCGTCACGGTCGGCGCCGGCACCGCCACGGTGCTGCTGGCCGCCGATCCGCGCTGCACCGTCGGCGTGCGCACTGCCGGCGCCGGGGGTCCGGGCGGCGGGGGCGCGGTGGGGCTGGCCACCGGCGGCGGTGCGGGGGAGTTGAGCGTGCAGTTCTACGATCCGCAGGCCGACATCCCGATCGGCACGCCGGTGCTGACCTTCGGCTCGGGCGGCGGGTCGCCGTTCGTGCCCGGCGTGCCGCTGGGGACCGTGACCTCGGTGCGGCCGACGCCGGGAGCGCTGACCCGGACCGCGACCGTGAAGCCGTACGTGGACTACGGAGGGGTGCAGACGGTCGGCGTGGTTCTCACACCGCCGCGCACCGATCCCCGGGACGCTCTGGTACCGCCGAAGTGATCCGGTGCCCATCTGTATTCGAAATTCGAAGTACCGACCCGGAAGACGGAGAACCTTGAGACTCACCGGCATCCTGGCATTGCTGTGCGGCGTGGCTCTGGTCCTGACGCTGCAAGACGCCCTGCTGGCGGCAGTGCGCCTTCCGCTGGCAGCCCCGGACCTGCTGCTCGCGGTGGTCGGCGCCGTCGCCGTCGCGCGCGGCCCGCGCGCCGGCCTGGTCGCCGGCTTCCTGCTCGGCCTGGCCGCCGACCTCGTTCCGCCGGCCGCGCATCCGGTCGGCGACCAGGCGTTCGTGCTCTGCCTGTCCGGCTACTTGGCCGGCCGCGTGGCCACGGCGATGCGCGGCTCCGTCGTGCGCCCGGTTTTGCTGGTGGCGTGCCTGGCCGCGCTCGCGCCGTTCCTCTATACCGCGCTGGACTACGCCGTCGGCGGTGGCGGGTTCCGAGGCGTGGTGGCCGCGGCGGTGGCCTCCGCGTTCTACTCCGGGCTCATCACCCCGTTCGTGCTCCCGGTGGTCGGCTTCGTGCTCGGCCGCGGCGAATCGCGCGGCCTGCCCACCCAGCGCTCGCACAGCCGGCTGCCGGGCGTCAAGACCCTGAACCGCCGCGCGTCGGCCGGCAGCACGCAGGGGTTGTAGATGACTTCCACGCAAAGCCGCCTGGCCGACCGCCGGCACGCCCGGCTGATGGTGCTGCGGGTGCTGGTGCTCGCGCTGCTCATGACGCTGGTCGGCCGGCTGTGGTACCTCCAGGTGCGCACCGGCCAGACGTTCCGCGACGCCGCCGCGGCCAACGACGTCCGGACGGTCGTCACCACGGCCGTGCGCGGCGACGTCCTGGACGACCTGGGCCGCCCGCTGATCGACAACAGCTCGGCACTGACGCTGTCGGTCGACCGCGGCACCCTGCTCGCCGGCAAGGACCATGGCGCGGCCACACTGGCCCGCCTGGCCTCGATCCTCAAGACCACGCCGCAAGCGCTCTCCGACAAGATCCGCATCTGCTCGCCGAAGGTCCCCAAGCCCTGCTGGAACGGCTCGCCGCTACAGCCGATCCCGATCGCGCGCGACGTCTCGGTGCAGCAGGCGCTCATGGTCGCCGAGCAGCACGATCTGTTCCCCGGCGTGACCGCGGGGCCGGACACGATCCGCCGCTTCCCGGCGCCCTACAGCCTGAACGCCGCGCACATCCTGGGCTACCTGTCCCCAGCCGTCGAGGCCGAGCTGAGCGCCGCCGCGGCCAAGGGCGAGGTGATGCAGCGCTCCGATCTGGTCGGCCGGTCCGGCCTGGAGGAGACCTACGACTCCTACCTGCGTGGCAAGCCCGGGGTGACGCAGGTGTCGGTGGACATCGTCGGGCACGCGCAGTCGACACTCGCCAACACCCCGCCGGTCAACGGCGACCACCTGGTCACCGCCATCGACGCCCGGATCCAGGCGGTCGCCGAGCGGGAGCTGAACAACGCGGTGCTGCGGGCCCGCTCGCAGACCTCGCCGACCAACGGCAAGCCGTACGTCGCCGACTCGGCGGCCGTGGTGGTGCTGGAGGCCCGCACCGGCCGGGTGGTGGCGATGGCCAGCGACCCGACCTACGACCCCAACGTGTGGACCGGCGGCATCTCCAGCGGCGACTACGCGGCGCTGACCGGCGCCTCGGCCGGCACCCCGCTGCTGTCCCGGGCGTTCCAGGGCGAATTCGCACCGGGCTCCACGTTCAAGGTGGTGACCACCGCCGCGATGCTGGAACACGGCTACGGGACCGGCACTTACGACTGTTCGCCGTCGTTCTCCTACGGCGGCCAGTCGTTCACCAACTTCGAGGGTGAGGCGTTCGGGCCGATCTCGCTGAAGCGGGCCATCGAAATGTCCTGCGACACCGTCTTCTACCGGGTCGGCTTCGACATGTGGCAGCACGACGGCGGGATCAAGCCCGTCGCGCACCCGGCCGAGCCGATCGCCGCCATGGCGCACGCCTTCGGGCTGGGCGCCAAGACCGGCATCGACCTGCCGGGCGAAGCGCCGGGCGACATCCTGGACCGGGCCGAGAAGCAGTCCACCTGGAACAAGATGCACGGCATCTGGTGCAAGCGCGGCAAGGACGGCTATCCGGAGTTGCAGGGCTCTGATCCGGCCCGCGCGGCCTACCTGAAACAGCTCGCGAAGGAGAACTGCGCGGACGGCTTCCAGTACAAGCCCGGCGACGCCGTGATCTCGGCGATCGGCCAGGGCGGGGACCTGGTCAGCCCGCTGCAACTGGCGCGGGTGTACGCGGCGATCGCCAACGGCGGCACGCTGTACCAGCCGCAGATCGGGCGCGCGATCGTCGGGCCGGACGGCAAGGTGGTCAAGGACCTGGCGCCGATCGTGACCCGGCGGCTGCCGGTGTCCGGCTCGACGCTGGCGTTCCTCAACGACGCGTTCCACGGGACCGCGATCGAGGGGACCGCGGCGCCGGCGTTCGCGGGCTGGCCGCAGGATGTGATTCCGGCGTTCGCCAAGACCGGGACCGCCGAGGTCTACGGGAAGCAGACGACGTCGTGCTTCGTGGGGTACGCGGGGACCGGGACGGGACCGCGGTACGTCGTGGCGATGATGGTCTCCCAGGGCGGCACCGGTGTCGGGACGTCGGGCCCGTCGGTGGAGAAGATCCTGGAGGCGCTGTTCGGCGTCGACATGGGGCACCCGGATCCGAACGGGACGCTGCCCAAGGCGCTGCCGGCGATCCGGCCCGACGGCCTGCTGCCCGCGCTGCCGCCGGCCACCACGCTGCCCACGCCCCCGCCGCCGTCGCCGAAGCCCGCTCCGTGAGCGCGCCGTGGCCGATGCCGTGCCGAACCTCTGCGATGTGCGAGGCCCAGCCATGACCCTGAACCCCGCGACCCATCCCGCCGTCAACAAGGGCCCGGCGCCACTGCCGGGCGCCGAGGCCCGGCGCCGCGCCGGCCTGCTGCGCCGCTTCGACTGGATCCTGCCGGGCGCGGCGGTGGCGCTGTCGGTGTACGGCGCCCTGCTGGTGTGGTCGGCGACCCGTGGCCGGACCAGCCTCACCGGCGGCGACCCGCAGTTCTTCCTCAAGCGGCACCTGCTGAACCTGGCCATCGGGCTCCTGCTGATGGCGGCCACGTCAGTGCTCTCCTACGGCTGGGTACGCGCCTGCGCGCCGGTGTTCTACGTCCTGTCGCTGCTCGGGCTGCTGGCGGTCCTGACACCGCTGGGCACCACGATCAACGGCGCGCACTCGTGGATCGTGCTGGGCGGCGGCTTCTCCATCCAGCCGGCCGAGTACGCGAAGTTCGCGGTGGTCCTGGGCCTGGCGGTGGTGCTGACGCTCCAGCCGGCCACCGCCGGCCTCTCCGACCAGGCCGCCGACGCCGTCACCCCGCGCCGCATCCTCGCCGCCGGCGTGGTGGCCGGGGTGCCGATCGGCATCATCGTGCTGCTGCCCGACCTCGGCTCGGCCATGGTGATCCTGGCGGCCACCGCCGGCCTGCTGGTCTTCGCCGGCACCAGCGTCAGGTGGCTGGTCCTGCTCGCCGCGGGCGCCGCGGGCGCCGCCGTCGCCGCGCCCCACCTCCACCTGCTGGCCCAGCACCAGGTCAACCGCTTCGCCGCCTTCGCCGACCCGCACCTGGACCCGCAGGGCGTCGGCTACAACACCGCCCAGGCCCGCCTGGCCATCGGCTCCGGCGGCATCCTGGGCAAAGGGCTGTTCAACGGCACCCAGACCAACGGCCGCTACGTCCCGGAGCAGCAGACCGACTTCGTCTTCACCGTCGCCGGCGAGGAACTCGGCTTCGTCGGCAGCGTGACCCTCATCGCCCTGTTCGCCGTCCTGCTGCTGCGCGGCATCACCATCGCCCGCAACTGCGACGACCTGTTCGGCATGCTGGTCTGCTCCGGCGTCGTCAGCTGGTTCGCCTTCGAGACGTTCGAGAACATCGGCATGACGCTGGGCATCATGCCGGTCGCCGGTATCCCGCTGCCCTTCGTCTCGTACGGCGGCTCGTCCATGTTCGCCAGTTTCATCGCGATCGGGCTGATGGAGAACGTGCGGCTAAGGTCTACGCGGCCGGCGGTGGGGGTGGGGTGAAGGTCGGGTTCCCAAGAGCGTTACGCCAGGAAGGTCGGCGAAATGGGCGGCTCGATCGGATTGAATCCGAAAGAGTGACGCACCGTCGCCCCGCCCCCACGCGTTAGGCTGGACCCGCGGCGCGCCAGGAAGCCCGAAAGCCCGAGCCAGAAAGCCCAAGGTCAAGTCACCCATGTCAGTCGAATCCGTGTTCCCGCAGCTCGAAGCGGTCCTGCCGAGCGTGCAGAAGCCGATCCAGTACATCGGCGGCGAGCTGAACTCGACCGTCAAGGACTGGGACGCGTGCGACGTCCGGTGGGCCCTGATGTATCCGGACGCCTACGAGGTCGGCCTGCCGAACCAGGGCGTCATGATCCTCTACGAAGTCCTCAACGAGCGCGAGGGCGTCCTGGCCGAGCGGACCTACTCGGTGTGGCCGGACATGGAGAAGGCCATGCGCGAGCGCGGGATCCCGCAGTTCACGGTGGACGCGCACCGGCCGGTGAAGGACTTCGACCTGTTCGGCGTCTCCTTCTCCACCGAGCTCGGCTACACCAACCTGCTCAACGCCCTGGACCTGGCCGGGATCCCGCTGGAAGCCAAGGACCGCACGACCGAGCACCCGCTGGTGATCGCCGGCGGCCACGCGGCCTTCAACCCCGAGCCGATCGCCGACTTCCTGGACGCCGCCGTGGTCGGCGACGGCGAGGGCGCGGTGCTGGCCATCACCGACATCGTGCGGGCCTGGAAGGCCGAGGGCCGGCCCGGCGGGCGCGAGGAGCTGCTGATGCGCCTGGCCCGCACCGGCAACGTCTACGTCCCCGGCTTCTACGACGTCGAATACCTCCCCGACGGCCGCATCCGCCGCGTCGCCCCGAACCGGCACGGCGTGCCGTTCCGCGTCGCCAAGCACACGGTCATGGACCTGGACGAGTGGCCCTACCCCAAGCAGCCGCTGGTGCCGCTGGCCGAGACCGTGCACGAGCGCATGTCGGTGGAGATCTTCCGGGGCTGCACCCGCGGCTGCCGCTTCTGCCAGGCCGGCATGATCACCCGGCCGGTCCGCGAGCGCACCATCACCGGCATCGGCGACATGGTCGAGGCGGGTCTGAAGGCCACCGGCTATGAGGAGGTCGGCCTGCTGTCGCTGTCCAGCGCCGACCACACAGAGATCGCCGACATCGCCAAGGGCCTGGCCGACCGCTACGAGGGCACGAACACCTCGCTGTCGCTGCCCTCGACCCGCGTCGACGCCTTCAACATCGACCTGGCCAACGAGCTGTCACGCAACGGCCGGCGCAGCGGCCTGACCTTCGCCCCCGAGGGCGGCAGCGAGCGGATGCGCAAGGTCATCAACAAGATGGTGACCGAGGAGGATCTGATCCGAACCGTCACCGCCGCCTACTCCGCGGGCTGGCGGCAGGTGAAGCTGTACTTCATGTGCGGCCTGCCCACCGAGACCGACGAGGACGTGCTCCAGATCGCCGACCTGGCCCGCAAGGTGATCCAGGCCGGCCGCGAGGCCTCCGGCACCCGCGACATCCGCTGCACGGTGTCCATCGGCGGTTTCGTGCCCAAGCCGCACACCCCCTTCCAGTGGGCCGCGCAGCTCGGCGCCGAGGCCACCGACGCGCGCCTGGTGAAGCTGCGCGACGCCATCCGCGCCGACAAGAACTACGGCAAGGCCATCGGCTTCCGCTACCACGACGGCAAGCCCGGCGTGATCGAGGGCCTGCTCTCCCGCGGCGACCGCCGGGTCGGCAAGGTGATCCGCGAGGTGTGGGAGCGCGGCGGCCGGTTCGACGGCTGGAGCGAGCACTTCTCCTACCAGCGCTGGGCGGACGCCGCCGAGACTGCGCTGGCCGACACCCCGGTCGACCTGGACTGGTACACCATCCGCGAGCGCGAGTACAACGAGGTCCTGCCCTGGGACCACATCGATTCCGGCCTCGACCGCGACTGGCTGTGGGAGGACTGGCAGGACGCCCTGGAAGCGGCCGAGGGCGGCGGCAACGAAGTCGAGGACTGCCGCTGGACGCCGTGTTACGACTGTGGCGTATGTCCGCAGATGGGAACAGAGATCCAGGTGGGGCCCACCGGGGTCAAACTCCTGCCGTTGACGGTGGTCTGAATCGTCATCGTCCCGTGATCGTCGGCCGCTCCGGCTTGTCGCAGGGATGATCTCACCGATACCCTGACCTCACCAGATCCGAACAGAATCAAACGGATCACAACAGCAGGGTGAGGGGTGGCGGTGAGCCGTCAGACCGGATCGGCCGTGGACGACGCGCGGCGCGGGTTCGCCGGGTTCCATGCGGTGTTCGGCGTGGAGCCGGCCGGCGTGTGGGCCGCGCCGGGACGCGTGAACGTCATCGGCGAACACACCGACTACAACGACGGCTTCGTGCTGCCGATGGCCATCGACCGCGCCTGCTACGCGGCCGCCGCGCCGCGCGCCGACCGCGTCCTGCGCGTCCACGGCGCTCAGATCGGCGAGGGCGGGGAGACGATCGAGATCCCGCTCGACGCCCTCGTCGGCCCCGGCTCGGCCCACGACACGCGCGACGCGTCCAGCTCGGACATGTCTCCGCTGGCCGACCCGGCGGTCTCCGGCTGGGCCGCCTACCCCGTGGGCGTGGCGTGGATCCTGCAGCAGGCCGGCTTCCCGGTCGGCGGCGCGGACCTGTACCTGACCAGCACCGTCCCGGTCGGCGCGGGCCTGTCCTCCTCGGCCGCGCTGGAATGCGCCACCGCACTGGCGCTGGCCGGCGTCTCCGGGTTCGAACTCACCACCGCCGAACTCGCCCGCCACACCCAGCGCGCCGAGAACATCTACGCCGGCGTGCCCTGCGGCCCGCTGGACCAGATGTCCTCCGCCTTCGGCCAGGACGGCTCGGTGCTGTTCATCGACACCCGCGGCGGCGAGGTCCGGCCGCAGCCGTTCGACCTCGCCGCCCACGACGCGCTGCTGCTCGTCATCGACACCCGCGTCTCGCACGCGCACGGCGACAGCGGCTACGCCGACCGCCGGGCCGCCTGCGAGCGAGCCGCGGCGTTCCTCGGCGTCAAAGCCCTGCGAGACATCCCGGCCGAGGCGCTCCCGGAGACCTTCGCCAAGGTCGTCGTCGGACTCGACGAGACCACCGCCCGCCGGGTCCGCCACGTCGTCACCGAGAACGCCCGCGTCGAGCAGTTCGTCGCCATCCTGCACGCCGAGCCGGTCTCCCTGCCGCGCCTGGGCCACCGCATGATGCAGTCGCACGCCTCGCTGCGCGACGACTACGAAGTCAGCGCCCCCGAACTCGACCTCGCCGTCGCCACCGCCGTCGCCGCCGGCGCCCACGGCGCCCGGATGACCGGCGGCGGCTTCGGCGGCAGCGCCATCGCCCTGGTGGACCGCGACCAGCTCGACGCCGTCCAGGACGCCGTGCGCGCCGCCTTCGCCGAGAACTCGTACACCGAACCCCAGTTCTTCCCCGCCGTCGCCTCCGCCGGCGCGCGCCGGATCGCCTGATGGAGGCCTCGACCATGGACCTCGGCCTGACGCGCAGCGTCACCAAGCTCTCCGACGGCCGCGAGCTGATCTACTACGACGAGACCCCCGGCCACGACCGCTCCGCCGCCGACCAGCGCGACCTGCCGACCGTGTCCACCACCAGCCAGCTGCGCCGCGACGTGCTCACCGGCGAGGTCACCACCGTCGCCGGGCACCGCCAGGACCGCATCTTCCTGCCGGCCGCCGACCAGTGCCCGCTGGACCCCTCCCGCCCCGGCCACCCCACCGAGATCCCGGCCGCCGACTACGACGTGGCGGTCTTCGAGAACCGCTTCCCGTCGCTGGCCGGGGACACCGGCCGCTGCGAGGTCGTGGTGTTCTCCAGCGACCACGGCTCCTCCTTCGGCTCGCTGCCGGTCTCCCGGATCCGCAGCATCGTCGACGTCTGGGCCGACCGCACCGCGGAGCTGGCCCAGCGGCCCGGCGTGGAGTACGTGTACTGCTTCGAGAACCGCGGCGTCGAGGTCGGCGTCACGCTGCACCACCCGCACGGCCAGATCTACGCCTACACCTACGTCCCGCCGCGCATGCAGAAGATGCTGGAGGTCGCCACGGCCTACCACGAGAGCACCGGCGGCTGCGTCGCCTGCGACGCGCTGGCCGAGGAGAAGGCCGAGGGCACGCGCGTCATCGTCGCCGGCGAGCACTTCACCGCCTACGTCCCCTACGCCGGCCGCTGGCCGTTCCAGGTGGACATAGTGCCGCACCGCCATGTCCCGGACCTGCCGGCCCTGACCGCCGCCGAGCGGGATGAGTTGGCGGCCATCGGCAAGGACTGCGTGCAGCGGCTGGACGCGCTGTTCGACGGCGCGATGCCGTACATCGGCTCCTGGTACCAGGCGCCGGTCGCCACCGGCCGTGTCGAGTCGCACCTGCGCTGGCAGTTCGCGGCCTTCCGGCGGGCGCCGGGCAAGCTGAAGTATCTGGCCGGCTCGGAGTCCGGCGCCGGGGCGTTCATGAACGACATCCGGCCGGAGCAGGCCGCGGCGCTGTTGCGCGGGGAGGGCCCGGCTTCCTAGCCGGCGCTATGGTTTCCGCATGGGGATGAGTCCGGAACGGGACGTCGATACTGCTGAGCGTGAGCGTGAGCGTGAGCGGGAGCCTGAGACCGAGCTGATCGATCTCGCACGGCTCGGCGCGGCCGATCCGGAGCGGGGCGTCGCAGTTCGGGACGTTCGCGACGCGAGCTTGGATTCCCGTGCGGACGACTCGGACGACGAAGACGACGAAGACCACGAAGACGACGAGGACTACGACTACGACCCGGGCTGGCTCGGCACGGTGCTGCGCTGGCCGATCCGGGTCGTCGCGGTCGTCGTCATCGCACCGTTCCAGGTGGCGTGGGAGTCGGTGAAGGCGCTCGGCCGGTTCGCCGGGCGCGGGCTGGCGAAGATCGGCCGGGGGATCGGCAAGGCGGCCCGGGTGCTCGGGCGGCCGTTCCGCGCCGTGGGGCGGGCGATCGGCTGGGTCGCGACGCGCTTCCTGTGGTGGCCGGTGCGGTTTGCCGGACGCGGCGCGGGGTGGGTGCTCGTCCTCATCGGCCGCGGGGTCGAAGCGTTCTATGACGTCGTCCTGACGCCGATCGGCCACGGTATCGCCGCGATGCTCCGGGCGATCGGGTCCGGTATCAGCGCGCTGGGACGCGGCATCGGATCGGCGGCCGCGTGGTTCTCCGACACCGTTTTGGCGCCTATCGGCCGCGGAATCGGCGCCCTCGCAGGCTACGTCCGAGACGGATTCGGCTGGGTCGGCTGGCAGGTCTATCGCTGGGTGCTGTTTCCGCTCGGCGTCGCTTCGCGTGCCGTCGCCCGTGTGGTGATTCGAGGGCTGTATTACCTGGCTCAGCCCTTCGTCTTGCTCGGTCGCGGCCTGTGGCACGTGCTCAAAGTCCTCGGCCGGTGGATCGTCGGGCTGTTCCGCGTCCTGGTCCAGGCTTTCGACTTCGCAGCCCGCGTCGGTGCGAACGTCGGGCGCGGCGTGGTGTGGTTGTGGAAGCGGTCGGTATGGATCCCGATCCGGTTTGTGGCATCGGGTTTCCGGGACGCCGCGAAGTGGGTCGGACGCGGCCTGCGCGCCGTCGCCCAGCCGATCGCCCGGCGCGTCACGGCCGTCCGGCTCTGGTACCGGCACGAGATCTCAGAGCCGGTCAAGTCCGCTTTGCGCGCCGCTCGCCGGGACGTGCGGCGCGCGCTATTCGGACGCGGACGCGTCTGAGCTGTTCGCCGGGGGAGTGCCGGGCGTGCGCGGCGTGCGAATCAGCAGGCTGGCACGCACGTCCTCCACGCCGACCGCGCTGTAGGTGTGCGAGACGTCCGCCCGCCACGACACGTGTCCGCCCGGCGGAACGATGAGCAGGGCGTCCGGCGGCCCGACGCGTGCGGTGCCGGCGAAGACCGTCAGGTACTCGATGGTTCCGGGCGGGTGCGCGGGGGACTGCTGCTTGTGGCCCGGCCGGATGCGGAGGCTGAACAGCTCGGTGGCCACATCGGCGTCGGAGAAGGTCTCCAGCAGCGATGCCGACACCGCGGCGCCGTGCAGCGCCGCCAGCGGTGCGCCACCGGGCTGCGGAGGCTCGGGGAGCAGCGCCCCGATGGGGACGCCGAGGTGGCCGGCGATGGCGTAGAGGGTCTCGACCGTGGGGTTCCCGCGCGAGCCGTCTTCCAGGCCGGACAACGTCGCCTTGCCCACGCCCGCGCCGCTCGCCAGCGCCGAGAGGCTCACGCCGCGTTCGGTGCGGAGGCGTCTGATGCGCTCGCCGATCTGCTGGGCGAAGTCCGCGGCTGTGCTGTCACTCACTCTTGGCAACCTACACCGAACGAGCTGGTAGCTTGTTCCATATACGGAACAGGGGAGGTTCGTCGTGAGCGCCGAACATATCGGGAACGCGGACGCTGGGACAGTGGTCCAAGCTGACGGAGCTGCCTCGGCGACACAAGGTTCCGCGCACGGAACGCCGTCCGCCGGCCGCTTCGCCGACCTGGGACCGACCTTCGGCGCGGGCGTCGTCACGGCGCTCGTCGGGTTCTCCAGCTCCTTCGCGGTGGTGATCGCGGGCCTGCGCGCGGTCGGCGCGACCGAGGAGCAGGCGGCGTCCGGATTGTTCACGATCAGTGTCCTGATGGGTGTCTGCGGCATCGTGTTCAGCGTCCGCCATCGGATGCCGATCAGCATCGCCTGGTCCACGCCCGGCGCGGCACTGCTGGTCAGCGTGGGTGCGGGGCGTGAGCATTCCGGGCACGGCGGTGCCGACGGCTATCGCGAGGTCCTCGGGGCGTTCGTGCTGACCGGGATCCTGCTGGCCGTGACCGGCTTCTCCCGTACGCTGACCCGCTGGATCGCCGCCATCCCGGCGCCGATCTCCGCTGCGATGCTGGCCGGGGTCATCGCCCCGATCTGCCTGGAATCGGCGCAGGCGGCCGTTCATTTGCCCCGGCTGGCGCTTCCGGCGATCGCCGTCTGGGTCATCCTGGGCCGCTTCGCCAAGCGCTGGGCTGTTCCCGCCGCCCTCGCCGCCGCCTTCATCGGCCTGGCCTTCGATCCCGCCACCAGCGGCCACCTGACCGGCGGGCTGCTCCCCACGCTGGCCACTACCAGCCCGCGCTTCGACATCAAAACGCTGATCAGCCTCGCGATCCCGCTCTATCTGGTGACGATGGCTTCTCAGAACCTCGCCGGCATCGCGGTCATGCGCGGCTACGGATACGAGCCGCCCATCCGCGAAGTCCTGATAGGCACCGGCGCCGCCAGCACCCTGGGCGCCCTCTCCGGCGGCACCCCCATCAACTTCGCCGCCATCACCGCCGCCCTGGCCGCCAGCCCGGATTCCCACCGCGACCCCGGCCGGCGCTGGATCGCGTCCACGACAGCGGGCGCGCTCTACATCGCTCTCGGCCTCGGCGCCGCTACAGCGACCGCTCTGCTGATCGCCGCACCACCGCTGCTGATCGAAGGCGTCGCGGGCCTGGCCCTCCTACCCGCCCTTGGCAGCTCCCTGACTTCCGCCTTGAGCGAATCCCGCTACCGCGAACCGGCCACGGCGGCATTCGTCACGACGGCCTCGGGCGTCACCGTCGCCGGCATCGGAGCCGCGTTCTGGGGCCTGCTGGTCGGCCTGGGCCTGTTCGCCATCTCCGCTTCACGGGAGCAGGCGGCGATCGTCACATCGCGCAGGGTAGACCCCCGCCCCGACGGTGGATAGGCTGACGATCCGGATCTCAGCACCCGGATCTAGTACAGGGGAGAACAAGGTGTCTGCGAAGAAGCTCACCACAGCCGCCGCGACCGCGCTCGCCGCAGCCACTTCTTTGGCGGCGCCGGTGCATGCGACGCCAACACCGCATACGTTCCCGGGGCTGAGACGATGCCCTCGCGGAGGGTCGTCGACGCGGAGTGGGCGCCGGATGGAAGCCGTGTCGCCTATCTGGATGAAGGCGGCCGGCTGATCTCGGTTCGTTACGACGGTACCGACGCCATAGTCGTGGCCACTGGTTTGAACGGCTCGTCGCATCCGACGTGGCTGAATGGCGGCAGCTTCTTGGTCTATGCGCTGAACGGTGATCTATACAAGGTCCCGAGCCTCGGCGGTTCCGCGCCGGTCAAGTTGTCGGCTGGACATCAGGCAGGCGATCACGACTCTGCTCCGCAGGGTGGGTCGAACGGCGCTTTGGTCTTCCAGCGGGTCACCAACGGCGTGTCCTGGGTATGGACCTACAACGGCTACAACAACACCGTCAACAAGATAGCGAATACCGGCAACGGCACTCAGCCTTCGATCTCACCCGATGGCAAGAAGATCGCCTACATCCATGAAGACCTCAACACGATTCCTCAGGTGTTCGTCGTCGGTGTGGATGGGTCGAACCCGACTCAGATCACCTTCGATGAAAAGCCGCTCCAGAAGACCGACACTCCAGTGTGGTCGGCGGATGGATCACAGATCGCATTCGCAGCTTCCGGCGCGGTAGTAACCATCACGCCAACACCGCACTCCGCCGAGAACACGGTGACCACTCTGGTCGGTCGCATCTCCTGGCAGGCCAACGGCGACGCCACCAAGCCGATCTCCGCCAACAACCCCGTCAACCTCGTCGAGCGCCTCGACGGCGCCGACCGCATGGAGACCGCGATCCAGATCTCCCGCTGGTCGTGGGACGACGCGGCGTC
>JAEKKI010000132.1 GCA_019510485.1 Catenulisporales bacterium
GACAGCCATGGCGGTTCTGATAGTGATGGACTGGGACGAGACGGAAGCCGACTACTTCGGCATCGTCGCCCGCATGGGCGTCCAGGGCACACCGGCGAAGGGCATCCACCTGCACGTCGCGGGCGCCGCCGAGGGCGGCATGCGCGTCGTCGAGATCTGGGACGACTTGTCAGGTTTCGAAGAGTTCGTGCGCGAGGTCCTGCTGCCGACGGCTGCCGAGGTCGGGATCGCCACCAAGCCCGTCTACACCTCGTTCACGATAGGGAACCTGTTCGCCCCGGGACTTGAAGCGCTGGAGCAGGTGGCGCGGCAGTTCGCCGGCTAGCCGCGGCGGCGGGCAGTCGCACCGTGACGAGAAGCCCGCCGGTCGCCCGGGGCGTGAGGACGAGGGTCCCGTCGTGCGCTTGGGTGATGCTCTTGGCGATGGCCAGGCCGAGGCCGACGCCCACATGGTCGCGGTGGATGCGGTTGGTGCCGCGCTGGAACGGTTCGGTGAGCGTCGGCACCAACTCCTCGGTGAGGTTCTCGCCGGTGTTCTCGATGGTGAGCACCACGCCTTCGGGCAGAGCGCTGGTCGTGACCCACACGGTTCCCTGCGCGGGAAGGTTGTGAACGATCGCGTTGTGTACGAGGTTCGTCACCAACTGCTGCAGCAGTGTGGGCGAGCCGAACGTGGCCGCCACGTCGCCGGACGTCTCTATGGCGACGTGGCGTTTCTCGGCCAGGGGAAGGAGTGTCTCCGTGGCGTCCTCGGCGAGCAGGGACAAGTCGACCTCCTCCCGGTGGAAGGTCCGCCGGTCGGCCCGGCTGAGCAGGAGCAGCGCTTCGGTGAGGTCGATCGCCCGGGTGTTGACGACGCGCAGGCGGTGGAGCAGCTCGTCCCCGTCGCGCGTCGGATCGTAGCGGGCCGCGTCGAGAAGAGACCGCGTGACCGCCAGCGGGGTGCGCAGCTCGTGGGAGGCGTTGGCCGCGAACCTTCGCTGTTCGGCCACATGCGCTTCGAGCTGGGCCAGCATGACGTCGAAGGCGTCGGCGAGTTCGCGGACCTCGTCCCGGGAGCCGGCCAACTCGATCCGATGGGAGAGCGATCCGGTCGCGGCCATGCGGGTGGCCTCAGTGATGCGGGTCAGCGGGGAGAGCATCCGGCCGGCGAGGAACCACCCTCCCGTGAGGCCGAACACCAGCAGGCAGGCCATTGCTATGGCCGCGGCTGGTATGAGTCCGCGCAGGAGTTCGTGGAGACTGGGGCCGGTCATGACGACCATTGTGGCGCCGGGCGGCTTGTGGAAGTCCCTGGGGTCGTTTTTGTACGGTACCCAGCGCAATGCGAATATCCAGACCACGCTCAACAGGAGGGTGCCGGCGAGCATGACCAGGCCGGCATAGCTCAGGGTGAGTTTGAGCCGGACGCTCAGGCCGCGTTTCCTATCCATCGTCCGCTCCGCTGTCCCCGTTACCGGGACCGGTGCCCAGCGCCGTGTCGATGCGGTAGCCGACGCCGGGCACCGTGGCGATCACCCAGGGTTCGCCGAGCCGTTTGCGCAGGGCCGAGACCGTGATGCGCACGGCGTTGGTGAACGGGTCGGCGTTCGCGTCCCATGCCCGCTCCAGCAGCTCCTCGGCGCTCACGACCCCGCCTTCGGCCCGGACGAGCACCTCGAGCACGGCGAACTGCTTCCGGGTGAGCGCGACGTAGTGGCCGTCGCGGAAGACCTCCCGGCGGAACGGATCCAGCCGCAGCCCGGCGATCTCGCGCACCGGCGGCCTGCTGTGGGCGCGCCTGCGATCCAGGGCCCTGAGCCGGAGCACGAGTTCGCGGAGGTCGAACGGCTTGGTGAGATAGTCGTCGGCCCCGATCCCGAAACCGGACACCTTGTCGTCGAGCCGGTCGGCGGCGGTGAGCATGAGGATCGCCGTGCCGCCACCGGAGGCGACGATGCTTTCGGCGATCTCGTCACCGGAGGGTCCGGGGATGTCACGGTCCAGGACGGCGATGTCATAGGCGTTGACGCTCAGCATCTCCAGGGCGGTGTCGCCGTCCCCGGCGATGTCGGCGGCGATCGCTTCCAGGCGCAGTCCGTCGCGGATGGCCTCGGCCATGTAGGGCTCGTCCTCGACCACCAAGACACGCATGATCCCCATGCTACGAGCGGGCGCGTATCGTCGGCATACCGAAAGCGCGAACGTGACCCCCGAGGAGTCCAGCGCGGCGGCCGGTCGATCGGATCGGCCGCCGCGGCTGAACACGCGCCGCTGTGCTCAGTGCGGTTCGGTGCCGTAGACCAGCTTGCCGCTGACGTAGACCGTGACCAACGGGTTGGCGGTGAACGCGGTGTCTGCCGCGTTGAAGCTGTAGTCGCCGGTCTGCGTGAAGTTCGACCAGTCGGTCTTGTTGATCGCGCTCTGGATCTGGCCGGTCGACGCGCCGACGGCCAGGCTCCCCGCGCCGGCCGTGAAGCCCACCTGCAGGTAGTGGTCGGCGCCGGTGACGGGTGTGGGCATCGCGACGACCGACTGGGTGAGGTTGCCGCACCCGACCAGCGCGTACCAGCAGTTCGTCGAGAACGTGCCGGCGCCGCCGTCGGACGTGAACCAGTACCGGACCGTCACCGAGGACAGCGCGATGGCGCTGTTCCCGTTGTTGACCAGGTTCAGCATCGGCTGGATCTGGCCGGTCGTGGCCGCGGTGACGCTGGTCTGGTACCGCGCGGTGAGCGAGGCCGGCGGCGCGGTGCCGGTGGTCGCCGGCACCGTGGCCGAGGCCGGGGACGACTGGCCGCCGCTGTCCTTGGCCACGACATAGAGCTGATACGTCGTCGCCGGACTCAGCCCGCTGACGGTGGCGGACGTCGCCGTTCCCGCGACGGTCGCCACCGCGGTCGCCGGGGTCCCGGCCTGGTAGACCACGTAGTTCGCGATCGGCAGGGTTCCGGGCGCGGCCGCGGTCCAGCTCAGGCCGACCGTGCTCGCGGTCACCCCGGTCACGGTCAGGCCGCTCGGCGCGCCCGGCGGCGTCGCGGCGGCGGTCGTCACGCTCACCGTCGGCGAGGCGGCCGAGACGTTGCCGGCGCCGTCCCGGGCCACGACGTCGAGGGTGTAGGCGGTCGAAGGCGTCAAGCCGGTAAGCGTCGCGGAGGTGGTCGTGCTGGAACCGACCTTCGTGGCGGTCGAACCGGAGACGCTGAAGACGTCGTAGCCGGCCACCGGATTGGTCCCGGCGGCCGAGGCGCTCCAGGTCAGGGTCGCGCCGGTGGCCGTGACGGCCGACGCGGCCGGCTTGCCCGGCGCGCTCGGCGGCGTGACGTTCGAGCCGCCGCCGGGGCCGGTGCCCCAGACCTTCGTCGAGCCGTCGTAGAGCTCGATGTAGTTCGTGTTCACCGGGGTCGCGTTGGTGGCCAGCCCGGCCAGCCCTTGGAAGGACCAGTCCTTGGTGTAGTCGTGCGCGGCCGGGAAGGTGAGGCGGAACTGCACCTCGCGGTGGAACGCCGACTGCCCGGCCGGCGCGATGTCCTGGCCCGCGCAGCTGATCGTGATGTAGTACGTCGAGCCGGAGAACTGCGTGACCGGGCCCGGGGCGCTGCACTGGCTGTACGGCGAGGTCACCTGGATCTGCGAGGCGGTCTCGCCGGGGTCCAGCGTGAAGTAGTACCGGAACGAGCCGTTGGTCAGATGCCGCGCCGGCCACCCGGACTTGTTGACCACCTGGGCCTTGATCTCGATGAAGTTGCTGCCGGTCTGGTTCGGCGCGGCCTGCATCAGCTCCTCGGGGCCGTCCGGGGTCTCGGCCGGCGGGAAGTTCGCGCGCGGCGTGCCGCCGTACTCGGCGGTCAGCTCGGCCAGGGCCCCGGAGAACAGGGAGTTGTAGTCCAGCGCGCCCTCGGTCTGCTGGTAGTTCTGGCGGGTGTCGGTGAAGCCGTCGCCGGAGGTCGGGCCGCCCACCAGCATGCCGTAGTCCACGTGCCGGGTGGTGGCGGGATCGCTCATGCTCTGGTCCCACGAACCGTGCGCGGTCCGGTTGTGGACGCCCTGCGGCCAGGCGGTGTTGGTGCCGCCGTTGGTGAACCCGACCTCGTAGCTCTCGTGGTTCGGGTTGTCGCCGAGGATGTAGTTCATCTGGCGCACCGCGAAGTCGTGGTACGCCTGCTGGCGGGCCGGATCAACGTTCTGCGCCTTGAGCCAGTTCGCGAAGTCCAGCGCCAGATACGCCTCGTTGGCGGCGTAGCGAGCGGTGCCCCACACGTCCACCTGCACCTCGCCGCCCGGCGAGGTGGCCACGTGCTGGCCGTTGTAGCCGGTGGTGAACCAGTCCAGGTTGCGCTCGGCGTCGTCGATGTACTGCTGTTGGCCGGTGAGCTGGGCCAGCAGCAGGTAGCAGGCGAAGGACGAGTCGTCCCAGCTGATGGTCCAGGCGTACTCCGGCGTGGTGGTCTGGTTCGCCTTGTTCATGTTCGGGAAGTAGTTCTGGGCCTTGGTCAGGTAGGTGGCGTCGCCGGTGGCCTTGTAGAGCCAGATCGCGCCCCAGACCAGCTCGTCCCAGTAGCCGCTGAACGAGGTGTAGAAGCTGGACGCGCCGGTGATGCAGGCGTCGTACTTGCCCCGGAAGTCGTCGGCGAACTCGTACAGCGACTTGGCCTGCGCGACCAGCGTGGCCGAGTACGCCGGGTCGTCGGTCTTGAACACGATCGAGGAGGCGGCCAGCGCCGCGGCCGACTGGCCGACCAGATCAGAGCCCGGGCAGGCCTCGGTCACGGCGTAGGACGGCCGCGGCGAGGGGTTCACCTCGGCCGGCCCCCAGAAGCCGTGGTCGCTGCCGCCGTCGCCGACCTGGCCGTAGAACACGTGCGGCGCCGGATGCGCCTTGATGATGAAGTCGTCACCCCAGCGCAGGTTCCGCTCCACGTAGGACCACTGTCCGGCCTTCTGGTAGCCGGCCTTGTCGTCGATCGCGCCCCAGGCCAGCGTGGTCATCGAATAGGCCGCCGGCAGCCCGAACTTCACCTCGTCGCCGGCGTCGTGGTAGCCGCCGGTCAGGTCCAGCCCGTGGTCGGCGCCGTCGGACAGGTCCGACGGCCCGCGCCACAGCACCCGGTTGTCGGCCGGCAGCGGACCGGAGCGCTGCGACTCGTAGAAGAGCATGGAGTCCTGCAGGGCCTCGGCGTAGTTGAACTCGCCGGTGCTCGATGGCGTACTCGCCTGAGCCGCGGACGGTTGCAGCAGCACCAGGGTGTTCGCCGCGAGCAGGGCGGCGGCGACGGCGGCGATCGCTCGCGCGGTGCGGCGCCGGGGCAGGCCGGATCTCATGAGACCTCTTCGGAAGGCTGGCCAGAGGAGGTGGGGTGTCATGACCGACCGTCGGCAAACGGGCCCGACGGCGTCAACGTTCTGGCCCCGGTTCGGGCCCGGACCTGCTGTGCGGGGGAGCCGGGAGGCGAAAGTTTCACCGGGTGCCCGCCGATCGCCGTCCAGGAGCGGCAAGGCGTGTACGGATTTGTACGGGGTCCTTCGTCACCAGAGTGGGCCGGCCCACCATTGATGACAGCAGCCTCACACCGAGCCATGGTCTAGCAGGTTGCACCGTCACGCCGTGACGCCGTCTTCAGGGCGTCGAGCCGAAGAAATGAGAATGCCAGTGGTTTCCACATCCCCGCACGCAGTTTGAGCGTGGCTAGATCCGGTGCTAGGGAAGTCGCGTGTAGTCCAATACGGGACGTCGCTTTGCTACCGGACTCGGCTGTTTGACGTCATGGGGGGTTCGCCGTTGCGGCCGCGGTGGACGTGGATCCGGTGTAGCAGCCGGGTCCGCGATCCGAGCCCGACCGCGACCGATCCGCCGAACCGATCCGGCCACGGCGCCGGCGGGATTGCCGCAGGTCTATCGGGACGTGCTGGAGGTGACCGGCTAATGCGCGTCGAGATCCGACAACCGGGCCCGGACCCGTTCGACGTCCGCGCGCATGCCAAGGCGTCGGTAGATCCCCAACGCCTGGTTCAGGTGTGCCAAGCCCTGGGCGGGATCGCCGGTGGCCACGTAGTGGTCGGCGACGCCCTCCAGGGAGATCGCCTCGTCGTCGGGTTTACGCAGCTCCCGGTTCATTGCCAGAGCCTGCTGATACAGCGCGATGGCTCGGCCACGATCGCCGAGCGCGGCGATCGTGGCCGCGTAGAAGTTCAGCGCCCAAGCCTCATTGCCGCGATTGCCGACCTGCCGGAACATCTCCAAGGCCCGCTTGTGGGCGTCCGCCGCACGCCGAAAGTCGCCGGTCAGATACCGCACCCGACCCAGGTCGTTCAGCGCCCAAGCCTCATTGCCGCGATCGCCGAGCTGCCGGAAGATCTCCAGGGCCTGCGTGTGGGCGTCCGCCGCACCTGGAAAATCCCCGGTCAGGCAGCGCACTTGCCCCAGGTCGTTCAGGGCGATGGCCTCGCCAAGGCGATTGCCGAGTCGCCGGAAGATCTCCAGGGCCTGCGTGTGGGCGTCCGCCGCAGCCGGATAACCCCCGCTCTGATGGCGCACTCGCCCCAGGTCGTTCAGGGCGTTGGCTTCGCCGAGGCGATTGCCGATCTGCTGGAAGATCTCCAGGGCTTGAGTATGGGTCTGCGCCGCACCCGGGAAATCCCCGCTCTGATGGCGCACTCGCCCCAGGTCGTTCAGGGCGTTGGCTTCGCCGAGGCGATTGCCGATCTGCTGGAAGATCTCCAGGGCTTGAGTATGGGTCTGCGCCGCACCCGGAAAATCCCCGGCCGTGTGCCGTATCCGCCCCAGGTTGGTCAGGGCGTTGGCCTCGCCGAGGCGGTCGCCGATCTGCCGGAAGATCTCCAGGGCCCGCGCGAGAGCGTCCGTCGCGCATGCGGCATCCCCGCCATGGTGCCGCACCTGCCCCAGGTTGGTCAGGGTATTGGCCTCGCCGAGGCGGTCGCCGATCTGCTGGAAGGTCGTCAGGGCCCGCACGAAGGCGTCCGCCGCGCCCGGGGAATCCCCGGTCAGACGCCGCACCCGTCCCAGGTCGGTCAAGGCGGTGGCATGGGCGGCAGGGCGGTCCAGGCGGGCGGCTGCCTCTGCGGCGGCCTGGTGGATTTCCATGGCGCGGATCCAAGGGCCGTCGGAGAGCAGGATCTCGGCCATGCCGGCGGCCAAGGCGATGGTGTGGTGGTCGAGATGGCGGGCGTGGGTTTGCGCGGCGTCCAGGTTGGGATGTTCGGTGCGCAGCCAGGCCCGGGCTGTCTCAGGATCGGCCAGGTCGGGGGCGTGGGCGGGGGCGGGGCCGTCGGGTGCGGACCGTGGCAGGCGGGCGGTGGCTTTAGAGGCGGTTTGCGCGGTGTGGGCGTAGTAGTGCAGGAGGCGGTCCAGTGCCGCCTTGCGCTGCATGGGGGATTCATGGGCTACGGCGAGGGTGCCGGCGTACTCACGCAGCAGGTCGTGCAGCCGGTAGCGGCCGGGGGCGCTCTCGGTGAGCAGGCTGCGGTCGGTGAGGTCTTGTAGCAGCGCGTCGGCTTCGTCCAAGCCGGTGTCCAGGAGCGCGGCGGCCGCGTAGCTGTCGCCATCCTGACCGGGGATCAGTCCGAGGTGGCGGAACATGGCTTGCTGGTCGGCGCTGAGGTTGTTGTAGGACAGGTCGAAGGCGGCACGCACCCGGCGGTCACCGTCGTCGAAGGCGGCCAGGTCGGCCAGGCCGGCGCGCAGCCGCAGCTCCAGGTGGTCGGTGGTCCAGGTACGGCGGTGGGCCAGGTTGGCGGCGGTGATGCGCAGCGCCAGCGGCAGGTATCCGCACAACTCGGCGATGTGGACGACCGCCGGGTCGCGGGCGGCGATACGGCCGGGCCCGGCGTGGTGGCGCAGCAGGTTGATCGCATCAACCGGGTCCAAGACGTCCAGCGGCAGCGGATGGGCGTCGTCCAAGGCTTTGAGGCGGTTGCGGCTGGTGATCAGGACCAGGCACCCGGGGGCGGCGGGAAGCAGAGGGCGGACTTGCTGTTCGTTGGCGGCGTCGTCCAGCACGATCAGGGTGCGGCTGCCGGCCAGGCGGTTCCGGAAGGCCTTGGCCCTCTCCTCCAACTCCGGCGGGATGGCCTGGGGGTCCTGACCGAGGGCTTGCAGAAGCCGGCCCAGGACCTCGTTCGGGTCGCGGGGGCCGGTGCCGGCGGAGTGGGCGTGCAGGTCGACGAACAGCTGCCCGTCGGGGAAGTCCTCGGCCAAGAGGTGAGCGGCATGCACGGCCAGGGCGGTCTTGCCGATCCCGGCCATGCCGTCGATCGCGTAGACCGCCACCGTGGTCGCCTCGCCGGCGGCAGCGGCCGCGATATCAAGGAGCTGTTTGAGTTCGGCATCGCGTCCGGTGAGGGTGGCCAGGCTCGCGGGCAGTTGCCGGAGCGCCCCGGCCGAGCCGCCGACCTTGGCCTTGACATGCACTCGGACGCAAGCCTGTCGCCAGCGCGTCACCTCCGGCTCGTCCACGCCGAGCGCCCGGACGATGGTCGTCACGAGATCGATGTCCAACCGGCGGCGCTGTGGCTGGAAGACGCCGGAGACAGTGGTGTGCGCGATGACCTGCGGCGGCCGCAACAGCGGGCCGACGCGCTTGGCCAATACCCGGTAGGACGGGCCGCCGGCCCATTGCCGCAGCTCTCCGAGGACCGTGATGAACTCCGCCAGGTTACGGGCGTGGGAGGGATCTGGTGCCTCGTTCGCAGCCATCTCGCGCGCTCCCCGACGATCTCCACACATCGCTGCCGCGCGTTGGAGTGAGTGTACAGATATGGACAGACTACGGGACTTCACCAGCGTCCGGGACGAGATTTCGGCACGGCGGTCCACGCAGTCGCCGTGGAGAACAGCCGGTAATCGTGAGCTTTCAGTCGGCTGACGCGCCCAGCCTTCAAGGCGCGGCCGGCGCCCGTCAGATCCCGCCCGCGAACGTATCGCAGGCCTTCAGCCGGCCGGTCTGGAAGCCGGTCGTGAACCACTTCTGACGCTCGGTCGCGGAGCCGTGGGTCCAGGTCTCCGGGGTGACCCGGCCCTGAGCCTGCTGCTGGATGCGGTCATCGCCGACCGCGGCCGCGGCGTTCAGGGCGTCGGCGATCTGCTGCGGGCTGACGGCGTCGATGAACGGGTGGCCGTTGGCGTCCTTGGTGGTGGTCGCCCAGTGCGCCCAGATACCGGCATAGCAGTCGGCTTGGAGTTCGGTGCGGACCGAACCGCCGGTGGGGCCCTGGGCGTTCTGCTGGGCGCGACCGAGGGTGCCTTGCAGGTCCTGGATGTGGTGGCCGTATTCGTGGGCGACGACGTACGCCTGCGCGAACGGGCCGCCCCGGGCGCCGAACCTCGTCCGCAGCTCCTGCCAGAAACCCAGATCGAGATAGACCGTGCGATCACCTGGGCAATAGAACGGACCGACCTCGGTGGTCGCCGGGCCGCAGGCGGTGGAGGTGGAGCCGGAGAACAGGACGGTCTGCGCCGGCTGGTAGGTCTGGCCGCTGTTGGCGAAGGCCGTGGTCCAGTAGTTCTGCACCGAGTCCACGACCGCCACGACCCGGCAGTCGTCGTTGGCGTTCGCGTCCGCTCCCGTGCGGCATTTGGCGGCCAGGGACGACGCGCCGGTGGCGGTCACCGGGGACGCGCTGCCGTCGCTGCCGCCCATCGTGGCCACCGGAATGCCGACCGCCGCGGCGATGAGGGTGAGGAGCAGCCCGAGGATGCCGCCCCGGCCGCCCGGGAAGCCGCCGCCCAGGAACCCTCCTCCGCCGCCTCGGACATCGCGGACGTCACCGGTGTTCAGCTGGGCATCGGGATCGAAGACCATGAGTCGGCTCCCTTGGCGATCCGTGCAGACGGTTGAGCCAGCCGCCCGGTTATCCGCGCCGGGGCCGGACAAACGTCACGCTGCCCGCAGAGTCCTCGCTCGTTCCCCGCTCATCCCGCTCCGGGCGGCAGCGCCTGCTGATCGGCCAGCGCGATGGCCAGCTCTCCGGCGGCGGTCGGGTGCAACGGCGCGCGGTCCGTGGGGCCCTGTACCCACGGCTGGGGACTGCACAGCGTGTGGCCGGCGAACGACGGCCGTACCGAGGTGAAGCCCGCCGCCTCGGCGCCCTGGCTCAGCGCGGTGTTGAGCTGGTCCAGGCGCGTCTCGAGGGTCTTCGCCTTCGACGCCGTGATGCCCTCGTCAGCAAGGCACGAGGTATCCGGACCGAACGGGTCGTAGTACTGGTTGACGATCACCGCCGGGTTGCCGGGCAGCGCGGCGAGCTGGGTGACCAGGTCGCGGTAGTCCAGCACGAACTGGGCGATCTGCTGCTGGAAATAGGCGGCGGTGGCCCGGTCGTCGCAGCTCGGGCTGGCCGCGCACAGCCGGGTCAGGTCCGCCCAGTTCAGGTCGTCGGCCCCGATGCTGACGATGATCACCTGCGCCTTCGGCGCGCGTTCGACCTGGGCCAGTTGCGGCGGCGCGGTGAGCCCGCCGGTCTGCTGCGGGCCGAGAAGCCCCTCGCGGGTGGTGGCGCCGGAACAGGACAGGTTGAGCACGTTCCAGCTGTTGACCTCGGCCAGCTGCTCGGCGAAGGAGTCCGCACTGCGGCCGCAGGCCTTGTCCAGGACGTTCGGTTTGGGCAGCTGCCGGTTGCCCACGCCGGCCGCGGTGGAGTCGCCGATGACGATGGCCTCGACCTCGCCCATGGTGGGACCGGCGGCCGGGGACACCGGGGTCATGTTCTCGCGGCCCACCAGATCGGAGAGCGAATGCACCTTCCGCAACGTGTCGGGGGTGCCGGATGCCAGTAGGCCGAACCCCATGACGTTGACGGCGGTCATCGCCACGGTCCCGGCGAGCAGCACGGCCGCGGTCCGGCGCAGCGAGTACCGGCGCAGCCCGGTCACGGCCGCCAGGACCAGGATGACGATGCCCGCCGACACCGCGCCCTCCCACAGCCCGTAGCGCAGCCAGCCGCCGGCGAGCTGCCGGCCGAGGGTGGCCGCGCCGTCGTGGTCCTTGGAGCCGAACAGCTGGGCCACCTCGGCGTTCGCGGTGATGTGGGTGAGCCGCAGCTTCGGACGCACCGGACCGGGGAAGTCCGGCTGCGTGATGATCTTCTGGCCGAACAGATCCAGCTCTCCGGGGCCGGACCAGGCCCAGCCGGGCGAGGCGGCGCCCACGTCGACGGTCTGGCCGGCCGCGGTCACCGACTGCAGGGGCGTGATGCGCACGGCCAGCCACAGCGACACCGGCAGGAGCAGTATCAACGCCGTGACCGAGGCCGCCACTTCCGCCCATCGGCGCCACGACTTCGTGATCGGGTACCACAGCGAGAGAGGACTGAACCGAACGGAGGACATTAGGTCTTCTTACCCGCCTAGACGTAGACGTCACGGTCAACGCGCCCGTCGAGGGGGTTGTTCCTGAAATCGACCTGTGGACCTGCCCGATCGCGGCAGACCGCCGGTCTCCCGTGCCGTCGGCGCGGACCCCCGGATCCCCATAGCCTTCTGACATGACCAGTAAGTTCACTGAGCTTTGTATCGACTGTGCCGATCCCGATGAGCTGGCCCGGTTCTGGTGCGCCGTTCTCGGCTACGAGGTGCGGGATACGGAGGAAGGGGTGGTCACGATCGGCTCTCCCGACGTGCCCGAAGGCGGGAACCGCCCGGGGCCGGTGCCCCCGGTGCTGACCTTCGCCCGGGTCCCCGAGGGCAAAAGCATCAAGAACCGGCTGCACCTCGACCTCAACGCGACCGACCGGGAGCAGGACGAAGAGGTGCGCCGCCTGCTCGATCTCGGTGCTCGGCACGTCGACGTCGGGCAGGGCGAGCAGAGCTGGGTCGTGCTCGCCGATCCGGAGGGGAACGAGTTCTGCGTTCTCCGCGCCCGCCGCCCCTGAAACGCTGCCGGATCCGCCGGATCCGCCGGATCCGACAGCTCCGACCCGAGACAATGCAACTAGAACGCGTTACAGTTCCGCCATGAGTCTGCCGGCTTCCGTCACCTCTGAACTGCTCGCGAAGCTCACCGGCATGGTGGTCGCCGCCGGCGGCCGCTCCCATCCGGTGACCGAGGCCTACACCGGCGACAAGGTGGTGGACCTGCCGCAGTCCGATCCAGCCGACGTGCGGACCGCCTACGCCGCGGCCCGCGAGGCGCAGGCGGTCTGGGCTTCCTGGCCGCTCAAACGGCGGCTGGACGTGATGAAGCGCTTCCACGAGCTGCTGCTGGGCAAAGGCCTGATCGTCGCCGATCTGATGCAGGCCGAGACCGGCAAGGCCCGGCGCATGGCGTTCGAAGAGACCTGCGACGTCCTGATGGTGACCAGCCACTACATCAAGGCGGCGCCCGGGATCCTCAAGGACAAGAAGCACGGCGGGGTGGTGCCGCTGGTCTCCACCTCGACCGAGGTCCGGATCCCCAAGGGCGTCGTCGGGCTGATCTCCCCCTGGAACTTCCCCTTCGCGACCAGCCTGTCCGATGCGATGCCGGCTCTGATCGCCGGCAACGGCATCGTGCTGAAGCCGGACAACAAGTCCACGCTGAACGTGGCGTTCGGTGTGGGTCTGCTATACGAAGCCGGCCTGCCCGCCGGCTTGGTCCAGATCGTCTGCGGCACGGGCCCGGACATCGGGTCGGCCATCGTCGAGAACGCCGACTACGTCATGTTCACCGGCTCCACCGCGACCGGCCGGGTGATCGGCGCCCAGGCCGGCCAGAACCTGATCGGGTGCACGCTCGAACTCGGCGGCAAGAACCCGCTGATCCTCCTCGACGACGCGAACCTGGACGACGCGATCCCGGGCACGATCATGGCCACGTTCCTCAACGCCGGCCAGGCGTGTATGCACATCGAGCGGATCTACGTCTCGGATCGGCGCAGGGAGGAGTTCACCAAGCGCTTCCTCGAAGCCGTGCAGGCCATCCGGGTCGACGCCACCTACGATTTCACCCCCGACATGGGCTCGCTGGTCTCCGTCGCGCAGCGCGAGCGGGTGCAGGCGCACGTCGAAGACGCCGTCGCCAAGGGCGCGACCGTGCTGACCGGCGGCAAGGCCCGCCCGGACCTGGGCCCGGCGTTCTTCGAGCCGACCGTGCTCACCGACATCACCCCGGACATGATCCTGGCCAGGGCGGAGACGTTCGGCCCGGTCACCTCGATCTACTCCTACTCCACCGTCGACGAGGCCGTCGCGCTGGCCAACGACACCGAATACGGCCTGAACGCCAGCGTCTGGGGGAGCGACCGCACGGCCGCCGAGGCGGTCGGCCGCCGGATCCGGGCCGGCAACGTCAACATCAACGACGGACTGGCCACCTCCTACGCCTCGAAGAAGAGCACCTCGGGCGGGTTCAAGGCCTCGGGCGTCGGCAGCCGGCACGGCGACGCCGGCCTGCTCAAGTACACCGACGTCCAGAACGTCGCGGTGCTCAAGAAGCAGGTGCTGAGCAATCCGCCGGACACCGACTGGAGCAAGCAGGTCGATCGGACGGTCAAGGGGCTGCGGTTGATGCGCAAGCTGGGGATCCGCTGACCGCTGCTCGCAGTGTTCGCCGCAATCGGGAAGCGCCGTCGGCGCCTTCACCATCTCGGCGGGCGGCTGAGCCGCCGTCACCAGCGGATAACGTTGGGGACACTCCCCACACGGCGGCCCACGGCGACACACGAGCGGTGACATGGAACTTCAGCAGATCGGCCTGCAGCACCCGGCGGCGAACCTCGTCCGGGACATCCAGAACAACCGCACGGGCATCCCGCGCCGCACGTTCGTCGCCGAAGGACTGTTCGAGAACAACGTCGTCCTGGAGACCGGCGTCGAGGTGGACACCTTCCTGTGGTGTCCCGAGGCGGCGTACTCGGACGAGGCCAAGACGCGCGCGGGGCAGCTGGCGGATCGAGCCAGGCGGGCGTACCAGATCTCTGAGAAGACCCTGGCCCGGCTGGCCGAGCGGCCGAATCCGAACGGGCTCGTCACGATCGCCAAGCTGCCCGATTGGGACCCCGCCGACTTCACGTTCGGCGATGACGCGCTGGTGCTGGTCACCGACGCCCTGGAGATCCCCGGCAACCTCGGCACCCTGCTGCGCACCATGGACGCCTGCGACGCCGACTGCCTGGTGATGACGAACCGCCGCACCCGGATGACCCATCCCAAGGTCCTGCGCAGCAGCCAGGGGATGAGCATCAAGGTCCCGTCCGTCGACTTCGAGGACGTCGGCGAGGCCATCGGCTGGCTCAAGCGGAACCGGTTCAAGGTGTACATCGCCGACACCGACGACAGCGTCAACTATCGCAAGCTGGACTACCGCGGCCGCACGGCCCTGGTGGTCGGCAGCGAGCGGTTCGGCGTCTCCCAGCCCTGGTACGACGCCGGCTTCCAGCGGGTGGGGATCCCGATGCTGGGCTCGGCGGACTCGCTGAACGTGTCGGTGTCGGCCTCCGTCCTGCTGTACGAGGCGCGGGCGCACAAGAACGGCTGGTAGACCCCCGCTGGGCTAGCATCGTGGCGTGCCCGACCTGATCACCAGCGCCGCCAACCCGCTCGCGAAGCGGATCCGGCTCCTCGCCGACCGCAAGCACCGCCGCCGCGAGGGCGCCTTCGTCGTCGAGGGCCTGCAGCCGGTGTGGTGCGCGGTCGAGGCGGGCTGGGAGATCGAGTCGCTCGTCGTCGCCCCCACGCTGCTGAGGGGCACCGCCACCGAAGAGATGGTCGCCGAGCAGGAGCAGTCGGGCGTCCCGGTGGCCCGGCTGAGCGCCGACCTGTTCAACCGCCTCGCCGACCGTGACGGCCCCGGCGGCCTGGCCGCCATCGTCCGAACCCGCACCGGCGGTCTGTCCGCGCTGACAGTGCGGCCCGACGCGCTCTTCGTCGCGCTGCACCGCATCGCCAACCCGGGCAACCTCGGCACGATCATCCGCACCCTGGACGCGGTCGGCGGCGCGGGCGTCATCCTGATCGGCGACACGGTGGACCCCTACGCGCCGGCCGCGGTCAAGGCGAGCATGGGCTCGCTGTTCGCCGTCGATGTGGCGCACACGCCCGGCGCCGATGAGTTCTTTTCCTGGGCCGCCCAGCGCGGCGTCGCCGTCCTGGCCACGTCGGGCGCCGCTGACGAAGACCACTGGGACGCGGCCTATGAGGCCCCGCTCGCGTTCCTGCTCGGCAGCGAGCGGGAAGGACTGCCGGAGGACCTGCTGGCTCAGGCGTCCCGGCGGCTGCGGATCCCCATGGTCGGGACCGTGGATTCGCTGAACATCGGGGTGGCCGCGTCGATCATGCTCTATGAGGCACGTCGGCATAGCCGCGGATAGAAGGCCTCATCTGCTGAAGGCCAGCGTCCCGAATCCGAGCTGGTCATACCCGCCGCTGTTGGGCCCGTAGTCGCCACCGCCGCCTTCGGCGCGGGCTTTCGCGGCGAAGGCGGCGGTGTTCGGCGCGGACAGGCCCCGGCGGCGGACGTAGTGGTTGTACACCATCTCCCAGATGGGCCGGACGTTCCCGCGACTGTCGGGCGAGACGGTGGTGATCTCGTCTGAACCCGACCACACTCCGGGCGCCCCCTTCTTCCAGGTGAAGCCGGTGAACGGCACGTCCTGGCCCAGGTTGTACTTCGCGACGTACTCGCAGCCCTTCAGGAAACGGTTGTCGTCGTGCCCGTACAGGTCGATGCCCTGGTTCCAGGCCATCTCGCAGACGGCGCCCGCCAAGCCGATGCCGAGTGTCGAGTGGCCCTGGTCGCGTCCGCTCTCCTGCCACTGGCCCAGCCCGCCGGGCTGGAGGAACTGCACGGCGTGCTCGATGGAGCCGTTGCCCGCGCCGCCGGTGAAGTAGCTGACCGCTTCCTTGACCTTGGCCTGGTCGTCGCACAGGATGCCGATCGCCAGCACCGCCGCGACGTTGCACAGGTCCCAGTTGGCCCAGTAGTTGGTGATGAAGGCCCCGTTGTGGTGGACCAGGAAGTCGCTGGCGAGCGGATAGAACACCGACGCCATCATGTGCTGGCAGCGCGCGAGGTCGAAACCGGGATAGCCGCGCATGATCTCCGCGGCGTTGGCGAACTGGTAGCCATAGATGCCGGACGCCAGGAACTTGTCGGAGTTCCCGTCCAGTTTGGTCAGGGTCGTGGACCACGCGTTGAGGATGTCGCGCGCAGTGTCGGCGTGCGTGGTGTCGCCGCTGATCTTCCAACGCAGCGCGTTCTGATAAGCGGCGTGGGTGTCGTTGTAGAGGACCGTGTAGTTCTGCGTAGCGCCGCCTCGGTAGACGGTCGCGGCCGGTCGTGCCTTCCAGCCGCTGTGCGAATGCCCATTGGCGGTGAGCCGGTCCCAGCCGGACTGCCAGGGCTGGGCGCCGGCGGCGACTTTGGCGGCCATCCGGTCGAAGTCGGCCTGGGTGTGCAGCATCCCGGGATGGACGAGGCCGCCGGGCGGAGTCGAGCCGCTCGGATGCGGGGAGCCGGAACCGGCCGGGGTGGAAGCGGACGTCGGTGAAGACGCGTGCCGGGAGGACGGCGTGGACGGCGCGGACGAGGAGCCGGACAGGGACCCGGACGGCCCGGATCGCGCGCCCGAGGACGAGGAAGAAGTCCCGGCGGCGGCCGATGCGGATGGAGACGACGCCCCGGAGGCGGCGGACTTCGCGCTCGTTCCCGATCCGCACGCGGACAGTGCGACTCCGCCGCTGACGCCGAGGACCGAAGCCAACAGGTTCCGCCGCCCAAACCCGGGCTTCCGCGATGGTTCCGGATGTATCGACGCGTTCGGCACGGGCGGTCTCCTCGGCGGCTCGGGGGAAGTTACCGGTAACACAGTAGGGGATCGTCCCAGGTCCTTGATAAGGACGAGTTAAGACGAGCCGACGGTCGCGGTGGAACTTTCGCGACACCACCGCCCTCCGAACAGCGCCGCTGCCCCGGCGACCGCAACCGGCGTTGACCCGGCCCGCCGGTGCTGGCTAGCTTCGCGAGAAATTATCGTGCCGAAGAGCGCGAAACTTTTTGGAGGTCGGCACGAGGGCAGCAGGCTTCCTCATGAAGGGAATCCGCGTGTTGATCACAAGGGCCGGCGTGGTCCGGTCAAGGTACTCGGCCCTGGTGGCCGGTCTGGCAGTGGCCGTGGCGGTGGCCGTGCCGAGCGCCTCCGCGTCCCCGGCCACGGCTCCTGCTTCCACGGCGGCACCGGCGGCGACGAACTCCGTCGCGGTCTCGGTGAACGCCACCACCGGCCTGGGCACGGTCCCCTCCAACGGCGTCGGCCTCAACACCGCCGTCTACGACGGCTACATGAACGACGCGGCGGCGCCGGGCCTGATCAAGGCGGCCGGGATCAACGCGCTGCGTTATCCGGGCGGCTCGTACTCGGACATCTACAACTGGCAGACCAACGTCGCGCAGGGCGGCTACGACGCGCCGAACACCAGCTTCGCGGACTTCATGGGCACCGCGAAGGCCGCCGGCACGCACCCGATCATCACCGCGAACTACGGCACCGGCACCCCGGCGCTGGCCGCCGCGTGGGTGCAGAACGCCAACGTGACCAACAACTACGGCATCCAGTACTGGGAGGTCGGCAACGAGGTCTACGGCAACGGCACCTACGGCGCCAACTGGGAGGCGGACAGCCACTGCACCGACGCCTCCGGCAAGCCGATCCCGTCGGGCAGCTCGCCTTCGCAGACGTACAACTGCGGCCCGGGCGTGTACGCGAGCAACCTGCTCAACTACATCTCGGCGATGAAGGCGGTCAGCCCGTCGATCCACGTGTGCGCCGTGCTGACCACGCCCGGGTTCTGGCCGGACAACGTCACCAACGCCACCACCAGCCCGCAGCCGTGGAACCAGACCGTGCTCAAGGCGCTGGGGTCGAAGACCGACTGCGTCATCGTGCACTACTACCCGGCGCCCTCCAACTCGACCGCCGCGCAGATGCTGGCCACCACCACCGACATCCCGGGCATCGTGTCCACGGTGAAGTCGCAGGTCAGCCAGTACGCCGGCGTCAACCCGGCGAACGTGCCGATCGTGGTCACCGAGACCAACAGCACCGTCGACTCCAACACCCAGCCCGCCGCGCTGTTCGCCGCCGACATGTACATGGCGTGGCTGGAGAACGGCGTGACGAACGTCGACTGGTGGGACCAGCACAACGGCTCGGGCACGCCGAGCATCGTCAACGGCGCCCAGGACTACGGCGACTTCGGCATGTTCTCCAGCGGCACCAACGGCAGCGGCGTCACCGAGCCGCCGGTGGACACGCCGTTCGCCCCGTACTACGGCGTGCAGATGCTCACCAAGCTCGCCGCGCCGGGCGACCAGATGGTCGGCGTCACCTCGGGCAACACGCTGGTGCGCACGCACGCCGTGCGCCGCGCCGACGGCAGTCTCAGCGTCTTGATCGACAACGAGGACCCGTCGAACAGCTACACCGCGAACCTCACCTACAACGGGTTCACCCCGACCGGCGGCCCGACCGTCTACACGCTGGCGAACAACGGCAAGACGATCACCTCGGCGTCGCAGAGCTCCACCTCGTCGGTCACGGTGGCCCCGTACACGCTCACCGTGGTCTCGATCCCGGGCAGCGGCGGCAACGTCGCGACCGCGCCGGGCGCCCCGGGCCAACCGACCGTGTCCAACCTCTCGTCGAGCACATCGGGCGCCACCTCCGGTACGGCGACGCTGACCTGGCCGGCCTCCACCCCGGGGACGTACCCCGTGGCGAACTACCAGGTCTATCAGATCGGCAGCGGCGGTAGCAGCACTCTGGTGGCCAGCCCGACCGCCACGACCCTGAACCTCAGCGGCCTGACGATCGGCACCGCCTACTCCTACGACGTGGTGGCGGTGGACACCCACGGCAACCCGTCGCTGCCCTCGGCACCGGTCAGCTTCACCGTTCCGCCGCCGTCGAACTCCTCCTGCGCCGTGCACTTCGCCGTGGGCAGCGACTGGCCCGGAGGCTTCAGCGCGACCATCACCATGACGAACAAGGCGGCCACCGCGATCAACGGCTGGACGCTGACGTTCACCCTGCCCACCGGCGAAGCCGTGCAGTCCGGCTGGAACGGCACGTGGACGCAGAGCGGCCAGAACGTCTCCGTGACCAACGCCGGCTGGAACGGCACCATCGCCGCGAACGGCGGGAGCGTGGCCGTCGGGTTCAACGGTACGGACACCGGCCAGTATCAGGTGCCTGCGGCGTTCTACATCAACGGGAGCGTGTGCGCGAACAACTGACAGATCGCGCGCTTCGCGCGATCCGACACGGCGACGATCACGTTCTCACGGGCTGAGGGTGGGGGAGCGCGGCTGCTCTCCCACCCCCGCCTGCGTCGGGAGCCGCAGCTCAGGCTCGGCCTCAGCCTCTGGCCGGCGCGCCACGAGCAGCGGCAGGCCCAGGGACACGACGATCCACATCGGAGCGAGCATGCGGGTCCAGTCGCCGGGATGGAGCAGGAGCGACGCTCCGCCGATCGCGGCCACGGCCAGGAACGGAGCCGCGGTCCAGCCGCGCTTCGCCACGCCCCAGATGCCGAGGGCGGCCAGGACCACGAGGTAGGCGCCGGCGGAGATCTGCGTGGCGAAGGCGCGCCAGAAGCGGACTTCGAGACTGAGGAAGCGCCGGTACATCTCCGAGGTGGCGGGCTGCGTGAAGTGGTTGGTCATCGTGTCTTCGATGCCCTGGCGGACCGTCGGCCAGGACATCGCGGCGCTCAAGGCGATCATGACCGCGAGCGAGGCGAGAGATGTGACGGTCAGCGCTTTGGCCCACTCTTTGTCGGTCTTGCGCACCGCGAGCGCGGCGAGGCCGACCAGCAACAAGAACGCCGCGGCCAGGGTCGCGTCGGCGGCGCGGACGGCGAACAGCCACGCGAATGCCGTTACGGCCATCGTGATGGCGGCTCTCCGTCGTCGCCCCATAAGCGCGACGGCGTAGAGCAACGCGGCGAGCCCCGGCGCGCTCGCGGCCTCGGACAGCACGCGCGTGCCGACGAAGCCGGACGGCAGCAGGAAGTACGCCGCCTCGGCAGCCAGCGGCCACAGGCCCGGCGACCCGAGCGCGCGGGCTGTCAGTACCAGTAGTAGACCGGTCGCGATCTGGAGAAGCAGGACCGCTAGGTAGATTCCCTGATCGCCGAATGCCCTGATGAACAGGGACATCACGGCCGGAAAGCCGGGGCGGGCCCGGAATATCGCCTGATACTGCGGCGGGAAGCCGAGGACGCCGTACATGTTGCCTTCGCAAATATTGCGCGGCGCGTTCGTGTAGTCGGCTTCGTCGTCACACACGAAGCGGACCGCTTTGGTGGTCGCCGTCGTGTGGTCGTAGCCCGCGAACTGGTAGGCGCGCTGGGTGTAGTGGACGGTGTCGGTCTCGGCGCGGCCCACGCCGTCGATCGGGCCCGCCCAGAGTGTCAGGACGCCGATCAGCGCGACGACTGCCGCGACTATCAATTGCACCCTCTGTGAGCGCACCAGTCCCCCATGTCGGAAATGAACCACCGTAGCCCCCCGCCACCCGTGTCGCAGATTCGAGAACGATATCCCGATGAGATAGAGGGGGCGAGCAGTGACCACGGTTGCCGGCGGCGGAAGCCGGAGCTGAGCGGCCGCCCTCGGGTAAGGTAGAACCTCCACGTGTCGGACCGGTCGTGGCCCACGCGTGTCCGTTCTCCGCACACCCGGTATACCCGTGCCCCGGCGGGATTGAGTAAGGGAACTGCCATGACTGCCGACCCCGAACAGGGGCAGCCGACGACGGTGCCCGACCGGACCCAGCTGATCGCCGGCCGCTACCGCCTCACGGCCGAGATCGGCGGCGGGGCGATGGGCGTGGTGTGGCGGGCGCGCGATGAGGTGCTGGGCCGGGAGGTCGCGGTCAAGGAGCTGCGGCCGGACGCCGGCATGAGCGGCGCGCAGGTCAAGCAGTCGCATCTGCGCGCGCGCCGCGAGGGGCGGATCGCGGCCCGGTTGCAGCACCCGAACGCGGTCACCATCTACGACGTGGCCGAGCACGACGGCCGGCCGTACCTGATCATGGAGTTCGTGCCGTCGAGCACCCTGGCCGACATCCTGGCCACCGGCACCGTCCTCACTCCCGCCGAGGTCGCCCGCATCGGCGCCCAGCTGGCGTCGGCGCTCGCGGCGGCTCACGATGTCGGAATCGTGCATCGGGACATCAAGCCCGGCAATGTGCTGATGACCAACACCGGCACCGTGAAGCTCACCGACTTCGGCATCTCCCGGGCGACCGGTGACGCGACGGTCACCTCGACCGGCGAGATCCTCGGAACTCCCGCCTACACCGCGCCGGAGGTGGCGCAGGGGCACGCCGTGGACTTCCCGGCGGACGTGTTCTCGCTGGGCGCGACGCTTTACGCCGCTGTGGAGGGCTCGCCGCCGTTCGGCGATGAAGTGAACGCCATGGCGGTGCTGCTGCGGGTCGTGCGCAATGAGATCCGGCCGCCGAAGCGTGCGGGCATGTTGACCGACATCGTGCTGCGGATGCTCAGCCCGGAGCCGGCCGATCGGCCGACGATGGGGGAGGCACGGCAGGCGCTGGACGCGTTGTCGACGTCACCGCTCCCGGTGGCGGGGGTGGCAGTGGGGAATCAGCTCGCTGTCGAGCCGGCGCCGCCGATCGCGGTACCCGACGAGCCGCTCGCCGCGGAGCCGGCGCCGCCGGTCGTCGAATCCGACGAGGTGCTCGCCGCGGAGCCGGTGCCGGCCTCTGATCAGCCGCTCGCGGCCGAGCCGACGCCGGCCGCTGAGCAGCCCCTGGGGGCCGAGCCCGAAACCCCGCCGACCGCCGCACTGCCCGAGGCGTCGGAGACACGCGTGATGACGGAAGCCGCCGCGGCTACCACCGGCTCTTCACCGTCGCGCAGACGTTTGATACTCGCCGGCGGCGCCGCGGGTTCGGCGGCGGTGATCGTGGCGATCATCATCGCGCTGAGCGGTGGCGACCATCCGTCGGCGCCCCCGGTCGCGCTCTCGGCATCGACCACTTCCGCGGCCACCACCCCGGCCGCGGCGCCGACGACCCCGGCCGCGCCGTCGACACCGGCGCCGAGCTCCAGCGCGTCGTCATCGGCCTCGACCTCGTCGGCGCCCAGTACGTCCAGCGCGTCCAGCGCTTCCAGCACCCCCAGTACATCGGCGAGCCCTGATGTCGCGACCCAGCTGGCGGCGGCGATCACCAACTACTACAGCCTCGTCCCCGGCAACCTCAATCAAGCATGGGGACTCATGACCGCGGACTACCAGCAGCACAAGGCGCTCGGCTTCGAGAATTACCGGAAGTTCTGGCAGTCCATGCAGAAGGTCACGGTGTCGGACGTCGTCGCCAAGGCGCCCAACACGGTCATCGCCACGATCGGCTACTTCCCGAAGGACGGCGCGCCGTCGCAGGAAAAGACGACCTTCACGCTGGTTCAAGAAGGCGGTGTCTGGAAGATCGCGCACTCCAGCTGAGCGCTGTGGGGCAACCGGCTCGGTCCCGGCCCGCTACAACCACCCCCGCCGCGTAGCCCGCCACCCCAGCTGCGCCCGGCTCCGCGCCCCGGCCAGCGTCATCAGCTCCCGGACCCGGCGCTCGACGCTGCGCGGGCTCAGCCCCAGCATCCGGCCGGCGGCCTCGTCGGCGAGCAGCAGGCGGAGCAGGCGCAGGCCGGCGGCGTCGGGGACGCAGCCGAACGGCAGCGGATCGTCGTGGTGTTCCCCCGCCTCCGGCAGCCCGGCCAGCGCGGCGTAGCGCCCGAGTTGCATGCGGTTGCCCGAGGCGGACCAGTCCATCAGGTCCCGGACCCGGCGCTGGACGGTGCGTTCGCTGACGCCGAGGCGGTTCGCGCTCGCCCGGTCGGTCAGGCCGGCGACCAGGTGTGCCAGGGTGCTGCTGTGGTCCGCGTCCAGACGCTGCGACCAGGCCACTGAATAGAGCACAAGCCCTCCGTTCGAAGTGCTCCCTTCCGTAAGAAGACGGCTGTGGCGGGTGTTTTCGTTGCATCGCGACGTGTCGTATTGCCGACATCGTGGATTGCTGACACAGGACGCTGATATCGGCTTGATTAGTGCCCTGACGTCATCCCCGACCTTCGGAGGAACCGCAGGTGACATCTCGACCATCTCGATCACGAACCGCCCGGGCGACCGCCGCGCTGGTCGCGGCGCTCGCGCTGGGCGCCCCGGCGGCCGCGCGCGCGACCACGCCGAGCGCCGCCGATTCCAGCTCCACCGCCACCCCGACAGTGACGCCGGTCGGCGCGGGGGCCGCCACCGTCGTCCTGCCCACCGGTGACCGCGTCACCGTCGGCACCGGCACCGGCAGCCATGCCACCCTCACCGTGAACCACGACGCCGGAGCATCCGACGCGTTCGCGAACTTCACCGTCGGCGGCGACCGGTACGTCGTCCCGTCCGAGGCCGCGCCGTACGCCGGCCGCGTGCTGGACCTGTCGCTGTTCGACGTGACCAAGCTCGCCGCCGCCGCTCCGGCGCCCGGCGCCCGCATACCGGTGCAGCTGCGCTTCGCCGCCGGCGTGACCCCGGCCGCGCCGGCCGGCGTCACCCTGACCGCGGTCAGCGGGCAGAGCGCCACCGGCTATCTGACCCCTGATTCCGCCCACGCCTTCGCCCAGGCGCTGCGGGACGCGATCAAGGCCGACGTCGCCGCCGGCAAGCCGGCCGGCAGCGGGGCGCCCTTCGGCGGCCTGACGTCGATGGCGCGGCTCGGCGCCTCGACGCCGGTCCAGCCGAACTATCCGCTGCACATCCTGCAGCTGAACGCGCTCGACGACACCGGTGCGCCGGGCAACCTGCAGATCATCCTGATCAACGTCGACAACGCGCGGGCCTTCAACACCATGACGGCCACCTACCAGGGCATCGCCAAGGTCGCGGTCCCGGCCGGGAACTACGCCGCGATCGGCATCGACTTCGCCTTCGATCCCGCGGCGCAGACCCTGAAGACGGAGCTCATCCCCGTCGAGGGCATCACCGTTCCCGCCACCGGCACGGTTCCGGCGGTCACGGTCGACGCCCGTACCGCGACCACCCCCGTCACCTTCACGACGCAGAAGCCCTCGACGGCGCTCGGCGGATCCGTCGAGTACATCCGGACGGCCGTGACCGGCGGCGGCGGCGGGGTGCAACTGGACGTCTCCGGCGCCGGCTTGTCGAGCTACGTCGCCCCGACGCCCAAGCCGGCGGTCGGGAGCGCGGCCTACACCACCAACTGGATCGGACAGAGCCCGGCCTCGGCCGCCGCCCCCTACCGGTACAACCTGGCCGCGTTCTCGGACCACATCGACGCGAACCAGTCCTACGCCCCGGCCGACAGCACGCTGGCCACCCTGCGGCACACCGTCAACCTCGATCCGCACTACGGTTCGACACCGCCGCTCATCGGCAGTGGTTTCGTGACCGACGAAGGCTGGAGCGTCCTGGGTTTCGAGGCTCCCGACGGCAAGGTCACCGAGTACGTCACCGGCGGTCTGCGGTGGGTGAGCGTGGTGAACCTGCCCTCCATCTTCGACCCGACCGATCCGAACTCCGGCGCGCCCGCGATCCTCAACGACGACGCCGTCCAGTACAACGCCGGCCAGACCGCCGCGCGGACCTGGGCCTACGCGCCGATGGCCCCGAACTTCGGCCAGCACACGGCGGCTCCGGCGAACCTGTTCGGCTGCCAGGCCTGCTCAGGCGTGGGGAACATCGACGTGCTCCTGGGCATGCTCGGCGACAGCAACCGCGACACCACCGGCCTCGACTTCGGGGCGGCCGGCAGCTCGCAGCTGTACTGGAACGGGAAGCTGGTGTCCTCCGACACCGGCCGCTTCGGCTACACCATCAAGGACGTGCCGGCCGGGCCGGCGACCATCCGCACGGTGTTCGACTACGACCGGACCGCCGGCGGCATCACGCAGTCCCCGAAGACGCACACCGACGTGACCATCCCGTACTCGGGCAAGGACGATCCGCGGATGGCGCTGCCGGCCGGTACGGAGTGCGCCGCGGCCGAGATCTCGACCACCCCGGACGCACCCTGCCAGATCCTCCCCGCGCTGACGCTGAACTACCAGCTCAACGGCCTGGACCGGGCGAACACCTCGCACTCGCCGACGCAGAACCTGGTCCTGAACGTGGGCCACATGTCCTACGGCGGCGTGGGCTCGAAGGCGCACGTCGACTCCGCGAAGGTGTCGGTGTCCTTCGACAACGGCGCCACCTGGCAGGACGTCCCGACCCACGGCGGCGACGGGACCTACGCCGCGCACTGGAGGAACCCGGCGCCCGGCAGCCCGGTCGAGCTGCGGGTCACCGCCACCGACTGCCTCGGCGGGTCGATCACCCAGACCGTGACCAACCCCTACACCGTCGGCTGACGCCATGAGGAGCCTGATGAACTCGAACACGCCCGGCGGACGCCGGCCGGCCGTCCGCGGCCGGCTGCGCCTGCTGACCGTCCTGGCCGCGGCGGCGGCCCTGGTCGCCGGCGCCACCGCCGTCGCCAACGCCGCGCCCGGCAGCAGCGACGGCAAGGGCCACGGGACCGGCAGCGCCAACACCAAGAAGGTGTGCGGCGCGGCCAAGCCGGGCCACGCGCGCTGCCTGGCCGAACTGCGCACCGACGTCCACGGCGGTACGGGAGTGCGGGGACCGGCGGCCGGGCGCTTCTCCGCCGCGGCCACGCTGCCGCAGGGCCTGAGCCCCGCCGACCTCCGCTCCGCCTACCACCTGCCGGCCACCGGCGGCGCGAACCAGACCGTCGCCATCGCGGACGTCGGCGACGACGCCACCGCCGAGGCCGACCTCGCCGTCTACCGCACCACCTACGGCCTGCCGGCCTGCACCACGGCCAACGGCTGCTTCCACAAGGTGAACCAGCGCGGCGCCGCCGCCCCGCTGCCGCCGGACCAGGGCTGGGGCGTGGAGATCGCGCTCGACCTCGACATGGTCTCGGCGGCCTGCCCGCAGTGCGAGATCCTGCTGGTCGAGGCCGACTCGGCGTCCTTCGACGACCTGGGCGCCTCGGTCGACGAGGCCGTCGCGCTCGGCGCCACGGAGGTGTCGAACAGCTACGGCGGCGACGAGGGCAACGGCGTGGCCGACTATGCCCACTACTACAGCCACCCCGGCGTGGCCGTCGTCGCCTCCAGCGGCGACTCCGGATACACCATCGCGAGCGCGCCGGCGGAGTACCCGACCGTGGTGGCGGCCGGCGGCACGTCGCTGACCAAGGCGACCAACGCCCGGGGCTGGACCGAGTCGGTGTGGCAGGGGGCCGGCAGCGGCTACTCGGCGTGGATCGACAAGCCGGCCTGGCAGCAGGACGCCAACTGCCCGGGCCGCATGACCGCCGACATCGCGGCCGACGCCGACCCGCAGACCGGCCCGGCCGTCTACGGCACCAGTGACGGCCTGACCGGCTGGGACATCGTCGGCGGCACCAGCGCCTCCTCGCCCTACCTCGCGGGCGTGATCGCGTTGGGCGGGCATCCGCAGAAGTTCCCGAACGCCTCGGCGTTCTACAGCGACCACAGCGGCCTGTTCGATGTCACGACCGGCAACAACGCCTTCATCATGGACTGCGGTGGCGACTACCAGTGCAACGGCGTCGCCGGGTACGACGGGCCGACGGGCTGGGGGACGCCGAACGGGTTGTCAGCCTTCTGAGGTAGGAGAACCCTGACGGCCCGCGCTTGATCGGTTGGCCCGCTTCTCAAACAGGAGCGGGCCAACCGCCTTGACCAGGCCCGCCGCCGTCGGCACGAGCAGCAGTAACGTCCCCACCTCCACCAGAACGCTGATCAAGGACTGCGGCGACGGTTCCCACCCGTGTTCGGTGAAGCCGAACACCCCGACGGTGCGGGACGCGAGGAAACCGCCCAGCGCGCCGACCGCCGCGCCCCCCGCGACGAGCCGCAGCAGGACCGGACCGCCGAGGGGCAGCAGCGCGGCGAGCGCGAACGAGGCACTGGCCTGAATCAGGAACAGCACGCCGATCACGTGAATGGAGCGGTAGCCGGTCACGTAGAGCTGGGCGTGGATGTAACCGCTGATCGCCAGCGTGACCGCCATCGCGACCCGCAGGACGACGTCCGTCAGAGTCCTCGTGCTCATGCCAGCCTCTGATCGGTGACGGCCAGCGCCGCGCTGCCGGTCTTGTACGTCACGGTGCGGATACCGAGGGCCTCCTTGAGATGCCCGGCCGGCAGGACCTGGGGCGTGGGAGCCGGCGCCGCCCCGGGAGCCGGCAGCGGATAGGCGGTGGTGGTCGCCGAATGGAACGTGACGTTGCCCTCGGTCTTGCTGAACAGCTGGTGGACGTGGCCGTTCAGGCACGTCACCGAGCCGAAGCGCTTGAGCAGCGACAGGACCTGGAGCGCGTCGTCGGTGCTCCAGCCCCACGCCGGATACATGGCGAACAGCGGAATGTGGCTGAACAGCACGATCGGCGTGTCCGAGCTCAGTCCCGCGACGTCCTTGCGGACGAACTCGATCTGGTCGGTGCCGAGGTGGCCGAGCTTCTCCAGACTCAGAGTGTTGACCAGGGCGATGAAGTGCACGCCGTGGGTGTCGAAGGAGTACCAGCCGTCGCCGGACGTGCCGGCACCGAAGGTCTGACGGTATGCGCGGCCCGAATCGCCCACCGCGTCGTGCTCGCCGGGGACGGTGAACACCCGGCCGGTACGCACGCCGCCGAGCATCTGCCGGACCTGGTCGAACTGCGCCGGCGTGGACAGGTGGGTCAGGTCGCCGGTGTGGATGACGAAGTCCGGCCGGAAGCCCAGGGTGTTGACCTGGTCGACGGCCTCGGTGAAGGACGCTGTGACGTCGGTGTTGGCCGGGCCGGTGAAGCCGATGTGGCTGTCGGAGATCTGCACGAATCGCAGAGCGTTGGCATCCGCGGCGGCCGCGGCCGCGGTCTCGCCGTCCTGGTCGCGGGCGACGTGGCTGATCACCTCGCCGCCGGTGACGGTGAGGACCACGGCGGAGCCGAACCAGCCGGCGTGCCGGATGAGCTGGCGACGGGTCATGCCGTCGGGGCTGCTTGGGCCGTTCGGGCCGTCGGTGCCGGGGAGCGCGGTGTCGCCGGTCACTGGGTCACCGTCACGGTCGCGGTCATGAACGGGTGGATCGTGCACAGATAGGCGTACGTACCCGGGGCGGTGAACGTGTAGGAGTAGGTCTGTCCGGTGTCCAGCGGCGCTGATCGCAAAGGCCCGGTCTTCTGGCTGGTGACCGTGTGCGCGTCGGCTTCCTTGTTGGTCCAGGTCACCGTCGTGCCGGCCTTCACCGTCAGCGCGGCCGGAGCGAAGGCGAAGCCGGTGATGGTCACGGCGTTCCCCGACACCGGGGCCGCCACCGCACCGGAAGAACCGCCCCCGGTCGGCATGGTCATCGTCATGCCCGGCATCGTCGTGGTACCGGTGGCCGGCCCGGAAGCGGTCGCCCCCGGGGCTCCGGCCAGCGACTGCCCGGCGCCCGGCTGGATCCCGCTGGAAACCGTGGTGCCGGCGGCCCCCGGATGTGCGGAACCGCCGCATGCGCTCGCCGCCAACAAGGTCGCGACGGCCAGCGCGGCCACCCCGGCGCTCCGTGGCTGAACCCTCGGATTCATAGGTCCGTCTCCTGATCGTGATCGGTCGTGTCGAAGACAGATAGGCGACCGGGTTACACCGGCCGGCGTGTAACCCGGCGCCCTATCACTTCAGTGAGCACTCACCGCGGCCGGACGTTCCGGCGCCGACGCGAGCCTTGGGAGGTCGCTCATGCCCGCCGCCGCACGGCGTGAGGACCCGGCCGACGGGCCGGAACAGCCCAGCCTGCTGCCCACCGCCGCCTACTCCGGCTGGGAGGCGATCTACGCCGACAACATCGAGCGCATCTACCGGCTCATGTACTCCAAGGTCGGCAACCGCCACGACGCCGAGGACCTGACCTCCCAGGTCTTCCTGACCGCCCTCGGGCCGCTGCGCACCACGGCCAGCGTCGGCGAGGTCCGGGCCTACCTGCTGGCCACGGCGCGCACCGTGCTCGCCGCGCACTGGCGCGCCACGCTGGGGCATCAGGTCACGGTGATCGACGTCGCCGGCGTCGACCTGGAAGACTTCACCGGGGCCGCCGAGCCGGAGCGGGCCGGCCGGGCGGCGCGGCGGATCGCCTCGATCCTGTCCGGGCTGCCCGAGCGGCAGCGGGCCGTGCTGACCCTGCGGTTCCTGCGCGGCTACTCGGTCAAGGCCGCCGCCGCCGAACTCGGCGTGTCGGTCGCCAACGCCAAAGTGCTGCAACACCGCGCCCTGCGCACCGCCGCCGGCCTGGACCAGGAAGGGGAAGCGTCATGAAGCGCCCGATCGACCGGTACGTGGACAGCCTGCTGCGCCGGCGCCGCCCCAAGGGGTTCGCCCCCACCGAGGACGACCTCGCCGTCGCCCGCACCGCGATCGACCTGGTCGCCGCCGCCCCCGATGCGCAACGGCCGCGCGAGGCGTTCGTCGAGGAGCTGCGGCACCGGATCGCCGAGCAGCAGAACGCGGCCGAGCCGCCGCCCCCGCTGCCGGCGGGCCATCGGGCCCGGGGCCGGCGCAGGTTCCTGGCCGCCACCGCGCTCACCGCGACCGGGGTGGCGGCCGGGCTCGCGGGCGGGGTCGCGGTCGACAGCGCCGCGAGCGGACCGGCATCGCCGAATCCTGACACCGAGGCCGATCTGAAGGCCACTGTCGGGACCTGGCAGACCGTCGTCGCGGCCGCCGATCTGCCCGAGGGCGCGGTGAAGGAGTTCGATCTCGGCGCGGTCTCAGGGTTCGTGCAGCGGGTGTCAGGACGTGTGCAAGCCGTCTCCGGCGCCTGCACCCACCAGGGCTGCCGCCTGAATTTGGACAGCGCGCACCGACAACTCGCCTGCCCTTGCCACGGCGCGACCTTCACCCTGGCCGGCGCGCCGCTGACCCACCCGCACAATCCGCATCCGCTGCCCGCGCTTCCCCGGCTGCCGGTGCGCATCGATCAAGGGCGCATCCAGGTGTACGCACCGGCGTCCGGGGCCTTGCGGCCAGGAAATCAGGACCCTACATAGGGCGCTACGACAGGGTCACGTCGTCGTAGCGCGTGTAGGTCGCGTCACCGGCGTAGTTATCGTCGCGGTTGGTCAGGGTGAGGGTGTAGGAGTGGCCGGCGGTCACGGTCCCGGACGCCTGCTTCCACCCGGCGCCGTTGGTGCAGGTCTTGGCCAGGACTGTGGCCGTGGTGCCCGCGGTGTTGTCCTTCAGCGTGGCCGTGGCCCAGTCGTAGGTGACCGTGTCCGGGCACGTCACGGTGTACCAGAAGGTCAGGTGGGTCGAGCCGCTCGGCGCGGTGAAGGTCTGGCTGATCGACGAGGTGGTGCTCGGGCTGGCCGAGCCGACCAGGGCCGCGTAGCCGCCGGAGTGCGGGCCGGTGGTGCTGACGCTCGCGGTGCCGGCCGAGGTCCAGCCGGACAGGCTCCCGGCCTCGAAGCCGCCGTTGGTCAGGGTGCCGCCGCCGGTGCCGGGGGGCTTGGGGAGCAGGCAGCCGCTGATGGTGAGGTCGATGGTGTTGGCCGAGTTCAGGCAGGTGGTGAGCCAGTACGTCTCCTGGCCGTAGCCCTGGCCCTTGGTGGCCGTGGTGGTGCCGTCGGAGTTGACCTCGCACGGGTTGTCCAGCGTGCACATCTGACCGCTCTCGTTGATCGTGTTGTTCACGCCGACGACCGTGCCGCTGGCGGAGTCCACGACCGGCGAGCCGGAGCTGCCGCCGATGATGTCGCAGCCGCTGGGGCCGTAGCGGAGCGAGTCGTGCCAGGTCCACTGGTCTTCGCGCACGGTGTTCGCGAAGCCGTTCAGGGTACAGCTCCATATCCGGTTCCAGTAGCCGGAGGGGATGGAGATGGCGGCGGTGCCGCCCGGATGGCTCGCGGAGATGGTCAGCGCTGTGGCGCCGTAGCGGCTGGTGATCGAGGCGAACGTGTCGGTGAGTTCGTACACCGCCACGTCGGTGTTCGTCATCGTCGCGTACAGCAGCTTGTCGGCCCTGACCGTGCCGAGCGAGGTCCCGGAGGAGTTCAGCAGCGTGCCGGACCGGGTGCTGGCGACGTTCTGCAGGACCTTCCCGGCCGCGGGCATGCCGCCCTCGAAGCAGTGGCCGGCGGTGAGCATCAGGGCGCGGTCAGAGGTCTGCGAGGTGGGGTAGCGGACCAGCGAGGCGGAACAGTCGTCGAGGGCGATGGTGCTCGCCAGGGTGACGGCGGCGCGTGGCGCAGCCGCCGTCGCGGTTCCCGCGGTGGCGCCGGCGGTCAGCAGGGCCGTGGACAGGATGGTCACGGCGGCGGCGAATACCGCCGTCGTTCGCTTGAGCATGGGGTCTCCATGGGCGAGGGGGTGGCGGGGCGCTCGGTAGGCGGATCGTAGGGAGGAATCCGACCATTGTCAATGTATCCTGATTTACGCCGCTCCTCGACCCGTACTCGGCGGCCGGCTCCGCCGATCCGTCAGCGCTCGGTGGTGAGTGCCTCGTAGCCCAGCCGAAATCGTGGCCGCCGGCGGGCGCGGCGTCAATAGGGGCCGGTCAGCTGGGAAGATCGGCGGCCCGCAGCCCTTGACAGAACCCGGATTGTGCAGCACCGTCTACCGCCGAGACATCCCCATGACATCACCCCTTCGGGCGGCGATCGATGCGGGGCAAATTGTTAGCGCTCACATTTCGAGGGCTAGGAGCTCACATGGCAAGCGGTTCTTCGGTAAGACATCGGCTGATTGGCGCGGGCGTACGCGGGTTCGTGAACCGGCGTACGCGAATGAGAGCGCTAACACAGCTGGCGGCGGCGACGGTGTTGGTGGCCGGCACGACGGTGGGAATCGCCATGACGGCCGGGACCGCGCAGGCGGCCACCACCGGGCCTTGCGACATCTACGCGTCCGGCGGTACGCCATGCGTCGCGGCGCACTCCACGACGCGGGCGCTGTACGGCGCCTACAGCGGGAACCTGTACCAGGTGCGGCGGTCGTCGGACAACACCACCCGGGACATCGGGGTGCTCAGTGCCGGCGGGTATGCCAACGCCGCGGCCCAGGACTCCTTCTGCGCCGGCACGTCCTGCGTGATCACGATCATCTACGACCAGACCGGGCGCGGCAACCACCTCACCCAGGCACCCGGCGGCGGCGCGGCCGGCGGCCCGGACAACCTGGCCAACGCCACCGCCGCGCCGGTGACCCTGAACGGCAACAAGGCGTACGGCGTCTACGTGGCCGCCGGAACCGGCTACCGCAACGACCGCACCAGCGGCATCGCCACCGGCGACCAGGCCGAGGGTGAATACGCCATCTTCGACGGCACGCACTACAACGGCGGCTGCTGCTTCGACTACGGCAATGCCGAGACCAGCAACAACGACACCGGCAACGGCCACATGGAGGCCATCTACTTCGGCAACATCAAGGTCTGGGGCTACGGCACCGGCAACGGTCCGTGGATCATGGCCGACCTGGAGAACGGCCTGTTCTCCGGCGTCAACGCGGGTTACAACGCCAACGACCCGACGGTGAACTACCGCTTCACCACCGCCATCGTGAAGGGCACCGCGAACCTGTGGGCGATCCGGGGCGGCAACGCGCAGTCCGGGAACCTGTCGACGTTCTACTCCGGGCAGCGCCCGAACGTGAGCGGCTACAACCCGATGCACAAGGAAGGCGCCATCATCCTGGGCATCGGCGGTGACAACAGCAAGGGCTCGGCGGGCACCTTCTACGAAGGGGTGATGACCTCCGGCTACCCGTCGGACGCCACCGAGAACTCGGTGCAGGCCAACATCGTGGCCGCCGGCTACGCCACCGGCACCACCAACACGACCGGCGGCCCGCTGCACGCGGTGGGCGCGGGCAAGTGCCTCGACGACCCCAACTCCACCGCCACCGGCGGCACCCAGCAGCAGATCTACACCTGCAACGGCGGGGCCAACCAGAGCTGGACCCACACCAGCGCCAACGAGCTGACGGTGACCGTGGGCGGGACCACGATGTGCCTGGACGCCAACGGCAAGGGAACCACCAACGGCACCAAGGCCATCATCTGGTCCTGCAACGGCCAGACCAACCAGCAGTGGCAGGTCAACTCCAACGGCACCATCACCGGAGTCGCCTCAGGGCTGTGCCTGGACGTCACCGGAGGCTCCACCGCGGACGGCGCCCTGGTCGAGTTGTGGACCTGCAACGGCGGCAGCAACCAGCAGTGGAAGCTCGGATAGGAAGTTTCATCCGGCCCGGTTTCAGGGTTTCCCCTGTGACCAGCTGATTCATCCATCGCTCCGGCAGCCGGCGGGTCCCGCCGGTTGCCGGAGCGATCTGCGCGCTCTGTAGTGAAGTCGCACTGAACACCGACAACCACGGATCGCGGAGACTGGAGTCGCCATGCGCCGAATCAACCTTCGACGTCTGCCCGGAAGGCGTACCGCCGCAGCCCTGCTCCTAGTGGTGGCGACGGCTGCCGGCGGCGCGGTCGCGGGTACCGCCGGAGCCGCGCCGCCGACGTCGTCCGCGGCCACGACTCCGGCCGTCGCGGCGGCCGGCGCCGGCTACTGGCACACCAGCGGCCGGCAGATCCTGGACTCGAACAACCAGGCGGTGCGCATCGCGGGCATCAACTGGTTCGGCTTCGAGACCAGCAACGACGTCGTCCACGGCCTGTGGTCCCGGGACTACAAGGCGATGATCGACCAGATGAAGACGCTGGGCTACAACACGATCCGGCTGCCCTACAGCGACGACATCTTCAAGTCCGGCACCATGCCGAACAGCATCAACTTCTACCAGATGAACGGCGACCTGCAGGGGCTGAACTCCCTCCAGGTGATGGACAAGATCGTGAACTACGCCGGCTCGATCGGCCTGCGGGTGATCCTGGACCGGCACCGCCCGGACGCCGGCGGGCAGTCGGCACTGTGGTACACCGCGACCGTCCCGGAGTCGACGTGGATCAGCAACCTGTCGGCGATCGCGAGGCGCTACCAGAACAACCCGGCGGTCGTCGGCATCGACCTGCACAACGAGCCGCACGACCCGGCGTGCTGGGGCTGCGGCGACACCACGAAGGACTGGCGGCTCGCGGCCGAGCGCGGCGGGAACGCGGTGCTGGCGGCCAACCCGAACATGCTGGTCTTCGTCGAGGGTGTGCAGACCTTCAACGGCAGCTCCAACTGGTGGGGCGGCAACCTGCAGGGCGCCGGGACCTACCCGGTGCGCCTGAACGTGGCGAACCGGCTGGTGTACTCGGCGCACGACTACGCCACCAGCGTGGCCGACCAGCCCTGGTTCCACGAGGCGTCGTTCCCGTCCAACATGCCGGCGATCTGGGGCAAGAACTGGGGCTACCTGTTCGACTCCAACATCGCGCCGGTGTGGGTCGGCGAGTTCGGCACGACGCTGCAGTCCCCGACCGACCAGGCCTGGCTCAAGGCCCTGGTCTCCTACCTGCGCCCGACCGCCACCTACGGCGCCGACAGCTACCAGTGGACCTTCTGGTCGTGGAACCCCGACTCCGGTGACACCGGCGGCATCCTGAACGACGACTGGCTGACGGTCAACACGGTCAAGGACGGCTACCTCGCCTCCATCAAGGCGCCCGGCTTCAGCGGCGGCGGGAACAACGGCGGCGACACCACGCCGCCCACGGCCCCGACGAGCGTGGCGGTGACCGGCACCACGGCGACGTCGGTGTCGCTGTCCTGGACGGCGGCGACCGACGATGTCGGCGTCACCGGCTACAGCGTCTACCGGGGCAACTTCGTGGTCGGGACGGCGACCGGGACGACGTTCACCGACACCGGCCTGTCGCCGGCGACCGCGTACAGCTACACGGTCAAGGCCTCCGACGCGGCCGGCAACGTGTCCCCGGCCTCGGCCGCGGTGAGCGCGACGACCCAGAGTGCCACCACCAACGCCGGCTGCAAGGCGACGTACGTGGCGAACAGTTGGGACACCGGCTTCACGGCCACCGTCACGGTCACCAACACCGGGAACACGGCGACTCACACCTGGCAGGTCACCTGGACCTGGCCCGGCAATCAGCACGTCACCAACGCCTGGAGCGCGACGGAGGCGCACAGCGGGCAGAACGAGACGTTCACGCCGGTGACCTTCAACGCCGCCATCGCGCCGGGGGCCGATGCGACGTTCGGGTTGCAGGGGACGTTCAGCGGGAGCAATGCGTCGCCGACGCCGGTTTGTACGGCTAGCTGAGTGATACAGAGTACGGAGTAACGCTGTGAGGCCACCTACCCGGTGGCCTCACAGCGTTGCCGGAGTTTGCTGGCGCGCGGCTTTGTAGCGGTTGGGTGAAGGTCGAAATACTTTGGTCGCGCCGCGTAGCTGGTCGCCTTACCTCCCGCAGCTCATGCGATCGCGCGCGAGCTGCGTACTTGGCCCGGAGTTCATGAAAACTGAAGCGGCTTCAGCGCGAACTCCGGACGGTAGACGGCGTGGACGGCCGATCGGTGGGGAAGTTCGTGCGGAAGTCCCATATAGGGTTCGGGCGTGTCTGATCAGCGACTGGAGATTGTTGACTACGACCCTGCGTGGGCGTTGAGCTTCGCCACGGAAGCAGAGCAGGTCGCGACGATCCTCGCGCCATGGCTGGACGGCGCGGTCGAGCATGTTGGTTCGACGTCCGTGCCGGGTCTTCGGGCCAAGCCGATCGTCGACATGCTGGCTCCGGTGGCCTCGTTGGAAGATCGCGCTTCTATGGTGCGGGTTCTGGCGGATGCCGGCTGGCTGTACTGGCCGGATGATCCGAATGCCGGCTGGCGCCTGTGGCTGCTGCGGCCTCGTCCGGAATCTCGCACGCATCACCTCATGGTGATCGCTGTCGATGATCCGTATGTGGAAACGTTGGTGGCGTTCCGGGACGTGCTGCGTGGCGACGCCGGTCTCAGGGGTGCGTATGCGGAACTGAAGCTCGGACTGGCTGCGCGGTATGAGTCCAACCGCAATGCGTATACGAACGCGAAGTCCGACTTCATCGCCGAGGCCCTGCGGGGTGTCGGGGTGGAGCCGCCGGAGCGAAGCCGGCTTCCAGAGTAGGTGAAGGTCAGTTCGGGTCATGGTCGTGCTCGCTTTCCAGGATGGCTGGCTTCTGGTCACCTCAAGCAAGGCCGACATTTCGATGTCGTGTTCTGTTTGTGAGGGGACCAGAAGGCAGGTGCGTTGAGCGTGACTCGCGCGCGGTCGCTCCGGCTGCGGGAGGTAGGTGACCAGCCGCTGAGGGCGACCAGAGTATTTCGACCTTTACCCGACCGCCGGCCGCAGCCGCGAAGTCAGCGCGCCGCTGCCTCGCCGGCGCCTATCTCGTGACCGGCACCAGCGTGCCCCATGGCGAGCGCGGCAAGCTCCGGCTTCTCCCGAAGCGTCTCGGCGCTGAACTCCTCGGCGGCACGGCCGGCTACCAGAATCGTCACCCGATCGGCGACCGACGCCGCGAAGGTCGGCTGTGGCGCCGCCAGCAGAACCGTCAGTCCCCGCTCCGGCAGCCTCTTGATAAGCGACGCGATGTCTTGCACAAGCAGTGGTGCCAAACCCTCCGTGGGCTCGTCGAGCAGCAACAAGCGCGGTTGGCCCAGAAGCGCCCGGGCGATCGCCAGCATCTGCTGCTCACCGCCCGACAGCTGCCGGCCGCGGTGACCCGCGCGCTCGGCGAGGCGCGGCAGCAGCGCCTTGACGCTCTCCGGCGTCCACTCCGCCGCGCGATCGCGTCGGCGACCGCCGCGGCCGAAAGCCAGCGTCAAGTGCTCCTGCACGGTCAGGTTGGGGAACACGCGGCGCCCCTGCGGAACCAGGCCGACCCCGGCCCGGGCGCGGCGGTGCGCCGGCAGCCGGGTGACATCGCCGCCGTCCACCACGACCCGGCCGGACGAGGCCGCGACCAGCCCCGCGACCGTGTGGATCAGTGTCGTCTTGCCGGCGCCGTTGTGCCCGACCACTGCGTGGACCGCCCCGAGGGGGATCTCCACGTCCAGGCCGTGCAATACCGTGCCGCCGTCGTAGCCGGCGGTCAGGGAGTCGATCGTCAGCATCAGCGGACCTCCTCGACGACACCCGGTTCGCCCAAGTCGCCCAAATATGCCGTGCGCACCGAAGCGTCGGCGGCGATCTCGGCCGGGGTGCCAGTGGCCAGCAGCTTACCGTCGTGCAGAACCGTGACCGTATCAGCGACCGCCGAGACGAACGCGAAGTCATGCTCCACCACCACGACCGTCACCTCCGCCGGCAGCGCCCGCACCGCCGCCAGCAGCCGGGCCACGCCCTGCTCGGTCAGTCCGGCCGCCGGCTCGTCCAGCAGCAGCACCCTCGGGTCGGCCGCGAGCGCCATGGCGATGTCGAGCATGCGGCGCTCGCCGTGGGCCAGCGCGCCGGCCGGGCGGTCGGCCAGGTCCGTGATGCCGACCGTCTCCAGGTGGCGTTCGCAGGACTCGGACAAGGCGCGGTAGCGGCGCCGGCGCCATGTGCCGCGCGTCCCCGCGTGCGGCCACGCCGCCAGGGCGATGTTGTCGGCCACGGACAGCGAACTCCACACCGTCGGCTGTTGGAAGGTGCGGGCGATGCCCAGCCGCGAACGTTTGGCGCGGGCGGTGCGAGTGACGTCGCGGCCGTCGTAGCGGATCCGGCCCGAGGTGGGGCGCAGCTCGCCGGCGATCAGGTTGAGCAGCGTCGTCTTGCCCGCGCCGTTGGGGCCGATCACCGCGTGCCGGCCGCCGGCGGCGAAGGTCAGGTCGAGGTCGGACACCGCCACCGTCGCGCCGAACGCCCTCGTCAGGCCGCTGATCTCGATCACGCCGGTCATGCCGAACCTCCCGGCCGTCGCGGCAGCCGCACCTTCACCCCGGCCACCCCATTGGGCAGCGCGTAGACCGCGATGATGAACATCAGCCCGAGCAGCAGCGGCCCGTGGCCCGGGAACGGCCCGGACAGCCAGTCCCGGGTGGCGACGATGAGCCCGGCGCCGAGCAGGGCGCCCAGCGGTGAGGTCGCCCCGCCCAGCACGACCGCGAGCAGCACCAGCGCGGAGTTGGCGAAGCTGCCGTCGGCCGGGGACACGTACTCGTTGACCGTGCACATCAGGACTCCGCCGAAGCCGGCCAGCGCCCCGGCGGCGACATAGGCCAGCCACTGGTACAGCGTCACCGGATGGCCGGCCGAGCGCATCCGGGCCTCGTGGTCGCGGCACGCCAGCAGCAGCTTGCCGACCGGCGAGCGCAGCACGCGCCAGGCCACGGCGACCACGACCACCGTGGCGGCCAGCACGTACCAGTACACGGACTTGTCACTGTCCAGCAGCGCGGTGCCGGGCACCGGCCGCACCGGCGGGATCCCGTACATGCCGTCCGTGCCGCCGGTCAGCGAGTGCCACTGCCCGGCCACCGCGACCGCCAGCTCGCCGACCGCCAGCGTGGTCATCAGGAAGGCCAGTTCGCGCGTGCGGATCACGACCAGCCCGGTGACGGCCGCGAACCCCGCCGCCGCGCCGGCTCCGCACACCAGCTGCACGACGCCGATGCCGTGCCCGTGCTGTCCCATGATCCCGGCGGTGTAGGCGCCGACCATGAACGGCGCCGCCTGGCCCACCGACGGCAGCCCGGCGAACCCGGCCAGGACGACGACGCTGACGGCGAGCACGCCGAGCGCCAGCGCCTTGGACAGCAGCCCGATGCCGTAGCCGTCGAAGGTGGACGGCGCGATGAGGAGCAGGACCGCGGCCGCGGTGGCCGGGGCGCCGACGCGCAGTCGCGGGGAGGACAGGATGGTACGGGCGGTCTGGGAAGCCCGGACCGTCGGCATGACCGGCTCGGTCTCGACGCTCGGATCCGCCGAACCGCTCGGCGTCACCGGACTGGTCGGCGCGCTCATGCCCGCGCCTTCCCCGGCATCGCGATGCCCACCCCGCCGAGCCCGCCCCGGAGAGCCCGCACGATCAGCGCCGCCGCCATCATCCCGAACAGCAGGTACGGCGCCCAGTCCGAGGAGATCGACACCCCGAGCGTCTCGATCTCCCCGACCGCGACCGCCGCGACGAACGCCCCGAGCACCGATCCCGGGCCGCCGAGCACGATGACGACCATCGACAACATCAGCACCTTGTCAGCGGTGTCCGGTCCCGGCCCGATGATCGGCGCGCCCAGGCCGCCGGCCAGCCCGGCCAGCGCCCCGGCCGCCGCGCACAGCGCCGCGTGCACCCGCCACGGCGCGTAGCCCATGGCCCCGACCATGGCCCGGTCGTCGGCCGTGGCCCGCAGCAGCGCCCCGACCCGGGTCCGGCCCAGGACGAGCGTCCCGGCGACGGCCAGCACCGCGGCGATGACGATGAACATCAGGCGGTAGGTCGGATACACGTGCCCGAAGAAGTGGACCGTGCCGTTCACCGCGTGCGGCACCACCACCGGGTGCTCGTCGCCGCCGTAAACGGTGCTCAGGATGTCCCCGCCGACCAGCGCCAGGCCGAACGTCAACAGCGCTTGCGGCAGCTCGCCGCGCTCGACCAGCGGAGCGGTGCCGACGGCCAGCACCGCCCCGCCGAGCGTGCCGCCCACGACGGCCACGGCCAGGCCCAGCAGGGCCGAGGACCAGGAGCCGTCGGAGACGGTGGCGGCCAGGTAGCCGCCGAGGGCGAACAGGGTTCCGTGGGCGATGTTCAGCACGCCGCCGATCCCGAACAGCAGTGTCAGCCCCGCGGCCGCGACGTACAGCAGCAGCCCGTAGGCCACGCCGTCCACCGCCGGTACGAGGTGCGCGTTGAGCGCGCCCATGGAGTCCCTTCCGCCGTGCTCTTATCAATGCGCTCGCCAAGTGGCTGGGATTCCTTCCCAGCCACTTGGCGAGCTGTCCAGCTACTTTCGAGTGCGCTTGGTGAAAACCGGCACAGTGCTGACGCTCAGCTGCCGATCGTGGCCAGGTCGCCGATCTTCACGTTGGCCAGCGCGGTGCCGTCCAGCTGGGTCTTGCGCAGGTACCACTTCTGGATCGGGACGTGGGTGTCGGCCGACAGCTGCCAGGGGCCGCGCGGGCTGTCGATCTGGCCCAGCGCCTTGATCGCCTCGTTGACCGACGCCGACGTCGGGTTCGGCCCGGCCTTGGCGATCGCCTGGTCCAGCACCGAGGCGGCGTCCCAGCTGTACATGGCGGTGGCCGGCGGCTGCTCGCCGTTGTACTTCTGCATCCACGCCGAGACGAACGTGCGGTTCGCGGCACTCGGGATGTCGGGGGAGTAGTTCATCGAGGTGATGATGCCGGCCGCCGCCGGGCCCTCGGCCTTCAGCGTCCCGCCCTCGGTGATGAACCCGGCCGCGTACAGCGGCACGTCCTTGGCGTCGGACTGCGCCCAGTTCTTGACGAAGGCGATCGCCGAGGAGCCGGTGTAGAAGCAGTAGATGGCCTTGGCGCCGGTGGCCTTGACCTTCGCCAGGAACGGGGTGAAGTCCGTGGTGGTCGGGAACGGCGTGAAGGCCGGCTTGCCGCCGTCGTTGGCGAGCTTGCCGCCGGCCTTGGCGAAGGAGTCGGTGAAACCGCGGATCTGGTCGTAGCCGCCCTGGTAGTCCGGGCCGAAGACGTAGACCGGTCCGCCGACGTTCTGTGCCATGTACGGGCCCATGGCGCCGCCCGGGTCGGTGGACATGAAGCTCATCGTCCACAGGTGGGAGACGTCCTTCACGGTCGGCCGGCCGCCGGTGTTGACCACCGGGACGCCGGCCGCGGTGGCCAGCGGGACCACGGCGTTGATCGTCGGCGTGGCCACGATGCCGGCGATGGCCAGGACCTTGTCCTCCTTGAGCATCTTGTTCGCCACCGGGACGGCCGCGGCGCCGCCGTCGGCCTCGTCGCCGACGTCCAGCTTGACGTCGTGGCCGCCGAGCTTGTTGCCGTGGGTCTCCAGGTAGAGCTTGAAGCCGTTGAGGTGGTCCGGGCCCAGCGCCTTGTTGCTGCCGGACAGCGCGGTGATCAGACCGATCGTGATCTGCGAGTCGCCCTTGGCGGCGCCGCTGCCGCTGCTCTTGCTGGACTTGTCGCTGCTGCAGCCGGCCGCCGCGAGTGCGGTGACGGCGCCGATCGCCATGATGGCGCGCAGGCGCCTGGGACGGCGGGAGGCGGGGGAAGACGAGAACAAGGCGATCTCCTCAAAGCTGAATCAGGAAGGTGGCGAAGGATCGGTGAAGCGGGTCGGACAAAGTGGAGCAAGACCGGAGCGAACATGGATCCGGGGTATGAGGCGGTGCTGATCAGGGCCCCGCGTAGGCCGCCTCGGGGTTCATCCGCAGCTGGGTCACCGCGTGTTCCACCAGGGTCACCAGCACGCGCTTGCTGGACTCGCGCTGGCGCGCGTCGCAGATCAGCACCGGGACGTCGTCGCGGACCGAGAGCGCGTCGCGGATCTCCTCGTGGCCGTGCAGCGGGGCGCCGTCGAACTGGTTGATCGCGATGACGTGCGGGATGGCGCGGTGCTCGAAGAAGTCGATCGCCGCGAACGCGTCGTCCAGCCGCCGGACGTCGGCCATCACCACCGCGCCGATCGCCCCGCGGCTCAGCTCGTCCCAGAAGAACCAGAAGCGCTCCTGGCCCGGGGCCCCGAACAGGTACAGGATCAGGTCGGCGGCCAGCGTGATGCGGCCGAAGTCCATCGCCACGGTGGTGGCGGTCTTGCCGGGGGTGGCCGAGACGTCGTCGATGCCCGCCCCCGCGACGGTCATCTCCGCCTCGGTGGTCAGCGGCGGCACCTCGGACACCGCCCCGACCAGCGTGGTCTTGCCGACCCCGAACCCGCCGGCGACCACGATCTTGGCCGCCGTGGCCCGCAGGTCCTGGCCGCTCACCGGGTCCGGCCCGGGGCTTCGCGGGCCAGCATGCGCGAGCGCGCCATCGGCGTCAGCGAGTCGCCGACCTGGTTGATCAGCTCGGCCATGGTGTAGGAGACCTGGCCGATGTCGCACTCGCGGCGGGCGAAGACCAGCAGCGAGGCGCCGTCGCTGACCGCCATCGAGAACAGGAACCCGCCGGAGAGCTCGGTCAGGTTGCTCTGCACCGGAGTGGCCCCGAGCAGCCGCGCGGCGCCGGCCAGCAGGCCCACCAGCCCGGAGGCCACCGCCGCCAGCTGTTCGGCCTGCTCCTCGTCCAGGTTCGCGCTCGCGGCCACCACCAGACCGTCGGCCGAGACGGCCAGGGCGTGCACGATCCCCGGGACGCGGAGCGCGAAGTCGTTGAGGAGCCAGTCCAGGTTGTCCGGCGGGCTGTTGGAGATGAGCGACATTTAGAAGTTCCCTGTGCTTGACGTCGGAGTATAAGGGGGTTGAGGAGTGCCCGGCCGGGCGGGCGGCCGGGGGGCGGGAGCGGCGCGTCCGCCGATCCCGCGCGCGTAGGCCGCCATGGAGGCCGACACCCGCGACGGATCCCGCTCGGCCGGGTTCGCCGCCACCGCCTCCGGCAGCTCGCCCATCGCCTCGGCCGGCAGCCGGTCCAGCGGGACGCGCTTGGGCAGGCCGTGCATGGTGCGGCGCGGGGGGTTCGGCGCGGCGCCGGCGCCGGGGTCCGGGGCCGGCGGCTGTTCGCCTTCGCCGGGGCCGGACGGGATCGCCGGCTGGGGTGCCGGCGGGTTCGCCGGGGCCGGGGCGGCGGGCTGGCCCGGGTACGCCGAAGCAGCGTGCTGATTCGGCTGCCGGCCCGGGTACGCCGAGGCGGCCGGCTGGCCGGAGACCGGCGATCCGGCCGATCGGCCCGGATACGCGGTCACAGGGTTCTGCGCCGAGCCGGCGGCGGCGGCCGCGGCGGCCGCCTGGCCCGGGATCGCCGAGGCGACCGTGGGCGCGGCGTCCGGTACGCGCTTCGGCAGCGGCCTGCTCAGCCAGGGGCTGTGGCCCGCCTCCGACTCCGGAACGACGGGACCGGTGGGCTGGCTCAGGGGCCTGACCCGGATCGGAGCCGGCGGGAAGGCGGTCGGACGCCCGGTGTCGTCCAAAGCCGGCGCGGGCGGAGCCGGGTAGGGCGTACTCGGCTGCGAGGCGACCGTACGCGGCGGATAGTCCGGTGTCCGCCCGCCGTGCCGCGGAGTGTTCCCGCCGGCGGGAGCCGGCTCGGTGTCCTCCGTCGGCGGGACGGACCGGCGCCGCCGACCGCCCGAGACCCCGTTGCTCCGCGCGTTCGGCGACACCGCGTTCCCCGACACCGGAGCCCCGGCGGTCGGCTGGCCGTTGTACCCGGTCGGCAGCGCGAATCCGGTGTCCGCCGGCTCCGGCGCCCAGTACAGCGTCGGCGGCAGGACGAACTCGGCGATGGTGCCGCCTTGCGGGTTGGGCCGAAGCTCCACCGCGATGCCGTACCAGGACGCCAGCTGGCCGACCACGGTCAGGCCCATCGCCTGGACCGAGGCGGCGTCCAGCTGGGTCGGGGTGGTCAGGCGGGCGTTGAGCTCGGCGCGCCGGACCGGGGTCATGCCGATGCCGCGGTCGGTGATCTGGATGATGATGCGGTCGGCCATCATGCGGGCGTCGACCGTGACCCGGCTGTCGGGGGCGGAGAAGGTCGTGGCGTTGTCGAGCAGCTCCGCGCACAGGTGCACCAGGTGGTCGACCACCGGCGGGGCGACGACCACGCCGAGGTCGACGTTGATCAGGTCCACCCGCGAGTAGCGCTCGATGCGGCCGGAGGCCGCGCGGATCACGTCCACCAGCGGCACGCCCTCGTCCCGGACCCGGGCCGTGCCCTCGCCGCCCAGGACCAGCAGGCTCTCGTTGTTGCGGGTCATGCGCGCGGCCAGGTGGTCCAGCACGAACAGCCGGGCCAGCCGGTCCGGGTCCTGCTCGTCCCGCTCGGCCTTGTCCAGCTCCAGGGTGAGCGCGCCGGTGAGGCGCTCGCCGCGGCGGGCCAGGGCGACGAAGGCCGCGCCCACGCCGGCGCGCAGCAGTTCCTGCTCGGCGGCGGTGCGGATGGCCTCGTGCCGGACCGCGTTGAAGGCCCGGGCCACCGCGGCGATCTCGTCGTCGCCGGCCACCGGCAGGCCGCCCTCGGCGGCGCCGGCGAACTCCTCGGGTGTCTTGCCGGCCAGCGCGTCGCTGCCGCGCAGCGACTGGACCGCGGCCGGCAGGTCCTCGAAGGCGACGGTGTGCGCGCCGTCGCGCAGCCCCCGCAGACCCCTGATGATCGGCCGGCCCAGGCGCAGGCTGACCACCAGGGCCAGCAGCACGGTGCCGGCCACCGCGGCGGCCTCGCCGCCGGCCAGCTCGCGCTGGTAGGTGCGGTCCTTCGTGATCAGGTCCAGCGTGGCCCGGTCCATGCCCTTGCGCACGGTGTCCAGCCGGTCCAGCCGGGCGTCGATCGTGTCCGCCCACAGCTTGGTGTCCAGCTGGACCTTCTGCCCGACCGGCGTGTGCGCCACGCCGTCCTCCAACTGCCCGGCGAGGGCCAGGTTCGCGCCGCCGAGCATCTGGTCCGGCACGCCGCGCCAGTTCGCCGGGGCCAGCGCGGCGAAGGACTCCATCGCCCCGGTGTAGCCGGTGCGGCCGACGATCAGGTCCTGGATCGCCGACGCGGTCTGGGCCGGCGCCGCGGCCGTGCGCAGGACGCCCGACTCCTCCTCGCTGAGCGACTCCCGGGCGTCGCTCAGGCTCTCGGTGGCCTGCAGCATGGCGGCGACCTTGGCCGTGGCCCCGGAGTCCTGCGCGAGCCGGTGGAAGGAGAGCAGGTCGGCGATGACGATGTGGTACTGGAAGTCCGCCGCCGACAGCGCCTGCGGCGAGCCGCTCTTGATGATGTCCCGCAGCCGGTCGACGGCCTGGAGCTCACCTTCGATCCGGGCCAGCAGCGCGTGCCCGTCCGCCGACAGCCACGGCATCCCCTTGACCCGGTCCCGGTAGACCGCCGCGGCCGCCTGGCTCTTGGCGATCTGGTTGCTCAGCGCCAGCACGCTGCCGCTGCCCGCGTTGGTCAGGAACAACGCCACTTGGGTGCGTTCGTCCTGCAGCTCGCCCACCAGGTCCCCGGCCGCGGTCGCGGAGTCCATCAGGGTATGCAGATGGCCGGCCTCGGTCGCCCCCGAGGTGGAGGTGACCAGGGCCAGAGCCCCGAAACCTGAGACGGCGCACAGCGGGACGGCGACCAGGATGCCGAGCTTCTGGGTGATTCTCACGGTGGCCCTTTATACGTGGTGGAACACGCGATCAATGCCCTGTCAAGAGAGAGTTAGATCCCAGAGACAGGGCACTGCTTTGTTCGAGCCTGTGCATGCTAGCGGAAAGAGGTTGCCGGT
>JAEKKI010000133.1 GCA_019510485.1 Catenulisporales bacterium
CGAACACCAGGTAGAGGTGGCCGGTACCGGGGTTCATCAGGAAGACCAAGAACGCGGTGAGCATCGCGGCGAACATCAGCATGCCGACGACGTCGATGCTGTGGGCGTTTCCGGTCCTGACGCGCCGGGGCAGGCGGGCCGCGCCGAGGACCAGACACGCGGCGGACAGCGGAACGTTGACGGCGAAGATCAGATGCCAGCCGCCGGCGGCGATCAACAGTCCGCCGAGCGTCGGCCCGATGACGGAGATCACCTGGTTGGCGATCGACAGCGCGGCCAGGATGCCGCTGGGGCTTCTCAGCCCCGTGCGATCGGCCTCCGAGCGCAGCAACGACATCGAGGCCGGATACGCGGCCGACGTCCCGAAGCCGAGCAGCACGCGCGAGCCCACCAGCACCCCGAGCGTCGGCGCCCACACCCCCAGCACTCCGGCCAGCCCGACCACCGCGGTCCCGGACAGGTACAGCAGCCGGGGCCCGAACGCGTCGACGAGCCGGCCGATCACCGGCTGCCCCACCGCCGTCGCGAGGTAGAGCCCCGACACCAGCCACGCGGTCTGCGACGGCGCCGCCCCGAAGGCCCGGCCGATCGGGATCAGGGCGACCGCCAGCATCGAGGAGTTGACGGGGTTGAGGATCGAGCCGAGGATCATCGGCGCGATGAGGCGGCGGTCGAAGCCGGTGGCGGCATCGGGTCCGGCGGCGTTCGGGGCATGGCTGAGGAGACGTTCGGCAAGGGTGGTCACAGGCAAGCCCTCTCTGCGGAGGTGGCTGATACCTCTACCCTAATTCTTCAGTCTGAACTGTGCAACTTGGACTGTCTATCTCCACCTGCCAGGGAAGCCGAGAGCTACGAACCCGCGCGGAACGCCGGGAACCCCGGCACGCTCGTCACCAGCTTCGGCGCCTTGGAGCCGTCGGCCGGGACGATCTCGACGCCGGAGGGGGTGGAGAACGCGACGGTCTTGCCGTCCGAGGAGATGGCGGGCTCGACACAGTCGGTCGTGGCGTTGGGCGTCAGGTCTTTCGGGGCCGGCCTGTCACCGCCGGTGCTGGTCTGCAGGGAGCTGAGAAACACGTGCCGGTGTCCGTTCACCGCGCGGACGAAGACCACCTCCGGCGTCTCCTCGCCGGTCGAGGTCTTGCCGAGAAGTACGTAGCCCGGCTGGGCGGCGTTCTTGATCGACAGGCCGCCCTGCTGGCGCAGGTAGTCGTCGCGTACGTAGACATCGGAGCCGGAGCCGTTGTCGTGCTCGTAGACCGCGGCGCCCAGCTGCCCGGCGGCCGAGGGCCATTGGTTGCCGGTCAGCGGCGGCAGGGCCGCGTTCTCGTCCGCGTAGCCGTTCAGCTCGAGTTCTTGGGGCTTGCCGTCGTGCGCGTCCACCGTGACAGTCTTCAAGGTGGTGGTGCCGTCGACGGTGGATGCGAAGAAGAAGGCGTTGAGCGCCGGCACCTGGTTCACCGGATCGGCTTTCCTGGTCTGCCACGTCGGGTGCGACCACTTCTGCCCACCGGGGTTCTTGGCGACCTCGGTCCGGCCGGTGCCGTCGGCCTTGGCGACCACCAGGTTGCCGCCGCCGTCGATGAAGACGACCCGCTTGCCGTCCGGGGACCAGGACGGATCGTGGACGGCGGTGCCGAAGTCGACGGCCTGGCCGTTCATCAGGACCTTGCTGGAGCCGTCGGACACCGTCAGCCCGGTGCCGCCGGTCGCGTTCAGCTCCGAAGGCGCCGGCGAAGGAGTCGACGACGATGAGGACGCCGCCGTGCTCCGCCCCGAGGACGAAGTGACCGTCGCAGGACTCGACGACGCCACCGGCGTCCCGCTCGCCCCGCTCGTCGCCCCCGAACCCGCGCCGCCCGCGTTCGTCCCGCTCTGGCAACCGCTCACCGCCAACGGCGTCATCAGCGCCGCCGCGCACACCGCGGCCCGCGCCCACTTCTTCCGCCCCTGCCCGACCATGACCGATCCCTCCCGTTGCAGCCGTTTCGCTCTCTCCACTTGGAACGACGTGCCGCCGTACCGAGGGTTGCACCCCGTGATCCACTCGTTACCAACGACGTGCGACGATCGAATACATGGACAACGACGAGCTTCAAACCCTCGGGCTACCAAACCTGAACGACCCGCACCTGCGGCATCTGCGCCAACTGTTCCTGACCATCGTCACCGGCGGGTGCGCGGTGATGGTGCCGTGGATCGTCTATCTGGCCAACGTCCTGCCAGACCACCATCCCGCCAAGCAATGGGCCGCGGCCTGGGTCGGGTTCGACTCGCTCCTGGTCTTCGGGCTGCTGCTCACCACGTGGGCGGCGTGGCGGCGGCGGCAGATCGTGGTCATGGCGTGCATCTTCACCGGCGCGCTGCTGATCTGCGACGCGTGGTTCGACGTCGTCCTGGACTGGGGCACCCGGGACGAGACCCCGGCGATACTCGCCGCGGTGTTCGGCGAGATCCCGCTGGCGTTCTACCTGTTCCACACGGCGCTGCGGATCCTTCGGTACACGGTGCGCTCAGCGTTTTTCCTCATCGGCCACACCGGCCCGATCCCCGCCTTCCACAAGATGTCCGTCGGCGCGCTGGCCGAAGTGCTGGAGTCCCGGCACGCCGCGCGCGAGAACGCCTGAGCCGATCATGTCCAGCAGCGTCACCGCGTCATGGTCCGGGGTGCCGGGGACGGTGTAGTACACGACCAGGCGCTGGCCGCCGGAGTTCGCCAGCTCCATCGCCTCGTAGTCCAGGGTCATCGCGCCGACATCGGGGTGCTGGAAGGCCTTCGTGCCCTGAGCGTGCAGGCACAGCTCGTAACGCTCCCACAGCCGCGCGAACTCAGGGCTCTTCACCACGAGCTCGCCGACCAGGCGCACCAGGTCCGGGTCGTCGGGATCGGCGCCGGCGCGGGCACGCAGGAAGGCCACCGACTTCGGGACCAACTTGTCCCACTCCGGGTAGAGCTCCTTGGCCGCCGGGTGCAGGAAGATGTACCGGCTGACGTTGCGCAGCCTAGTCGGCCAGTCCACCAGGCCGGGGTACAGCGCCGCGCCGGAGGGGTTCGCGGCCAGGAGGTCGTTGGTGCGGGTGACGATGATCGCGGGGTTCGGGCGCAGCGATTCCAGGATGACCAGGCCGCCCTCGCGCACCGTGCGGTCGCGGGCCCGGCGGTGCTCGTCCTGGCGCGCCGGCCGGGCGGCGTGCGCCGTCAGGTCGTGCAGGTGCTGGTGCTCGTCGCGGTTCAGGCGCAGGATGCGGGCCAGGGCGTCCAGCACCGCCGGGCTCGGGTTGGTCTCCTTGCCGCGCTCCAGCCGGGTGTAGTAGTCGACGCTGACGCCGGCCAGGATCGCGACCTCTTCCCGGCGCAGGCCCGGCGTGCGGCGGACGCCGGTGCCGGTGGGCAGGCCCACGTCCTCCGGCTTCACCTGCGCGCGCCGCGCCTTCAAGAAGATCCCCAACTCACTGCCGTTCGTCATACTTCCAGCGTAAACGCCCTGCGTTGGATGTGAGGGGGTGTGTCGCACCCCGGCACGGCGCTCCCCGGCTCAACGCGGTCTGTATAGCGGCGCTGAGCGGGACGAGAGTTACCAGCATGACAGCTCTCACCACGCTCCGGCTGCGGGCCACAAGCACCGCCGCTCCGGCCGTACCCGGCCTCGCGGGCGCTCCCGGCGCCACCTCCGCGACCGCCTCCTCCTCCGCCTCCGCTGCTCCCGCCAAGCGCGTCCTGGCGGCCGCCGCCTTCGGCTTCTTCCTCGTCGGGCTCGACGCCATGGTGGTCAACGTGGCGCTGCCGTCGATCAACCGCAGCCTGTCCGGCGGGCTGGCCGGCTCGCAGTGGGTGATCGACGGCTACACCCTGGCGTTCGCCGCGCTGATGCTGTCGGCCGGGGCGCTGGCCGACCGGATCGGGGCCAAGGCCGCGTACGGGCTCGGGCTGATCGGATTCACGCTGGCCTCGGCGGCGTGCGGGCTGGCGCCGTCACTGGCGCTGCTGATCGTGGCCCGCCTGGTGCAGGGCGCGGCGGCCTCGGTGATGCTGCCGGCCTCGCTGGCGCTGGTGCGGCAGGCGTTCCCGGACCCGGTCGCGCGGAACAAGGCGATCGCGCTGTGGACGGCGGCCGGTTCGTCGGCGGCCGCCGCGGGCCCGGTGGCCGGCGGCCTGATCACCGCCGCGGTGGACTGGCGCTGGATCTTCTTCCTGAACCTGCCGGCCGGCGCGCTGGCGCTGGCGCTGCTGGCCGGGACGCCTCGCTCGCAGCGTGCTGCGAGCGCCTCGCACTTCGACGCGGCCGGGCTGGTGACCTCGGTGGTGGCGCTGGCCGGGCTGACCTACGGGTTCATCGAGGGCGGGTCGAAGGGCTTCGGCACGGCGCCGGTGCTGGCGTCATTCGCCGCGGCCGCGGTGGCGGCCGCTGGGTTCCTCGCGGCCGAGTCGCGGCAGGCCCGGCCGATGGTGCCGCTGGCGCTGTTCCGCTCCCGGGCGATGTCGCTGACGGCGGCGGCGGGGTTCGCGGTGAACGCGGCGTTCTACGGCGTGATCTTCACGCTGAGCCTGTACTTCCAGCAGGTCGGGCACAAGTCGGCGACCGTCACCGGCCTGCTGTTCGCCCCGATCACGGCGGTGGTGACGATCGTCAACCTGACCGTCGCGGCGCGCATGGTGGCCCGGATCGGCGCCCGGCTGTCGATGACGATCGGACTGTTCGGCACCGCCGGCGCGATGCTGGCGCTGCTCGCGGTGCGGCCGGATCAGCCGCTGTGGCTGCTGGTCCTGCTGCTGGTCCCGGTCGCCTTCGCCGGCTCGTTCGTGGTGCCGGCGTTGACGATCATGGTGATGGGCAGCGTCCCCGCCGACCGGGCCGGCACCGCCGCCGGGATCGTCAACACCTCGCGCCAGGTCGGCGGCGCCCTGTCGGTCGCGGTGATCGGGGCGCTGGTGGCCGGCGGCGACTTCACCGGCGGGATGCGCGTCGGACTGATCGGCCTGGCGGCCCTGATGGTTCTGACCGCGGTGGCGGTGCAGCTCCTGGCTCCGGGGAAGAAGACGGCCGAGTAGACCGGTCGGCCTTGGCCACTGCGCCGGGCGTGAGGTGAGAACCGACGAGCGCCGCGATCCGAGATCCGGGTCGCGGCGCTTCGTCGTGTTCTGGTTCTTCTGGTTCCGCCGATGGCGAGTGCCGCTTTCAGCGTGCGTACTCGGTCGCCCGCGACTCCCGCACCACCGTGATCCGGATCTGGCCCGGGTAGGTCAGCTCCTCCTCCACCTGCTTGGCGATGTCGCGGGCGATGACCTGGGCCTGGATGTCGTCGACCGCGTCGGGGACGACCATCACCCGGATCTCGCGGCCGGCCTGCATGGCGAAGACCTTCTCCACGCCCTCGTGGTCGGCGGCGATCTGCTCCAGCCGCTCCAGGCGCTTGACGTACGCCTCCAGCGACTCGCGGCGGGCGCCGGGACGGCCGCCGCTGATGGCGTCGGCGGCCTGCGTCAGGACCGCCTCCACGGTGCGGACCTCGACCTCGTTGTGGTGGGCCTCGATGGCGTGCACCACGTCGTCGTGCTCGCCGTACTTGCGGGCGATCTCGGCGCCGATCAGGGCGTGGCTGCCCTCGACCTCGTGGGTCAGGGCCTTGCCGATGTCGTGCAGGACCGTGCAGCGCTTGAGGAGCATGGAGTCCAGGCGCAGCTCGGAGGCCATGATCGAGGCCAGGTGCGCCGATTCCACCAGGTGCTTGAGGACGTTCTGGCCGTAGGAGGTGCGGTAGCGGAGCTTGCCGAGCAGGGCGATCAGCTCCGGATGCATGTCGGTGATGCCGAGCTCCATCAGCGCGTCCTCGCCGGCCCGCACGCACAGCTGCTCCACCTTGGCCTTGGAGCGCTCGTAGATCTCCTCGATGCGGTGCGGGTGGATGCGGCCGTCCAGGACCAGCTCCTCCAGCGTCAGCCGGCCGACCTCGCGGCGGACCGGGTCGAAGCAGGACAGCAGCACCGCCTCGGGCGAGTCGTCGATGATGAGGTTGACGCCGGTGATCGACTCGTACGCCCGGATGTTGCGGCCCTCGCGGCCGATGATCCGGCCCTTCATGTCGTCGCTGGGCAGATGCAGGACGCTGACGACCGACTCGGCGGTCTGCTCGCTGGCCACCCGCTGGATCGCCAGCGCCACGGTCTTGCGGGCCCGCTTCTCGCCCTCGTCCCTGGCCTCCTGCTCGATCTGCCGGATCAGCACCGCGGCCTCGCGCTTGGCCTGGTTCTCGATCGACTTCACCAGTTCGGTCTTGGCCTCGGCCGCCGAGAGCGCGGCGGCCCGCTCCAAGATGGCGCGCCGCTCGTCCTCCAGCGCCACCAGCTCGCTCTTCTTGCGCTCCAGCTCGGCGTCGGCGGCCGCCAGCTCGCGCTCCTTCTCGGCGGTGCGGCGCAGGTCGGCGTCCAGCCGCTCCTCGCGCTCGGCCTGCCGGGCCTCGCGGCGCTCCAGGTCCAGGCGCAGCTCGCGGATCTCGTCCTTGAGCACCCGGGTCTCGGCCTCGGCCTCGTCCCGGATCCGCCGGGCCCGGTCCATCTCCACGCCCGCGGCGGCCGCGGCCTGCTCGCGGATCTGCACGGCCTGGACGTCGGCCTGCTTGCGCGCCTCGGCCGCCTCACGGTGCACGGCGGCCAGGTCGCGCTGGGCGGCGACGACCGCGGCGGCGTGCTCGCCCTCCCGCGCCTGCGCGCGCTGCGCGAGCTCGGCGAGCTGCTTGTCGAAGTCCTCGTACGCGCTCTTCCGCAGGTTGTCGATCCGGCGGGAGGCCCCGACGTTCATCCCCACGAGCAGGCCGACGCACGCCGCGACCACCGCTGCGATCGCGATCAACAGGCCGACCATTTAGTTCGCTCCCAGCGCGCTTGAGTGATCCTTCGATGATCCCTCACTGAGTGCGAGGTTAGGGCGAGGTAACAATACGGTCAAGGAGGAGTGTGCTCGACAACCGTTGGTGTCGCCGCGAAAATCCGATGAAAACGCCGGATGGAGTGGGTAAACAGCCGATTGCCGCCGGACTTCAGTCAAAACCCGGATCTTCGATGTCGATCTCCTGGCCCTCGGCGGCCAGAGCCTCCTTCACGGCGCGGAAGGCGATCGACGAGGAGTAGCCCTTGCGCGCCAGCATCGCGACCAAGCGCCGGGTGCGGACTTGCGGGTCCAGGCCGCGTGTGGCGCGCAGGCGCGAGTCGACGAGGCGGCGCGCGGTCTCGGCCTCCTGGTCCTCGTCGAGCGTGGACAGCGCCTCGGCGGCGGTGTCGTCGTCGATGCCGCGGCGGCGCAGCTCGTAGCTCAGGGCGCGTTTGGCCAGCCCGCGCTCCGAATGCCGGGAGCGGACGAAGGTCTCGGCGTAGCCGGCGTCGTCCAGGAGGTGCAGCTCCTCGAACCGGTCGAGCACCGCCTCGGCGATGTCGTCCGGGATCTCCTTCTTGCGGAGCCGGTCGGCGAGCTGGGAGCGGGTCTGCATCTGCCGGCCGAGGTGGTAGAGCAGGATGTTCTTCGCGCGCTGCTCGAGCTTCTCGCGCGACGGCGGCGGCTTGGGTTTGTCGGCCTCGGCCGGGTCGCGGTCCTTGCGGCGGGAGGACCAGCTGTTGGACTGCTTCTTGGCAGCGTTCTTCTTTGCCGTGGCGCTTTTTTTGGCGGCGGCGTTCTGTTTTGGTGCGGCCTTCGCTGTCGGCCTACGCTCCGGCTCGACCAGAGCGGCCCAGCCGCTCGGCGCCGGCGCCGGATCTGGTGTCGGCTCCGGTGCCGACTCCGGCTCCGGCTCCGCCCAGGCCGGAGCGGCGGCCGGCTCATCGGCCGCCGCGGCGAACCAGTCGGGGCCGGCTCCCTCATCCCGGGCCCGGCCCCAACCGGCACTCACCTGCCTACTCCTCCGAACCGGCCGCGGCCGCCGCGCTCTTACGGGCCCGCGTCGCCTTCACCGGCTTCGCGGCCTCCTCCGGCGCGGCGACCCCGCCGGCCTCGGCCGGCGCCGCACCAGCGGCGGCGGCAGCAGCCGGGTCCTCGGCCACCTTCGGCCCGATGCCCAGCTTCTCCTTGATCAGCTTCTCCAGACCGTCGGCGACGTCCGGGTTCTCCTTCAGGAAGCGCCGGGCATTCTCCCGACCCTGCCCCAGCTGACCCTCCGAGTAGGTGAACCAGGCCCCGGCCTTCTTCACGAAGCCGTGCTCGACCCCCATGTCGATCAGCGAACCCTCGCGCGAGATCCCGGAGCCGAAGACCACGTCGAACTCAGCCTGCTTGAACGGCGGGGCGACCTTGTTCTTCACGACCTTGACGCGGGTACGGTTGGCGACCGCCTCGGTACCGTCCTTCAGCGTCTCGATGCGGCGCACGTCCAGGCGCACCGAGGCGTAGAACTTCAGCGCGCGGCCGCCGGTGGTGGTCTCGGGACTGTTGTGGACCATGACGCCGTCGACGAAGTAGTTGTGCGTACCGTCGACTTCGATGTCGAACTTCCGCATGGACCGCGTCTTGGGCTTGACGTGGATGTCCAGGATCCGCGCGGGCACAAGGTGGGTCTGGGCCGGTACGAACTGCGGAGTCGCCGAGAACTTGCCCTGGTGCCGGGGCAGAAGCTTGTGGGCCATCGAGGGATGCACGTAGGGAGCGACCAGTTCCTGGAACTTGTCGGACGCCTCCGTCGTGAACGTCAGGAAAGCCATCTGGCGGGATCCCCGCGCTGTCAGCTTCACGTCGAGTCCGTGGACGTCACGCAGGTAGTCGGCGAGGCGTTCCCGAGTCCCCTCGGACATGGCTTCGACGCAGAACTCCACTCGCCCGGTGCCACCCTCCGTACGCGCTTGAACCCCCTTCGAGCGCACGCTGAACCCGGCGTCGTCCATGTACCAGACGGCCAAGGCCAGGGGGGTCAGCGCCTTCAAGTAGTCCTCGGAGAAGACCTTTTTGCCGTCGCCGAGGTAGACGGCCTCCCTGATCTCCTCCAGCTCGGTGAGCGGCGTGAAGTCGGCGAACACCGCGCCGCGGGCGTCGGTGCGTCGCGAGCACTCAATGTTCCCGAGCATCTCGACCTTCCAGTCGAGGTAGTCGGCCTGCTGAGCGCCGTGGCCCAGCCGGAAGCGGACGCCGGAGCGGCCACGCCTGTTCGGGGAGATGTTGCCGTCCCCCATCAGCGCTCCGAGCACGACCTGCATCTGCTGGTCGCTCAGCCGGCGGTCGTCGGCGACGAGCACGCGGTCCCCGGCCAGCAGCTCACCCGCCGAGCGCCAGCCGCCGGGGGTGTGGATGAGGTGGTTCTCCGTCGCGGCGAACGAAGCCTTGCCGTTCTTGCCCGACTTGGCCACGGTGAACTGGAGGAACTCGTCGGCGTTGCCGTTGTCGAACCAGTTGGTGATCTTCTTGGGCACGATCCGGTCGATCTCGGGGTCGTAGGACAGGACCTCGACGTCCATCCGCTGATTGACGATCTTGCCGATCTTCTCCTGCGTCCCGTCGGCGAGGGTTACCCGGGTGGAGTAGTTGAAGCACCCGAACATCACCCCCACCTTCTCCCGCAGCTGGTTGATGAAGATCACCGTCGTGTTCGTCTGACTGATCACACCGGTCAGCTTGCGCAGCGCCTGGCTCATCAGCCGGGCCTGCAGGCCGACGTGCGAGTCGCCCATCTCGCCCTCGATCTCGGCCTTGGGCACCAGCGCCGCCACCGAGTCGATGACGATGATGTCCAGCGCGCCGGAGCGGATCAGGGTGTCGGCGATCTCCAGCGCCTGCTCGCCGGTGTCCGGCTGGGAGATCAGCAGCGCGTCGGTGTCCACGCCGAGGTTCTTGGCGTACTCCGGGTCCAGCGCGTGCTCGGCGTCGATGAACGCCGCCTGGCCGCCGCCCTTCTGGGCGTTGGCGACCGCGTGCAGCGCGATCGTCGTCTTGCCCGACGACTCCGGGCCGTAGACCTCGACGACGCGCCCGCGCGGCAGGCCGCCGATGCCGAGCGCCACGTCCAGGGCGATCGAGCCGGTGGGGATGATGTCGATCGGCCCGGCCTGGCGCGCGCCCAGGCGCATCACCGAGCCCTTGCCGAAGTTGCGCTCGATCTGGGCGAGGGCGGCGTCGAGCGCCTTCTCGCGATCGGTGGCCGATGCCGCCATGGGTGCCTGCCTTAGGTTCTTGCGTGCTTCACGTCTGACGGTCTCGAAGGTAGAGGACGCCACTGACAAAAGCCGTCGCGGCGATTCCGCCGCCCGTTCTGACCTGTTCTCACGGTACCTGGGGTGCCGGGTCTTCTGACACCGATGACACAGAACGCCCGCCTTGGCGGCTGACGGTCACCACCACGAGCACTGCGACCGGCGCCAGCAGCGCCACCGCGAACCCTGCCAGCCACGAGTAGCCCAGCGTGCCGACCACCAGGCCGGCCAGCGCCGCGCCGCCGGCCGAGGAACTCTGCATCACGAAGTCGCTGGCGCCCTGCACCGACGGCCGGACCTCCACCGGCGAGGATTCGGTGAGCAGCGTCGAGCCGGCGACCACACCGCAGGACCAGCCGATCCCCAGCAGCAGCAGCCCGACGACCATATGCGGCTTCGAACCCATCGGCGCCGTCCCGACGACCAGGCAGGAGACGGCGAGGACGGCCATCCCGGCGGACAACACCGGGATCCGGCCGATCCGGTCCACCGCGATCCCGACCAGCGGCGAGAACGCGTACATCCCCGAGATGTGCACCGACAGCACGAGGCCGATGACCGTCACCGACATCCCGTCGGAGTTCATGTGCACCGGGGTCATGGACATCACCGAGACCATGACCGTGTGCGAGACCGCGACGACCGCGATCGCCAGGACCGCATGCGGCGACTCGCTGATCACCGCGAAGGACTGCTTCAGCGACAGCCTCCTCGGAGCCGCGGCGTCCTCCCCGCGCAGTTCCCGCGCGATCAACAGCGGATCGGGCCGCAGCATGAGGCCCAGGATGAGCGCCGCGCCGGCCAGCGCGAACCCCGACCACAGGAAGGCCCCGGCCAGCGGCGGCAGACCCAGGACCCGGGCGGTGCCCTCGGCCGGGTGCGCGAGGTTCGGGCCGAGGATGGAGCCGATCGTCACGGCCCAGATCACCATCGACAGGGCACGTCCCCGGCGCTCGGCCGGCGCCAGGTCGGTTCCGGCGTAACGGGCTTGCAGGTTCACCGCCGAGGCCCAGCCGAACAGCGCCATGCCCAAGAGCAGGAGCCAGTAGGCGTGCAGCCGCGCGGCCGACACGATCACCAGCGTCCCGCCGATCGCGACCGAGTAGCCGAGCACGAGGCCGGGGCGGCGGCCGCGCACGGCCATGACGCGGGACAGCGCGACGGAGGCGCCGGCCGCGCCGAGGGCGGCGAAGGTCCCGGTGAGCCCGGCGAGGGCGGCGTTCCCGGTGATCTCCTTGGCCAGCAGGGTGGACAGCGAGAACCCGGTCGAGGACCCGACCCCGCCGAGGACCTGGCTGGCGAGCAGGACCCGGACGGTGCGGCGCTGTACGGCCCGCGCGCGTGCGGGCAGGTCCACGGGTATTCGGGTGTCGGCTGCGGTCACATGTGGAAGGTAGCGGGGATCCTTACCGCTCCGGAAGTGGCATCCCGGTGCCGCGGGTGACGATTCCGGCCGGGCCCGGCTATCGGGACGACTCCCGGGCCCTGGCCACCGCGGCCCAGACGTCCTTGGTGTCGATCCCGGCGCCCAGCGCCTCCATGACGGTGCGGCCGCCGAGGTCGCTCATCACGTGGTCGCGGGCGAATGAGTCGGCCAGCGGCCCGAACTCCTCCCGCATCCGCTCCCAGAAATCCTGAAGCCGCATCGTCCCTGACCGCATGGGATCAAGTTTGTCAGACCCCCGGGGCACTATGGACGGTATGAGTACCTCGGCAGCTTTGGATCACTTCCACCCGGCCACCAAGGCCTGGTTCACGGCTGCCTTCGCCGACCCCACCAGCGCCCAGGCCGGCGCCTGGAGCGCGGTCGCGGCGGAGCAGAACGCGCTGGTCGTGGCCCCGACCGGCTCGGGCAAGACGCTGGCGGCGTTCCTGGCCGCCCTGGACCGCCTGGCCTTCGGGCCGCCGCCGGCCGAGCCCAAGCGGCGCTGCCGGGTCGTGTACGTCTCGCCGCTGAAGGCGCTGGCCGTGGACGTCGAGCGCAACCTGCGCGCGCCGCTGGCCGGGCTGAAGCAGGCCGCGGCGCGCCTGGGCCTGCCCGAGCCGGACGTCGAGATCGCGGTGCGCTCCGGCGACACCCCGGCCGACCAGCGCCGCAAGTTCATGACCAAGCCGGCGGACATCTTGATCACCACGCCGGAGTCGTTGTTCTTGATCCTCACCTCGGCGGCGCGCGAGTCGCTGCGCGCGGTGGAGACGGTGATCATCGACGAGGTCCACGCGGTGGCCGGGACCAAGCGGGGCTCGCACCTGGCGGTGTCGCTGGAGCGGCTGGACGCGCTGCTGGAGCGGCCGGCGCGGCGGATCGGCCTGTCGGCGACGGTGCGGCCGGCCGAGACGGTCGCGCAGTTCCTGGGCGGGCCGCATCCCGTGAAGGTCGTGGCGCCGAAGATCGTGAAGGCCTTCGACATCAAGGTGTCGGTGCCGGTCGAGGACATGGCCGCGCTGGACTCGGACGACGGCGAGCGGGCGGCCGCCGACCAGGCCGGGCGGCGTACGGCCTCGGTGTGGCCGCATGTCGAGGCGGCGGTGGCCGATCTGATCGAGAAGCACCGCTCGACCATCGTGTTCACCAACTCCCGGCGGCTGGCCGAGCGGCTGACCGGCAAGCTGAACGAGGCGCACTGGGAGCGGGTCACCGGCGAGGTCCTGCAGGAGCCGTTGAGCACGGCCGAAATCATGGCGCAGGCCGGGTCGGTGGCCGGGGCGCCGCCGGTGCTGGCCCGCGCGCACCACGGCTCGGTCTCCAAGGAGCAGCGGGCCGACATCGAGGAGGCGCTGAAGGCCGGGAACCTGCCGGCCGTGGTCGCCACGTCGAGTCTGGAGTTGGGCATCGACATGGGCGCCGTGGATCTGGTGGTGCAAGTCGAGTCGCCGCCGTCGGTGGCCGCCGGGCTGCAACGTGTCGGCCGGGCCGGGCACCAGGTGGGCGCCGTTTCACGCGGCGTCATCTTCCCCAAGTACCGGGGCGACCTGGTGCAGTCGGCGGTGGTGGCCGAGCGGATGGTCTCGGGCTCCATCGAGGCGCTGAAGGTGGTGCGCAACCCGCTGGACGTGCTGGCGCAGCAGATCATCGCGATGGTCGCGGTCGAGGACTGGCGGGCCGAGGACCTCATAGCCCTGATCCGCCGGGCGATGCCGTTCGCCGCGCTGCCGGACTCGGCGTACGAATCAGTGCTCGACCTGCTGTCCGGCCGCTATCCGTCGGACGAGTTCGCCGAGCTGAAGCCGCGCATCGTCTGGGACCGCGTCGAGGGCAAGCTGTCGGCGCGTCCCGGCGCGCAGCGGCTGGCGGTGACCTCCGGCGGCACCATCCCGGACCGCGGCTATTTCGGGGTCTTCCTGGCCGGGGCCGAGGCCGGTGCCAAGCGGGTCGGCGAGCTGGACGAGGAGATGGTCTACGAGTCGCGGGTCGGCGACGTGTTCACCCTGGGCTCGTCGTCCTGGCGGATCGAGGACATCACCCACGACCGCGTCCTCGTCTCCCCGGCTCCCGGCCTGCCCGGCAAGCTGCCGTTCTGGCACGGCGACGCGCTCGGCCGGCCGCTGGAGCTGGGCCGGGCGCTCGGCGGCTTCCTGCGCGAGATGGGCAAGACCGACGAGCCCACCGCCAAGGCGCGGCTTCAGGAGTCGGGGCTCGACGAGTGGGCCGCCGACAACCTGTTGTCTTATCTGCGGGAGCAGAAGCAGGCCACCGGCCGGGTGCCGGACGACCGCACCATCGTGGTCGAGCGGACCCGCGACGAGCTCGGCGACTGGAAGGTGCTGATCCACTCCCCGTTCGGGGCGCAGGTGCACGCGCCGTGGGCGCTGGCCATCGGCACCCGGCTGCGCGAGCATTACGGCCTGGACGCGCAGGTGATGCACGCCGACGACGGCATCGTGCTGCGGCTGCCGGACACCGACGCCGCCGACCCGACCACCGAGTCGCTGGGGCTGCTGTTCGGTTCGGACGAGATCGAGGAGATCGTCACCGGGGAGATCGGCGGCTCGGCGCTGTTCGCCTCCCGGTTCCGGGAGTGCGCCGGGCGTGCGCTGCTGCTGCCGCGCACGCGCCCCGGCAAGCGCACGCCGCTGTGGCAGCAGCGGCAGCGCTCGGCGCAGCTGCTGGCGGTGGCGGCCCGGCACGCGAGCTTCCCGATCGTGCTGGAGGCCGTGCGCGAGGTGCTGCAGGACGTGTACGACGTGCCGGGGCTGATCGAGCTGTGCCGGGACATCGAGGCGCGCAAGGTGCGGATCGTCGAGGTGGAGACCGCGCAGCCCTCGCCGTTCGCGCGCTCGCTGCTGTTCGGCTACATCGCGCAGTTCATGTACGAGGGCGACTCGCCGCTGGCCGAGCGCCGGGCCGCCGCGCTGTCGCTGGACCCGGCGCTGCTGGCCGAGCTGCTGGGGCAGACCGGGCTGCGGGATCTGCTGGATCCGGACATCCTGTTGGCGCTGGAGGAGGAGCTCCAATACCTGACGCCGACGCGGCGCGCCCGGGACGCCGAGGACGCCGCCGACCTGCTGCGTCTGCTCGGTCCGCTGTCCACCGCGGAGGCCGCGGCGCGCGGGATCGAGGCGGCGTGGCTGGTGGACCTGGAGGGCGCGCGCCGGGTCATCAGGGTGCGGATGGCCGGCGAGGAGCGCTGGGCCGCGATCGAGGACGCGGGGCGGTTGCAGGACGCGTTGGGCGTGCCGCTGCCGGTGGGGATCCCGGAGGCGTTCACGGCGGTGGTGGCCGATCCGCTCGGTGATCTGGTGGCGCGCTACGCCCGCACGCACGGGCCGTTCAACGCCATCGAACCGGCGGCCCGGTTCGGGATCCCGGCTTCTTCGGTGATCGCGGCGCTGGAGCGGCTGGCGGCTGCCGGGCGGGTGCTGTCCGGCGAGTTCCGCCCGGGCGGCAGCGGCACCGAGTGGTGCGACGCCGAGGTGCTGCGCCGGGTGCGCCGCCGCACGATGGCGGCGCTGCGCAAGGAGGCCGAGCCGGTCCCTCCGCGCTCTCTGGCCATGCTCCTCCCGGCCTGGCAGTCGGTGGGCCGGGCGGCCGCGTCGCCTTTGCGCGGCGTGGACGGCGTGCTCCGGGTGGTGGAGCAGTTGGCCGGCGCCGTGGTCCCGGCCTCTGCGCTGGAGCGGCTGATCCTGCCGGCCCGGGTCGCGGACTACTCGCCGACGATGCTGGACGAGCTGACGTCCTCCGGCGAGGTGGTGTGGGCCGGGGCGGGCTCGCTGGCCGGCGACGACGGCTGGGTGACGTTGTGTCCGGCGGAACTGGCGCCGCTGCTGCTGCCGGAGCCGTCGGAGGCACTGGATCTGGGACCGGTGCATCAGGCGATCCTTTCGTCACTCGACGAGGACGCGGCGTTGTTCCTGCGCGGGATCGTGGCGCGGGTCGGAGACGAGCATTCGTCCGCTGATGTCCTGTCAGGGCTCTGGGATCTGCTGTGGGCCGGCTACGTCACCAACGACACACTGGCGCCGCTGCGCGGGCTGTTGGTCTCGGGCAAGAGCGCGCACAAGACCCGACGGCCGACACCGCGCGGCCGCTACGCGCGGCTCGGCGTGTCGGGGGCGTCGGCGTCGGCGTCGGCGTCGGCGAACCAGAACGCTCAGGCCGCGATCAGCCCGTCAGCGGCCGGCCGCTGGTCCCGCCTGGCCCCCCGCCTCGCCGACCCGACCCGCCGCGCCCATGTGCTCGGCGAGGTGCTGCTGGACCGGTACGGCGTGGTGACCCGCGGATCCGTGATGAGCGAACGGATCCCGGGCGGCTACGCCGGGGTGTACTCGGTGCTGTCGGCGTACGAGGAGGCCGGCCGGGCCCGGCGCGGCTACTTCGTCGAGGGCCTGGGCGCCGCCCAGTTCGCCGCCGACGGCGCGGTGGACCGGCTGCGCTCGCTGGCGGCCGCCCTGGAGGCGTTGGAGGCGCGCGGGCAGGAGACGATCGGCGCTGGACTCGACGAGAGCGTGCACAAGCTGCTGGGCGTCCCCCACGAGTACACGCCGCGGCGCCCGAAGAAGGACCCCGACCGCATCGGCGCCCTCGTCCTCGCCGCCACCGACCCGGCCAACGCCTACGGCGCCGCCCTGCCCTGGCCGGCTCGCCCGGTCGGCGAGAACGGCGCCCCCGCCACCGGCCACAAGCCGGGCCGCAAGGCCGGCGCGCTGGTGGTCCTGGTCGACGGCGAGTTGGTCCTGTACGTCGAACGCGGCGGCCGGACACTGCTGTCCTGGACCGAGGACCCGGCCGTGTTGCAACCGGCGGTGGACGCACTCGCCCTGACCGTACGCGACGGCTGGCTGGGCAAGCTGACGGTGTCGAAGACCGACGGCGAGGACGTGCTGTACGCGGGCCGCGACTCGGCGCTGGCGCAGGCGCTGGCGGCGGCCGGGTTCCGGTCGACGCCTTCAGGACTACGGTTGCGGGGGTAGCGCGTGCAGGTATCCGACCGCCTGGCGGCGTATGTACGGCGCACGTTCGCCGATCAGGACGCGAACACGCTGCTCGACGCGCTAGACCAGTTCGACGCGACGATCTTCGGCCTGCAAGATCCCGAGCGATGTGCCCTCGCGATCGTGCTCCTGGTGCAGCAGGGAATCACCCCGCAAGACGCCTTCCGCCTCGCCCGAACTGACTGGCGCGACCTGCTGATGGCCGCCGAACTCGCCTACGGAAACTGGCCGACCCGCGTCGCCGACCTCCTGACCGACTCGCCGGACTAGGCCGTTCCAGTGACAGCTCGACAACCCCGGAGGCCACTTTTCACGTCCTCCATATAAGCAGTCACCGTGGAGCGCGGCAGCGAATCGCGAAGCGAAGCAGAGTCAACGAGACGGCTACCCGAACTGGTCATAGCCCATCTTCGCCACCATCGCCACCACCACGACCAGCAACACCGCGCGCACGAACCCGGCCCCCCGCTTGAGCGCCAGCCGCGAACCGAGCCGCGCGCCCACGATGTTGCACACAGCCATACCGGCACCGAGCAGCCACATCACGTGCCCTTCGTACGCGAACACCAGCAACGCGCCGAGGTTGGTGCCGGTGTTGACCACCTTTGCCATCGCCGAGCTGGCGACGAACTCGCTGAACAGGCCGATGGTGAAGCAGATGATCAGGAACGTGCCCGTGCCCGGCCCGAAGATGCCGTCGTAGAACCCGATGACAGCGCCGGCCAGCAGCGTGGTGGTCACGCGGCGGCGCCGTGACACGTCAGCAGCCCCGGGCTCGGCGCCGAAGGCGGGGCGGAACGCCACGAACAACGCGACCGCCGTCAGCAGCACCATGACGACCGGCCGGAACACGCGGGTCGGCAGCACCGAAGCCGATACCGCGCCCAGCCCCGCACACACCACGGCCAGCGCGGCGGCAGGCAACACGACGCGTCGGTCGACCGGAGTGCGGCGGCTGTAGGTGACGGCCGCGGTGCTGGTACCGGATATGCCGACCAGCTTGTTGGTGCCGAGCGCAGTGGCCGCCGGCATCGCCGGGAACGCCACCAGCAACGTCGGCAGCAGGATCAGGCCGCCCCCGCCCACGATCGCGTCCACTCCCCCGGCTCCCGCCGCAGCCGCGAACAGGCTCGCCCCGTGCGTGATGTCCATGCCGGGGACCTTAACGATCGCGGATCACATCGCGATCACGCCCAAGGCCTGCGGCATACGCGCTGTGCGGCCCACCGAGCGCGCGACCGCCGGTCGCACCACGACCACACCCCAGGCGGCCGACTACCGAGCAGCGCACGCCTACGTCAGAGGTCATACTCGGCAACGACCGCGGGTCGCACCGCGATCACGCCCGAAGCGTGCGGCATACGGGGTGTGCGGCCCACCGAGCGCGCGATCGCCGGTCGCACCGCAACCACACCCGAGGCGGCCGACTACCGAGCAGCGCGCTCCTGCGTTCAGAGGTCGTCGGCAACGACCGCGGGTCACAGCGCCATCACGCCCGAAGCGTGCGGCATACGGGGTGTGCGGCCCACCGAGCGCACGGTCGCTGGTCACACGGCAACCACGCCCGAGGCGACCGACTACCGAGCAGCGCACGCCTACGTCAGAGGTCGTACTCGGCAACGACCGCGGGTCGCACCGCGATCCCGCCCAAAGCGTGCCGACCTACCGAGCGGCCTGCGTCCCTACTCGGAAACACCCCTCAGCTAGCCGCCTGGTCCCCCGAGCCGAGCGGCAACCCGTCCTGGAACGGCAACCCCAGCAGCTGCGCGACCACCCCGAGGTACACCTCGGCCTCGCGCGCGAGCTCCGCGGCCTCGGCGTCGGTGACCGCGTTCGGCAGTCCGGCCTGTGCCGCGGCCCGGCGGGTGGCGCCGGAGGCGAAGTACGCGGCCCAGTCGGCCAGCTCCGGGGCCTCGCGGTACAGCAGGTCCCAGACGCTGCGCGGGCGGCGCCGGGTCGGGGCGGCCGGCACGGCGCGCGCGGTGACCACGGCCGCCGAGGCGTGCAGTGCGGCCATGTGCGCGCCGCAGTAGCGGTCGTAGGGGTGCGAGGACGTGACGGCCTCTGCCAGTTCGTGCACGGCCTGGTCGAACAGGTCGCGGGCCGAGCGCGACGCCGGTCCCCGCCGGTGGCCGCCCGAGCCCAGCGGAGGCAGCGGCGGCGGGTGCGCCCGGGAACCGGCTATCGGTCCGGTGTCCGCGCTTTTGAGCATCTTCGTCGCTGCGGGCATGGTTCCCCCAATCACTGATGACATGTCGGACACTCGCAGCATGTCTCTTCCACAGTGACAGGCCCCACTGACAAAAAACACGTGTTCACGCGCTGAAATCCCCATGAACCGCTCCGATGTCAGCCGGTGGCCGGGTCCTGGTCAGTTCGCGGTCGTCTCACGGTCAGCTCACCGCCGGCTCGCGATTAGTTCTCCGGGAACTTCAGCACCCGGCCCACCTGTCGCGGCAGCGGGCTCAGCGACTCGGCGACCAGCAGCCAGCCGCCGCCGGTGACGTCGTGGCAGAGCTGGAACACCTCGACCTCGCCGTCCCGCCCGACACTGGCGCGCACGCTCCACAGCTCGCGCTCCACCTCCCGGTCCCGGCCGAAGACCAGCGTCTCGAAAGTGCCCAGACGGCGGTCGGTACGCAGCAGCACGGAAGGGATCTCACCGCCGTCCGCACCGACCTGGATCCAGTGCGAAAGGACCTGACGCACGCGGTACAGCTTGCCGCGCCAGATGAAATGCGCCGGCTCACCGTGCCGTCGCAACACGTCGATCTGCTCGTCGTCCTCGGTGCTCACAGCGGCACCCATCCCATTCGCACTCATCGCAGCCTCCATAACCGCCGCCCCTAGTGTCCGAACGCCCGGACCGACCACGGCGGACCACGGGCTTCCCCTCCCGCGAACCGCCGGCGGGGGCGGCCGATCCGGGCGTCGGACCCATCGTCGAATATTTGTTCGACTCGCACCAGGCTACCCCCCAGCACCCGCACGACTCAACGGAATCAGGTCAAGACTCGCTCAAATGAGTGAAAGCCCGGGGTGGCCCCCTGCTCTAAAGTCCTGGTCATGCGCCAGCTGATCGCGACAGTGTTCAACTACTCCTCGACGGCCTCCTAGCCGACGAGGGCGGCGACGGCCACATCATCGCCCTGCTCTCCGCCACCGCCTCCGACAACGGAATCGTCGACTTGCGGTATCGGCGTCACCGCTGAGCCGGCGGCCCGCCGGTCCGTGCCCGATCCGGTCCCGTTTCACGAAGCTCCGCCGCCCCGTGTCGGCGGCGCCTCATCAAACGGGACCGGGTCCTACCCCCTGGGAGACACGCGGCCGACCTGTACCTCCCCGACACACCCCCGCCGTGGCCCGACCGCCGCGTGCCGTCAGCAAGTGTGGCGCACAGCACTGACAGTCCTCATGCGTATTACTACTCAGATCCGCCATGAGTACCGATGGAACCGAACGGGCGTCTGGAACGTCTATATGAATGGTTACCCGGTGGGGGTGCCAAGTGGGGGTAGGGAAGGCCATGTGGCCTTGGCGGGACCGGTGTCTGTGGGGGCGCGGGTCCCGCCCTCCTTCTTTGTGCAGCCCAGCGTGACCCGGCGCGACCGATCACCCTGACGGCTCAGCGACTTCCGCGCCGCACTGCGATCAACCCGCGCACGTCCGATGCTTTTTTCCGTGGGACGAAATCGACATCCGGCAGCCACACCCCTCATGCCTCCCGCCCTGCTCGCGTTGTCCGCCGATCCCCCGCCCGCCACCGAGACCGTGTCCGTCCTCGTTCCGCTGCTGAACGACGAACGCCGCGTGCTGCGCTGCGTGCGCTCGCTACTGGGCCAGATCCGCGTGCCCAAACTGGACGTGGTGTTCCTGGACGCCGGCTCCACGGACATGACCCGCCGCCTGGTACTCAAGGCGGCGATGGACGAACCACGCCTGCGCCTGCTCGTCGGCGCCCCGACCCCCCAGGGCTGGTGCCCACACGCGCACGCCTGCGAACAACTCGCCGTGGCCGCCCGCGGCCGCACGATGGTCTTCGCCGATCCCGGCCTGGCCCTGGCCCCCGGCGCCGTCGCAGCAGCGGTGGCCGCCCTGCGCGGCCCGCACGAGCTGGACCTCGTCGTCGCCGAAGCCCACCGCCGCACCCGCCCGGCAGCGATACCGCCGGCCGGCCCCCAACGCACCACCAGCGCCCGCCTGCTGGCCGTCGACGCCGAGACCTACTGGCACGTCGGCGGCCACTGCACCGCCGCCCACGACCCGCACGGCGAGTCAGGCCTCATACGCGCCGTCCGACGCTCCGGAGGCCGCGTCGCCATCGCCGACGGCCGCCACGCCATCGAGTTCCTGGACGGCTCGCTGTGGCCGCGCGAGCGGGCCGGAACGACCGGCCCGGCGGCCGGCAGCCGGCAGGCCGTGACCGACACCGAGAACTCGATCCTGCACTCGTTCACGGACACCGCACGCCGGCTGCTGGCCGCTTTCACGACGGCACCGTCCCAGGCCCGCCGGACGCCGTCGCGAGGTGCGCTGCCCGCGGGGCCACCGGAACGATCGGCCGGACCGGTCGCCGACGCCGTGGTCAACCGTGCGGCCGGTGTTAAGGCACGCGAGTCGCTGGAGGCGCGTGAGGCGCGTGAGGACACGCGGCGGCCGCGCCCGATGGCGAGTTAGGCGAAATACCGATAGTTGGGAACAAGCGAGCTGCTAGCCATGGTGCTCGGCGAAGTCCTGATGGTCCTCGCCACCGCCGTGTACCAGCTACGCGGCTGGTCTCTATCGAACCCCCACCAACGCCCCTGCCGCGGGCAAAAACGTCGGCCCCGAGAAATCCCAACCCCCGATGGCCTTCCGGTAGTGAATGAGCTCCCGCCCCGGCGCCAGCTCGGTCCGACCGAACTCCTCGTACCCGGCGGACGCATACATCCGCTGGTTCTCCCACATCATCGAGTGCGTCAGCAGCCGCAGCTCCGGCAGCCACAGCTGGCGTGCGTGTTGCTCGGCGAAGGCGAGGAGGCCGCGGCCGAGGCCCTGGCCCTGGCGGTCCGGGGCGACGGCGAGGTTGTCGAGGTACAGCCAGCCGTCCTCGGGCAGGAGGGTGATGGTGGCGATCGCGGGGTTGCCGACGACGAACAGGCAGCCGCGGCGCATCAGGTGCGGGTAGTCGGCGTCCAGCGGGGCGGGGCGGGCGCCGATGCGGCCCACGTAGTGGCGGTAGGCCGAGTGGATGACGGCGTGGACCGCCGCCAGGTCCATCGGGACCGCGTATCGGACAGCCAGCGGCTGCATGGGCATGCCTCCATCTTCCAGCCCCCGGGACAGTTCACCGCAGGCTGGCACACGGCGCCGCCCGGCGCGGGGCGGTCGGCCGCCGTTCATCAGACAAGGTGACAACGCGGATGACTGGACCGCGAGGTTCACTCACATGACGCAGGTGAACAGGAAGGCAGGAGAGGAACAAAGATCGCTTAGGCAGGAACCTTCAGATACGCGGCATTCTCCTGCCGCCGGTCCAACCCGAGGTTGCGGTAGATCTCCAGCGTCGCTGTAGACATGTTCAACGTGATGAAGTGCAACCCCGGCACCCCCTCAGCCAGCAGCCGCTCGCACATCCGAGTCGTCCACTCCACACCGACCGCGCGCACCGCGGCCTTGTCACCGTCCACCGCCAGCAGCGCGTTCTCCAACTCCGCCGGGAACGCCTGCCCCGTAAGCCCGGTGATCCGCTTGATCTGCGCGACATTGGTCACCGGCATCACACCGGGCAGGATCGGCACGTCGCACCCCGCAGCCGCCACCCGATCCCGCAACCGCAGGTAGTCGTCCGTGAGGAAGAACATCTGCGTGATCGCGAAGTCCGCACCCCGACGACACTTCTCCACAAAGCGCGCGACGTCAGAGTCCCAGTCCGGCGAACGAGGATGCATCTCGGGGAACGCCGCCACACCGACACAGAAATCCCCGGAATCCCGCACCAGCTGCACCAGATCGCTCGCATACGACAGGCCATCCGGATGCGGCGTCCACTCCCCCAGCGGATCGCCCGGCGGGTCGCCGCGCAGCGCAAGGATGTTGCGCACTCCGGCGTCCGCATACTGCCCGACGACATGCCGCAGTTCCGCCACGGAGTGGTTCACCGCAGTGAGATGCCCCACAGGCGTCAGCGTGGTGTCCGCCGCAATGCGCTCCGTGGTCTCCACGGTCTTCATCCGCGTCGTCCCACCGGCTCCATACGTCACCGACACGAACGTCGGCGAGTATCCCTCCAACCTCCGCAGCGCACGCCACAGCTGTTCTTCCTGCGCGTCGCTACGCGGCGGGAAGAACTCGAACGAATACGACCGCTCGCCACGGGCCAGCAGTTCGCGAACGGTGGCGGCACGGTCCGGCCGCACGGAAGGAAGTCCCAGTGCCATATCCCCACCGTACTGACCACTGTGCGTGTTGTAAGGACTGCACGCCCATCGTCCCGAGCCGCGAGACGCGGCCCGTATCGTGGTCCCCGTGAATCCCCTGGACCGCCACGACCTGCGTACCCGAGTCGACGCCGCCTTAGCGGCGTTCCTGGACCGCCAGGGGGCCGCCCTGATCGCGATGTCCCCGGAGCTGACTCCGCTGCCGACCGCGCTGCGCGACTTCCTGGAGGGCGGCAAGCTGATGCGCCCGGGATTCTGTTACTGGGGCTGGCGCGGGGTGACCGGCGGCAGCGCGGACCCCGCGGCCGAGGACGGCGCCGTGCGCGCCGCGGCGTCGCTGGAACTGCTGCAAGCCTCGGCGCTGATCCACGACGACTACATGGACGACTCCGACACCCGCCGCGGCATGCCGGCCATCCACCGCCGCTTCGCCGCCGCGCACCGCGAGGCGGCATGGGAGGGCTCGGCCGCCCGGTTCGGCGCCGCCGCCGCGATCCTGCTCGGCGACGTCTGCCTGACTTGGTGCGACGAGATGTTCGCCGGCAGCGGCCTGCCCGCCGCGCGCATCGCCGCCGCGCGGCCGTACTACGACGTGATGCGCACCGAGGTGATGGCCGGCCAGTACCTGGACGTGCTGGCCCAGGCGCACGGCCTGGACGAGCCCGAACGCGCCGCCCAGCGCGCGCAGACGGTGATCCGCTACAAGTCCGCGAAGTACACGATCGAGCGGCCGCTGCACGTCGGCGCGATGCTGGCCGGCGGCAGCCCGGAGGTGATAGCCGCCTACTCCGCGTACGGCCTGCCGCTGGGCGAGGCGTTCCAGCTGCGCGACGACGTCCTCGGGGTGTTCGGCGACCCGGCCGCCACCGGCAAGCCCGCCGGCGACGATCTGCGCGAGGGCAAGCAGACGCTGCTGGTGGCGCTGGCGGCGGCGCGCGCCGCGAGCCCGGCGGAGATCAAGACCCTGCGTTCCCAGCTCGGCAACCCGCATCTGGACGCGGACGGCGTCGCCGAGTTGCAGGACATCATCCGCGCCACCGGGGCCCTGGACGACGTCGAGACCCGCATCACGGCACTGACACACGAGGCCATCGCCGCCGTGGCGGCCGCACCGATCGTCGACGAGGCCAAGGACGTGCTGCGGGAGCTCGCGGTGATGGCGACGGCGCGCAAGAAGTAGGCGGAATCGCTCTTCTAACCCCGCAGGTTGAGCCCGTCCACCACCGGCCGCGCATGTTCGAAGCCGAGCCGCGAAACGGTGGCCGTGTCCAGCCGGAAGTACCGCCCGCCGGCCGGCGGCAGCCCGAGCCAGCGCGCACAGACGATCCGCAGGACGTGCCCGTGCGCGACCAGGCACACGTCTTCCTCGCCCTCACCGTCGGCCAGCATCGGCCGCACCCGCGCCAGCACCCGGTCCACCCGCGCGCCGACCTGCTCCAGGCTCTCCCCGGGGTGCTCGGCGTCACCGGGTACGACGCCGTCGTTCCAGAGGTACCAGCCGGGGCGGGTGTGGTGGATCTCGTCGGTCGTGACGCCCTCGTAGCCGCCGTAGTCCCACTCCAGCAGATCCGGCTCCGGTACCGCGCCGGTGAGCCCGGCGAGCTCGGCGGTCCGCATCGCACGACTCAGGGGGCTGGTATACACGGCCGCCAAGGAGCGCTCGGCCAACAGTTTGGCGGCGGCCCGCGCCTGGTCCTCGCCGCGAGCGGTCAGCGGCAGGTCGGTCAGGCCGGTATGGCGGCCGGCACGGCTCCACTCGGTCTCGCCGTGACGGAGCAAGATCAGCTCGGACATGGTCCCGAGCCTAGCCCGGCGCCCTGCTCCGCGCCCGCACACCCCCGTGACGTGGGTGGCGCGGGTGGCGTGTACGGGCAGAGCATTGACCCGGCCGAGATCTCCCTTTTGACTGGAAACCGGTGGCATCGGCGGCTTGGGGCGGATCACCGCCACGGCGTCCGGTCCGCCGCCAGCGAAGGAGGCGCTATGGCGAAGCAGATCCTGCCGGAAATCCCGTACTCAGCAAGGGAAGGCACCCCGCCGGCCCCCGGCGAGAGCCGGGCGCTGCCGATCGTCCTGCTGGAAGAGGAGGCCGGTTGCGGCTGCGGCGGAGGCTGCAAGTGCGGCTGCCAAAGCGGCGGCTCCTGCGGGTGTGGAGGCGCCTGCTGCCATTGACCGGTCACGCCGTGCCGGGTCGTCGGAGGATCCCTCCGGCGGCCCGTTCCCTTGTCGCGCGATAGCTGTTAGGTTCGCAAAACTAGAACACGTATCAGTTTCGGCGCGCAGGAGGCCGCACATGTCCGAAGCCGTCATCGTCGAGGCGGTCCGCACCCCGATCGGCAAGCGCAACGGTGCACTGGCCACCCTGCACCCCGCCTACCTGCTCGGCGAGACCTACCGCGAACTGCTCAAGCGCACCGGCGTGCCGGCCGACGCGGTGGAGCAGATCGTCGGGGGCTGCGTCACCCAGGCCGGCGAGCAGGGCTTCAACGTCGCGCGCACGGCGTGGCTTTCCATGGGCCTGCCGTACTCGACCGCCGCGACCACCATCGACTGCCAGTGCGGCTCGTCGCAGCAGGCGAACAACATGATGGCGACGATGGTCGCCGGCGGCACCGTCGACGTCGGCATCGGCTGCGGCGTGGAGGCGATGTCCCGGGTCCCGTTGGGCGCCAACGCCAAGTCCGGGTTCGGCCGGCCGCATCCGGACGAGTGGAGCCTGGACATGCCGAACCAGTTCGAGGCGGCCGAGCGCATCGCGCGCAAGCACGGCATCACCCGCGAGGACGTGGACGAATTCGGCGTGCTGTCGCAGGCCCGTGCGAAGCGGGCGTGGGACGAGGGCCGCTTCGACCGCGAGGTCTTCGAGGTGCAGGTTCCCACCACGGAGGAGGAGCGCGACGAGCACGGCATGTGGCGCGTCGTCACCCGCGACCAGGGCCTGCGCGATACGACCCGGGAGGGTCTGGCGGCATTGAAACCTGTTCTCCCCGACGGCATCCACACCGCCGGCACCGCATCGCAGATCTCTGATGGCGCGGCGGCCGTGCTGTGGGCTTCGCAGAGCACCGCGTTGGCCCTCGGCCTGCAACCGCGAGCCCGGATCGTCGCCCAGGTGATGGTCGGCTCAGACCCCTCCTACCACCTCGACGGCCCGATCCCGGCCACCACCGCGGTCCTGGCCAAGGCCGGGCTGACGGTCGCCGACATCGACCTGTACGAGATCAACGAGGCGTTCGCCTCGGTCGTGCTGGCCTGGGCCCGCGCGCACCGCGTCGATATGGACCGGGTCAACGTCAACGGCGGCGCGCTGGCCATCGGCCACCCGGTCGGCGCCACCGGCGCGCGCCTGTTCACCACGGCGCTTCACGAGTTGGAGCGCGCCGACAAGGAGTTCGCGCTGCTGACGATGTGCCAGGGCGGCGCGCTGGGGATCGCGACGATCATCCAGCGGATCTGACTGTCGCGTGGCTCGGCGCTCGCGACGTGAATCAGTGCCCGTAGCCGCAGGGGAACGGCCGGACGTAACTCCGCGCGTACGCCGGCGCCTCGATCCCCGCCAACAGGTCCGGAGCCGACTTCGCCTCGCCGGCGGTCAGCCTCAACGGGATCGCGCCGGCCCAGTACGGCGAAGCCAGGTCCGCCTCGTCGTCGGCGACGCCGTCGCCGCGCGCCTTCAGCGACACCTCGTTCAGGTCCACCGCCAGGATCGTGGTGGCCGCGAGTTCCTTGCGGGTGGGCTCGCGCGAGTCGGCGGTTCGGCCGGGGGCGACGTGCTCTATCAGGGCTCGCATGGCCGCCAGGCGCTCCTCGTGGTCGGCGACGACGCGCGCCGTGCCGTGCACCACGACGCTGCGGAAGGCCACCGAGTGGTGCATCCAGCTGCGGGCGAGGACCACGGCGTCCGTCAGCGTGACGGTGACGCCGACGCGCTGTCCGTCCAGGCTCGCGAAGCGGCCGCCGGAGGAGCCGTGGAAGTACAGGCGGTCGCCGCGGCGCGCGTGCACGGTCGGCAGTACCACCGGGGCGCCGTCGAAGATGAACGCGACGTGGCAGACCAGGGCCTCGTCCAGGACCGCGTGCACGGCGGCCCGGTCGTAGCGCATCCGGCTCTGGTAGCGGGTGGCGGTGGTGCGCGGGGTCTGCTCGTAGGCGCCCTCGGCGCGGTGGCCGAGCGGGCAGGCCTCGGTCTCGGCGTCGGCGACCGGCGGCCCGGTCGTCGGATCTTGTTCTGGAGTCTGGGTCTGCATCTGGTCCTCGGTCAGGGACCCGGCCACTTGCGTCATTTTTCGTCCTAGTGCAAACTAGATACTGTGGTAGTTCAAACCTCTCCGCGAGCAGCGTACAAAATCTCCGGGCGCGGCGCCAGCCAGATCGCGGCCTCGATCGAGACCGGCATCGCCGACGGCCATCTGGCCCCGGGCCAGGCGCTGCCGCCGATCCGGGACCTCGCGGCCGAGCTCGCGGTCAACCCCAACACCGTCTCGGCCGCCTACCGGCTGCTGCGCGACCGCGGCGCGGTGGAGACCGCCGGCCGGCGCGGTACCCGGGTGCGGCAGCAGCCCGCCACCGCCCCGCGCAACGTGGCCTGGCGGATCCCGGCCGGGGCGACCGACCTGGCCAACGGCAACCCGGACCCCCGGCTGCTGCCGGAGCTGGTCTTCCCGCGCGAGGCGTCGCAGCGTCTTTACAATCGCGACGCGATCCTGCCCGAGCTTTTGGACGCCGCCCGCGCCCGCTTCGCCGCCGGCTCGGTGCCGGCCGAGCACGTCGTGCTGTCCTTCGGCGCCGGCGACGCCATCGACCGGGTGCTGAGCGCCCACCTGCGCGCCGGGGACTCGGTCGCGGTGGAGGACCCGGGCTGGGGCGCGGTGTACCACCTGCTGCCGGCCATGAGCCTGATCGCCGTGCCGGTGCCGGTCGACGCCGACGGCATGACGCCGCACGGTCTGGCCTCGGCGCTGAAGCGCGGGGTGCGTGCGGTGATCATCACCAGCCGCGCCCAGAATCCGACCGGCGCCGCGGTGTCCGCCGAACGCGCCGAGGCGCTCCGCGCCCTGCTCGGCGAGTACCCGGACGTGCTGCTGATCGAGGACGACCACGGCGCCGACATCACCCCGCAGCGCCCGCTGCATACGGTGGTCGGCGTGACCAGCCATTGGGCCCACATCAGATCCCTGTCCAAGGCTTACGGCCCCGACCTGCGCTGCGCGGTCACGGCCGCCGACGGCACCACCGGCGCGCGCGTCGCCGGCCGGCTGCGGCTCGGCGCCGGGTGGATCAGCCAGCTGATTCAGGAGCAGGTGCACCGGCTGTGGACCGATGAGCGGGTCGAGGCGCAGATCGCCGCGGCCGCGCGTTCTTACACCGAGCGGCGTGACGCGCTGATCGCGGCTCTGGCGGCGCGCGGGATCGCGGCGTACGGCGCCACCGGTATCAACGTCTGGGTACCGGTGCCCGAGGAGGCGGTGGTGGTCAGCGGGCTGCTGGCGGCCGGATGGGCGGTGGCTCCGGGGGCGTGGTTCCGCGTCGACACGCCACCGGGAGTGCGGATGACGATCTCGAATCTGGAGCTGCCGGACGTCGAGCCGCTGGCCGACGCGCTCGCCGGGGTGCTGAGCGCTTCCGGCTCCGGCGGAGCGGTTTGACAGAACCCTGTGTTCGCCGTCGGCGAACGGTGCTTACCGGCAAGCCCTTCTCATCGCTTCAACCGCGGCTTACCGTGGCTGAATGGGTGAATGGTGGTCGATCGAGATCGCGGACGGCGAGTTCTCCGCAGCCTCGTGGAAAGACACGCATGGCAGGGATCTGATTCGCACCGCGCTGGAGTACGGCGCGGAGGACTGGGCTTGGGTGGAACGCCCCTGGGGCGTGGTGCTCGAGCTGTGCTTCCCCGAATACCAGGCGGTCGGGGGGTGGGAGGCGTTCCGGGACGCGCCGCTGGTGAAGGCCGCGCTGGACGCCGTACCGGATCCGGTCAACGGGCTGCTGATGTATCCGGGGCGCGGCGGATCCTCCGGCGCGCGCAAGCCGCGCAAACCGAAGCCGGCCCCGGCCGCCGCGGCTGCCGCCTTGCCGGAGCCGGAGGTGCGAGAGGAAGTCATCGATCTGGCGGCGACAGCCTTGCTGCCGACGGCGCCGGCGGCGGAGAGCGTCGTCTATCCGGCCCGCGTCGCCTGAATCGCCTGCTTCACCGGGCCATGCGGCGCCGGATCAGCGCCGCCGCGGTGAGCGCGAAGCCCGCGGCGGCGACCACCTCGTGCGAGAAGAAGCGGTGCGGCGCTTCGTCCTGGATGGCGCGGTGGAAGCGATTCACCGCGTCCGGCCACAGCTGGTGCCCCAGGAGCATGTCAGAAGGCTTGTCCAGGTCCGGCAGCGCGGCCCCGGCCATACCGGCCAGCACTGACGCGGCCAACCGCCCCCGGCCGCTCCCGCTTCCGCCCGCCTGGCCACCCTTCAACACCCCCCGCGTCACCAGGCTCATCGCCGCCAGACCGGTGAGCCCGTCAGCCACGGCCACACGGAAGAAGCGTTCGTCGTCGTCCCACTGTCCCCAGTGCGGCATCGCGTCCAGCACGAAGTGCGACGCGACGCCGATCAGAAACGCGGGCAGCGGCCGTCGCGCGGCGGCGCCGATGACCGCCCCCGAGAGCACATGGTTGGTCACCAGCATGCGTCAACCGTAGCGGAGCGCTGAGTGCTGGGACGGCAGGCCCGGACGGCGTGAGTCTTCCCGGGTGTCTTTCCACGCGCTGCCGAAAAGGCTCCGCCGCGTCTCGACCTTCGCCCTCGCCGAAGGCCCTACCCAATGTGCGCCGCCGGGCGTCGGCGGCGTGCCGGCCACGAGGGGCAGAGCGGGGTGCCGCCGAATGGCGCTCGCCGACCATGAGGAGCAGCGGTTCTGGCAGTTCGTGGCAGCCCGGCGGGGCAGCCTGGTCCGCACCGCACACACGTCACCTGGCAACCGCCGGACCGCGCGGACGAGCGCGACGCCCACGCGGCGGTGGAGCGGGAGGACGAGTTGTGGCGGGCCTTGGCGCGGCTGCCGACCGGGATGCGGACGGTGACGTGTTGCGCTACTACGAGGACCTGACGGAAACGCCACCGCCCCCGCTCCCGGCGCGGAGAACGTCTACTGGACCGAACCGAGCTGACGGCTCGCAGCAAGAAGCCCGACCGCCGGACTCCATTTCCGGCGGTCGGGCCGGGTCCGTTGTGGCGTGGGGCGGGTGTCGGTGGCAGCCGCTTCGGGCCGCTGCCGGCGGGCGGTGGTAGTGATCCGCTGGTTCGCTACCGACCTGTGGTTACTCAACGTCGTTTGTCGCGGTTGTGTCGACGGCTGGTATCGACTCGGCCAACTTCGGCGAGAACGGCCAAACCTCTGTATAGGCGTCACGTGGATGACCTAGCGGAAGGGCGTTAGAGATCGAGACGTACACCTCGCCCCACGGCAGCGTAAGCCGCCAGTCATCGAACTGGTCCAGATCATGCTGGCAGTACCGCACCAGCAGCCTGATCAACTGGCGCAGCTCATCATCGCTGAGCCTTTCCGCGATCTCGTCCGTCATGAGGACACAATCTCATGGCCCCGACCTCGCCCCTGCTGGTCATTGTGGGTGGGCGCAGACAGGTTCGAACTGCCGACCGCTCGGGTGTAAACCGAGTGCTCTTCCACTGAGCTATGCGCCCTCAAAGGACGACTACCCGCCCTTCAAGACGGCAAGAGTACCCGACCCGAAAGCAACTCGCGGACACCGTTCTCAGTGCAGGTCCGGGCAGGATCCGAGCCGGGGCTCAGACCGACCGCCCCCAACCCCTACCCCAAGCTCTTCGGCTGCCCATCCTGCCACCGCATCCCCCACCCATACATCCGATCCAGCTCCGACTGAAACCCCGTCGTGTACTGCACCTCCCGCTGAAGCACCAGGTCCGGCCCGTGCCGCAGCAGCATCGCCACCGCGCAAGCCTTCGCCTGCGGGATCGGGTTCTCCAGCTTCACCTCCAGCGGGTTGCCGACCGCCGGGTGGAAAGTCACCTTCGCGTTGGCTCCGTCGAAAGCTCCCTGGTACGCGAAGACGAAGACCAGTACGCGGCTGAGCTCGTCGGCGTGGTCCAGGTTGATGAACAGGTTCTCGCCGATAGCGCTGCCGCTGCGGTCGTCCTGGTCCAGGCGGATGTAGGGCGGGCGTTCGAAGTCGCCTCGGCGGTGGCCGAGGGCCTGGACGACGCCGCGTTGGCCTGCGGCGAACTCGTACAGGCAGCCCAGGTCCAGGTCGACGAGGCGGCCGTGGCTGATGGGCGGGGGTTCCAGGCGGCGGGAGGACAGGCGCAGGCCGCCGGTGGGGCGGGGGGTGGGGATCATCGGGAGCTGGTCCCAGATGAGGTTGACGCGCAGGGTACCGTTGGCGGCGCCTCTGCTGGTCAGGGACTGGACCGGGCGGGTGGCGGTCATCTTCTCGACGCGGTTGCCACTCTCGCCCTCGTCGGACGCCCTGATGATCATGCGGTTCAGGCGCATCGCGGAACCCCCTGGCTAGCTTGATGCAGTTGTCTGACTTCCCTCAGTGTCGACTCCAGTGTGCTACCCAGTGCGGGCGCAAGGGAAAGCTCAGTCGTTCCTGTGACGAAAATGACGCTCAAGGGCCGCGTCCACGTCCCTGGCGAGGGCCGCGGCCGGCGTCAGACTGTCGGCGGGAGGGGGAGCCGCCTCGATCAGCGCCTGCTGCGTAACCGTAACGGAGTCGGAGTCCGCCACACAGTCCTCCGCCCCGCAGTCCTTGCACTGCGTACTGCCCAGCACCCGCACAAGCCGCGCCGAACCGCACCGCGAGCAGTGCGCGAGATCCGCCGTCCAATCCTGCCCGCGCTGGCACTCAGGGCAGATCAACACCTGCTCCTCCGCACGCACACCCCGCCGCCACGGCGACGCACCCTTGACCGGATCGGTCTGGCGGGCGCCGCAGCGGTGACAGGGCATGGCGTGGGTCCTATACCGAAGTCTTGGGAAGTGATGGGAGGTCTTGCGTCTACACCCCGGCCGCGGCGAGCGCGGCGCGGTAGTCGTCCAGCGAGCGCGCGTCCGCCAGACCGTTCACGACGGTCCAGCGCACGACACCCGCACGGTCGATGAGGAACGTCCCTCGAACAGCGCAGCCGCGCTGCTCGTCGAACACCCCGTAGGCCCGCGCGGCGGCGCCGTGCGGCCAGTGGTCGGCGAGCAGCGGGAAGCCGAAGCCGGCCTCGTCGGCGTACGCGCGCAGCGAGTACAGCGCGTCGCACGACGCGGCCAGCACCTGCACGCGCTCGTTCTGGAAGTCCTCGACACTGTCGTGGATGGCCTGCAGCTCCGAGCCGCACACCCGGGAGAAGGCGTAGGGGTAGAAGACCAGCAGCACGGCGCGCTCCCCGCGGAAGCCCGCGAGGGCCACGGTCTGCCCGTGCTGGTCGGTCAGGGTGAAGTCCGGCGCCGGCTCGCCGACGGCGGCGGGCGCCGAGGGCACGGGCGACCGCGCGCTGGGCACCAGGGCCGCGGTGGCGGCCCCGGCGTCAGAGCCGGACGGGGGATTCGGGGAAGGGCCGCCGGCCGGCGGCCCGGGATCGGGGGGCATGGTCCGCTAGTGCCGCGTCGCGCCGTCGGCCTTGACCCGGCCGGCGGACTTCGCCGCCTTGGCTCCGGCCTTCGGGCTGAGCAGCCGGGTGCCCGACCAGTCGGCGCCGGCGCTGATGCTGGAGGTCGCCGACAGGCCCGCGGTCACGGCCGCCTCGCCGATCTCGCTGGGCTCGACGTGGCCGGGCCGCCCGGCCTTGGGCGTCAGCAGCCAGATCCGGCCGCCGTCGGCCAGCGCCGTCAGGGCGTCCACCAGGTCGTCGACCAGGTCGCCGTCGTCCTCCCGGTGCCACAGCACGACGGCGTCCACCACGTCGTCGAAGTCCTCGTCGACCAGGTCCGCGCCGATCGCGTCCATGATCGTCTGGCGCAGCTCCTCGTCGCAGTCCTCGTCCCAGCCGAGCTCCTGCACCACCTCGCCCGCCTGGAAGCCCAGACGCGCCGCCGGCGGGTTGGCGACGGTCGGAACCGGGTCCGCGACCGCGCCCACGGAACTGTCCTCCTTCATGTCGTTCTGCATTCCCCTAGTCCATACGCCGGAAGCCCAAGACGCAACTACCCGTTGCGCGGCGAGTCCGGCGCGGCGCCGAAATCGAGCCCGGCGGGCCCGTCCGGGGCCGCCTCGATGACGGCGTCCGGTCCGGGGAACACCAGTCCCTCATGTCCGTCCTCGAAGCGGACCACATAGGGCGGGGCGCCACCGGCTCCCCTGACCTCGACGATCCGTCCGACCCGGTCGGCCTGTCCCACGATGGCTCCGTGAACATGGAGCCGGTCTCCCACAGATGCTCGCATGTACCAAGTCCACACCTTGGGCGGCTTTATCGCCACCTTCATGCACGCATTTATCCTGGTTACCGCCCGGTAGATGTGACGGCCAGGGCATGCACGGTGGACGATGGTGGACGATGTAACCGAGAAGATCTACAAGATCGAGATGTCTAGGCTGTGAAGGACGACAGTGGCACCCGGACAAGAGCGTTTCCCGATCATCAGTGACGGCCTGCCCACTCAGCTCCCGGACGTGGACCCGAACGAGACTGCCGAGTGGATCGAGTCCCTGGACTCGGTCGTCAACGAGCAGGGCCGCCAGCGCGCGCGGTACCTGATGCTGCGCCTGCTCCAGGAAGCCCGCGCGAAACAGGTCGGGGTCCCGGGCCTGCGCTCCACGGACTACATCAACACGATCCCGCCGGAGGCCGAACCCTGGTTCCCCGGAGACGAGGACATCGAACGGCGCATCCGAGCCTTCATCCGCTGGAACGCGGCCATCATGGTCTCCCGCGCCAACCGGCCGGGTCTGGGCGTCGGCGGCCACATCGCCACCTACGCCTCGGCGGCGTCGCTGTACGAGGTGGGCTTCAACCACTTCTTCCGCGGCAAGGACCACGGCGAGTCCGGCGACCAGGTCTACATCCAGGGCCACGCCTCCCCCGGCGTCTACGCCCGGGCGTTCCTGGAGGGCCGGCTCACCGAGCAGCACCTGGACGGCTTCCGCCAGGAGGTCTCGCAGGCGCCGTTCGGCCTGCCGTCCTATCCGCACCCGCGGCTGATGCCGGACTTCTGGGAGTTCCCGACCGTGTCGATGGGCCTGGGCCCGATCGGCGCGATCTACCAGGCCCGGTTCAACAACTACCTGTACTCCCGCGGCATCGCCGACACCTCCCGCAGCCATGTGTGGGCCTTCCTCGGCGACGGCGAGACCGACGAGCCGGAGTCGCTCGGCGCGATCGGCCTGGCCGCCCGCGAGGAGCTGGACAACCTCACCTTCGTGATCAACTGCAACCTGCAGCGCCTGGACGGCCCGGTGCGCGGCAACGGCAAGATCATCCAGGAGCTGGAGTCCACCTTCCGCGGCGCCGGCTGGAACGTCATCAAGGTGATCTGGGGCCGGGACTGGGACCCGCTGCTGGCCAAGGACACCGACGGCGCGCTGGTGAACAAGATGAACACCACGCCGGACGGGCAGTTCCAGACCTACTCGGTGGAGTCCGGGGCCTACATCCGCGAGCACTTCTTCGGCGACGACGCCCGGCTGCGCAAGATGGTCGCCGACATGTCCGACGACGACCTGCGCCTGCTCTCCCGCGGCGGCCACGACTACCGCAAGGTGTACGCGGCGTTCAAGGCCGCCCGGGAGCACACCGGCCAGCCGACGGTGATCCTGGCCCACACCATCAAGGGCTGGACCCTCGGCGAGCACTTCGAGGCGCGCAACGCCACGCACCAGATGAAGAAGCTCACCAAGGCCGAGCTGAAGGCCTTCCGCGACCGGCTGCACCTGCCGATCACGGACGCCCAGCTGGAGGCGGACCTGCCGCCGTACTTCCACCCGGGCCAGGACTCCCCGGAGATCCAGTACATGCAGGAGCGCCGCGCCGCGCTCGGCGGCTACCTGCCGCGCCGGCAGATCCGCTCCAAGCCGCTGATCCTGCCCGGCGACGACGTCTACGCCCAGCTGAAGAAGGGCTCCGGCAAGCAGGAGCTGGCCACCACGATGGCCTTCGTGCGCCTGCTGAAGGACCTCATGCGGGACAAGAACATCGGCGCGCGCTTCGTGCCGATCATCCCGGACGAGGCCCGCACCTTCGGCATGGACTCGCTGTTCCCGACCGCGAAGATCTACTCCCCGCACGGGCAGACCTACGAGGCCGTGGACCGCGATCTGCTGCTGTCGTACAAGGAGTCGACGCAGGGCCAGATCCTGCACGAGGGCATCAGCGAGGCCGGCTCCACCGCCTCCCTGGTGGCCGCCGGCAGCTCCTACGCCACCCACGGCGAGGCCACGATCCCGGTCTACATCTTCTACTCGATGTTCGGGTTCCAGCGCACCGGCGACCAGTTCTGGCAGATGTCCGACCAGCTCGGGCGCGGCTTCGTGCTGGGCGCCACCGCCGGGCGCACCACGCTCACCGGCGAGGGCCTGCAGCACGCCGACGGCCACTCGCACCTGATCGCCTCGACGAACCCGGCCGTGGTGGCCTACGACCCGGCGTTCGCCTTCGAGATCAGCCACATCGTGCAGGACGGCCTGCGCCGCATGTACGGGTCCTCCGAGGAGCACCCGCACGGCGAGGACGTGTTCTACTACATGACCGTCTACAACGAGCCGTACCAGCACCCCGCTGAGCCGGCCGGCGTGGACACCGAGGGCATCCTCAAGGGCCTGTACCGCTACCAGGCCGCTCCGGAGGGCTCGGCGGACCGGCCGAAGGCGCACATCCTGGCCTCCGGCGTCGGCGTCACCTGGGCGCTGAAGGCGCAGCGGCTGCTGGCCGAGGAGTGGGGCGTGGCGGCGGACGTGTGGTCGGCCACCTCGTGGACCGAGCTGCGCCGCGACGCCCTGGCCGCCGACGAGCGCGCGCTGCTGTACCCCGAGGAGGAGGCCCGGGTCCCGTACGTCACCAAGACGCTGGGTGCCACCGAGGGCCCGATCGTCGCGGTGTCGGACTGGATGCGCGCGGTGCCGGACCAGATCGCGCAGTGGGTACCGGGCGACTCGGTATCGCCGCAGCGCTACTCCTCGCTGGGGGCGGACGGCTTCGGCTTCGCCGACACGCGGGGCGCGGCGCGGCGGTACTTCCACATCGACGCCGAGTCGGTGGTGGCCGCGGTGCTGGCGCAGCTGGCCAAGCGCGGTGAGGTGAAGCGCGAGGCTCCGGCTGAGGCTGTTCGGAAGTATCAGCTGCACGATGTGCGCGCCGCGGGCGCCGGTCCCACCGGTGGCGAGGCGTGACACGCTAGCTGGTGAACTGCCCCCTGGCCGTCGTACCGACGACGGCCAGGGGGCACTCTTTTGCCCGCGATACAGGGGAAAGAGGACCAAGCCGAGAAGCGGACTCAGACCGCTGAGCGGGCCTCGCGCTCTCGGCCCGGTTCCAAGGCCGGGCTACCGATCGGCAGGCTCCTCGTGCACTGTGGCTCCTCCGCCGGATGATCCTGGCTGGACCGCACGGCCGCGTCGCGGATGCCGAACCACGCGATCACACCGGACACCGCGAGCAGCGCCGCCGTGAGCACCATGGCGCGGGTGAACGCCGGCTCCAGCTTCGCCGGGTCGGCGTAGCCTTCGCCCTTGAGCCCGACCAGCAGCGGGAACGCCGCCACCGCCAGCGCCCCGGCGGCGCGCGCCACGGCGTTGTTCACGCCGCTGGCGATGCCGGCGCGGTGGGTGGTGGTGGAGTTCAGGACCGTGACGGTCACCGGGACCGCGATCATCACCAGGCCGAAGGAGAACACCAGCAGCCCCGGCAAGATCCGGAACCAGTAGTCGGGGTGGTGCCCCGAGGTGGCGAGGATCAGCGTCCCGATCGCGGTGAGCGCGCCGCCGGCGGTCATCAGGCGGCGGGGGCCGATCTTGCTGGTGAGGCCGCCGACGCGGGAGGACAGCAGCATCATCACGACCGTGACCGGCAGCGACGCCAGACCCGCGGCCAGCGGCTTGTAGCCGCCGACGACCTGCAGGTAGGTGGCGAAGAAGAAGAACAACGCCCCGAGGGCACCGTAGGCGGTCAGCGTCAGCAGGTTGGCCGCGCTGAACTCCCGGGAGCTGAACAGCGACAGCGGCATCATCGGCGCCGGAGAGCGGCGCTCCACGACGACGAAAGCCACGAGGGCCGCGATCCCGGCCAGTCCCGTCGCGATCACACTGGCCGATCCGAGCCCCTTGGCCCCGGCCTCGACCAGCGCGTAGGTGAGCCCTGCCAGGCCCAGGGCGCCGAGCACCGCGCCGGGCATGTCGAAGTGCCCGCTGGTGGTCTCCTTCGACTCCGGGACGTACCGCAGCGCGATGGCCACGACCGCGGCGGCCAGGGGCAGGTTGATGAGGAAGATCCAGCGCCAGGAGGCGTACTCGATCAGCCAGCCGCCGACCAGCGGTCCGGCCGCGCCGGCGATGCTGGCCAGGCCCGACCAGGCGCCGACGGCCTTGGCGCGGTCGTCGGGGTGGAACACGGACTGGATCAGGGCCAGGGCGCCGGGGGTCAGCAGGGCGCTGCCGACGCCCTGGATCGCCCGGAACGCCACCAGGAAGCCGATGTCCGGCGCCAGGCCGCAGGCCAGCGAGGCCAGGGCGAACCAGACCACGCCGATGACGAAGATCCGGCGCCGGCCGAAGCGGTCGCCCAGGGAGCCGCCGACGAGGACGAACGCGGCCAGGGTCAGGGTGTAGCCGGTGACGGTCCACTGCAGGCCGTCGAGCGAGGCTTTGAAGTCGCGGCCGATGACCGGCAGGGCGATGTTCACCACCGTGCCGTCGAGGAAGGACATCGCCGAGCCGAGGATGGTGGTGGCCAGCACTCCGCGGCCGACCGGGGTGCCCAGGCGGACCTTGCCCGCCTCGGCGGAAACTGTAGTGATCCTCACGCTTTACACGCCTTACACGCCATGGCCCCCATCCTGACACGCGGCGCCGCGGCTCGCACGCCATACGGCGGCGGGCATGGCAGGGCGATGACATGCCCGTGCCCGGCCCGGAGGGACTCCCCGGACCGGGCGCGGGCAAGGCCGGAAGCCGGTGCGGGCGGATCAGCCCTCGATGTTGCTCATCACGTGCTTGATCCGGGTGTAGTCCTCGAACCCGTACGTCGACAAGTCCTTGCCGTAACCGGAGTGTTTGAAGCCGCCGTGCGGCATCTCGGCGACCAGCGGGATGTGGGTGTTGATCCACACGCAGCCGAAGTCCAGCGCCTTGGCCGCGCGCATCGCCTTGCCGTGGTCCTTGGTCCACACCGAGGACGCCAGGGCGTACTGGACGTCGTTGGCCCAGCCCAGGGCCTGTTCCTCGCCGGAGAACCGCTGCACGGTGATCACCGGGCCGAAGACCTCGTTCTGGATGATCTCGTCGTCCTGCCGCAGTCCGGAGACCACGGTCGGGGCGAAGAAGAACCCGGTGTCGCCGACCCGGGCACCGCCGGCCTCGACCGTGGCGTGCGCCGGGAGCCGCTCGATGAAGCCCGTGACGTGGCGCAGCTGGTTGGCGTTGTTCAGCGGGCCGTAGAGGACGTCCTCGTCGTCCGGGCGGCCGGTCTTGGTGGCACGGGCGGCCTCGGCGAGCTTGGCGACGAAGGCGTCGTGCACCGAGTCCTCGACCAGCACGCGGGTGGCGGCCGTGCAGTCCTGGCCGGCGTTGAAGAAACCGGCGATCGAGATGCCCTCGACGGCGGCGTCGAGGTCGGCGTCCGCGTAGACGATGACCGGGGCCTTGCCGCCGAGTTCCAGGTGCACCCGCTTGACGTCGGTGGCGGCGCTCCTGGCGACCTCCATGCCGGCCCGCACCGAGCCGGTGATCGAGGCCATCGCCGGCGTCCTGTGCTCGACCATGGCCCGGCCGGTGTCGCGGTCGCCGCAGATCACGTTGAGCACGCCGGCCGGGAGGATCTCACCGATGATCTCGGCCAGCAGCAGCGTCGACATCGGGGTGGTGTCCGAGGGCTTGAGGACCACGGTGTTGCCGGCGGCGATGGCCGGGGCGAACTTCCACACCGCCATCATCGCCGGGTAGTTCCACGGCGCGACCTGCGCGCACACGCCGACCGGCTCGCGGCGGACCCAGGAGGAGTGCCCGGCCAGGTACTCGCCGGAGGCGGTGCCGTCCAGCATCCGGGCGGCGCCGGCGAAGAACCGGATCTGGTCGATCATCGGCGGCAGTTCCTCGGAGGCGGTCAGCCCCAGCGGCTTGCCGGTGTTCCGCGACTCGACCGCGACGATCTCCGGGGCGCGGGCCTCCACGGCGTCGGCGACCTTCAGCAGCAGCCGCTGCCGCTCCGAGGGGGTGGTGTCGCGCCAGGCCGGGAACGCCTCGGCGGCCGCGCGCATGGCGGCGTCGACGTCTGCGCCTTCGGAGACGGGGGCGTAGGCGATCACCTGCTCGGTGACCGGATCGATGATCGGGCTGGTACGGCCGGAGACGGTGTCGACCGGCTTGCCGCCCACGTAGTTGCGCAGCTGACGGGGTTCCACGGTGATGCTCCTTTGTGCCGCCGCGACCTCCTCGTCGCAGCTTGGTGACAGTGTTTCAATGCAGGTAGGCGCCGGGTCGAGAGGAATCGCGGGCCGGTGGCCCGCCGTCGTTGACGACGATACACGCCACCCACCCACAAGACGATGGATTCAGTTTCGAAATCAGCCTTCGTGTGCGGATTCCATCGCCAAAGCCTTGCCAAGATACCGTTCCAGTTGCCACAATCCCCTCTGTGAGTGACAGGACTGACCGCGTCGAGCGAGCCGAGCGCGCCGACCGGAACCCCGCCGGAACCGCCTTCCACCTGGACCCGCTGTCGAAGGCGATCATCGAGCAGCTCCAGCAGGACGGCCGGCGCGCGTACGCCACCATCGGCCGGGCCGTGGGCCTGAGCGAGGCCGCGGTGCGCCAGCGGGTGCAGAAGCTGATCGACGCCGGCGTCATGCAGATCGTGGCCGTCACCGATCCGCTGACCGTCGGCTTCCACCGGCAGGCCATGATCGGCATCCGCGCCGAGGGCGATCTGGAGCCGGTCGCCGACGCGCTGGCCGACATGCCCGAGGTGGACTACGTGGTGATGACCGCCGGATCCTTCGATCTGCTGGTCGAGGTGGTCTGCGCGGACGACGACCACCTCCTGGAGATCATCAACAAGCGGATCCGGAGCCTGCCGCAGGTGCGCTCGACCGAATCTTTCGTCTACTTGAAGCTCCGCAAGCAAACTTACACCTGGGGCGCTCTCTAGCGGTAAGAACGGCGCTCGGTCCGAGTGTTCGGCGAACGCTCCCCTCTTTGAACCACCCCTTCTCGAACCAGGAAGCAGCAATGAGCACAGACCGCCTCGACCAGGCCGCCTACGACCATCTCTGGATGCACTTCACCCGCATGTCGGGATACCGGGACAATCCGGTGCCGACGATCGTCCGGGGCGAGGGCGCGCGCATCTACGACCGGAACGGCAAGAGCTACCTGGACGGCCTGGCCGGACTGTTCGTGGTGCAGGCCGGGCACGGCCGGGTGGAATTGGCCGAGGCCGCCTACAAGCAGGCGCAGGAGCTGGCCTTCTTCCCGCTGTGGAGCTACGCCCACCCGCAGGCCATCGAGCTGGCCGACCGGCTGGCCGACTACGCCCCGGGCGATCTGAACAAGGTCTTCTTCACCACCGGCGGCGGCGAGGCCGTGGAGACCGCGTGGAAGCTGGCCAAGCAGTACTTCAAGCTGGTCGGCAAGCCGATGAAGCACAAGGTGATCTCCCGGGCCGTCGCCTACCACGGCACCCCGCACGGCGCGCTGTCCATCACCGGCATCCCGGACGCCAAGAAGTACTTCGAGCCGCTGGTGCCCGGCGCGTTCAAGGCGCCGAACACCAACTTCTACCGGGCCGCGGAGATCTCCGGCGTCCCGGCACTCGGCGAAGACCTGGAGGCGTTCGGCCGCTGGTGCGCCGACCAGATAGAGGCGACGATCCTGGCCGAGGGCGCGGACACGGTGGCCGCGGTGTTCGTCGAGCCGGTGCAGAACTCCGGCGGCTGCTTCCCGCCGCCGCCCGGGTACTTCCGGCGGCTGCGCGAGATCTGCGACAGGCACGACGTGCTGCTGGTCTCCGACGAGGTGATCTGCGCCTTCGGACGGCTGGGCACGATGTTCGCCTGCGACAAGTTCGGCTACGTGCCGGACATCATCACCTGCGCCAAGGGCATGACCTCCGGCTACTCCCCGATCGGCGCGGCCATCGTGTCCGACCGGATCGCGGCGCCGTTCTACGAGGGCACCAACTACTTCCCGCACGGCTACACCTTCGGCGGACACCCGGTGTCGGCGGCGGTGGCGATGGCGAACCTCGACCTGTTCGAGCGCGAGGGCCTGAACAAGCACGTGCTGGACCACGAGGGCGCGTTCCGGGCGACCCTGGAGCAGCTGAACGACCTGCCGATCGTCGGCGACGTGCGCGGCGACGGCTTCTTCTACGGCATCGAGCTGGTCAAGGACAAGGCCACCAAGGAGACGTTCGACGACGACGAGTCCGAGCGGCTGCTGCGCGGCTTCCTGTCCAAGGCGCTGTACGACGCCGGGCTGTACTGCCGCGCCGACGACCGCGGGGACCCGGTGGTGCAGCTGGCGCCGCCGCTGATCGTCGGGCAGGCCGAGTTCGACGAGATCGAGCAGACGCTGCGCTCGGTGCTCACCGAGGCCTGGTCGCGGCTGTAGGGCCCGGATAGACGATGAATCAGCCCACCGACGAGCCGCTGGGCTCCACCGCCCGAACGCGGGTGCGCAGGCTGCCGGAGAAGGCCGCCACCGACCGCGCGGCCCTGCACGCGGTGCTGGACGCCGGATTGGTCGCGCACATCGCGGTCACCGACAGCTCCGGGCCGAACGGCTCGGCGCAGCCGTACATCCTGCCCGTGGCCTATGCCCGTGACGGTGAGCGCGTGCTGTTCCACGGCTCGACCGGCTCGCGGCTGTTCCGCGGGCTGGCCGAGGGCGCGCCGACCTGTCTGACGGTGACGCTGCTGGACGGGCTCGTGGTGGCCCGCTCGGCGTTCGAGTCCTCGATGAACTATCGCGGCGCGATGGTGCTGGGGACGTGCCGAATGGTGCCGGAGGGCGAGAAGGAGGCGGCGCTGGAGCGGGTCACCGAGCATCTGATGCCGGGCCGGTGGAAGGAGCTGCGCGCGCCCACGCGCAAGGAGCTGGCCGCGACGGTGGTGTTGGCGCTGCCGCTGAACGAGGCGTCGGTGAAGATCTCCACCGGTGGCCCCGATGACGACCCAGACGATCTGGACGCGCCGGTGTGGGCCGGTGTGGTGCCGCTGCACGAGGCGTACTGCGATCCGATGCCGGCGGCCGACCTCGCGCCGGGGATCGATGTGCCGGAGTACATCCGGCAGTGGCGGCGGTGAGGGTCGTGGCGGCCGAGGGTATCGACTGGACGACCGGGCGCAGCGGCTGGCGTGGGCCACAACGATCGCGGCCGATCGCCCGGGGCCCACACGCTATTTGGTGCAGGTGATGGTCGACGGGGAGTCGCCTATGGCCACCAGCGTCACGGTGAGCTTGTGGGCCGAGACGGTGCCCTTGATGTGCGTCACGTCATTCGTGTCCTTGGCTCCGGCCACTGTTATGTCGTAAGGGCCGGCACCGGAAGGCATGCCGGTCGCGATGATGTCGTCGCCGGGATGGGCGCTGTTCGACACGGTCGCCTTGCCACCGCTCTGCTTCCACGTCCCCTTCTCGCCGCCGATGCTCCAGGTGCCGTCGCCGATGGTGACGGAGCCGCTGCCCTCGCCTCCGCACGTCCAGGTGCCCTTCAGCATGCCGGCCAGGCCGCTGCTGCTGTCCCCGGACAGTCCGACGCCCAGCCCGATGCCGCCGCCGACCACCACCACGGCTGCCGCGACCAGTACCAGCAGGCCGTTGGTGGTCTTGAAGAACGACGGTTCGGCAGGGGCGGCGGCGCCTGTGCTCTGCGCGCTCGCGGCGGCCTGGCGCACCCGCTGCTCGAAGGTGGGATCCGCCGCCATCGCCTGCGTGATCGCCTGGACCAGCTGCTCGCGGGCGGCCTGGTCGCCGCTGTTCATGTAGGTGTCGAGCACCGCGTGGCCGCCGAGTCCGGCCGAAACCGCTTGATACAGCGCGTCGCCGCCGGGCAACTGCCCGAGCCGATACTGATCGAGCCCTGATACGACCCATTCCGCGAATTCCATGTGCCCGCCCCTCGTGGCTCCGTATCGGTTGACCCCGGGAATCTATATCAAATCAATGTGACACCGCGACGCGAAGCGTCTCTTTAATGGGCCGTGGTGGTGGTGGGAGACGGGTGGGAGAATGCTTGGCCGGCTTCGGCGAAGACTGCGTCGAGAACTTCCGCCGGATGCTCACGGCCGTCGCCGGCCGCCCACCGCGCGAGCGCGGCCCCGAACGCGAGCAGGCCGAGCCCGGCGGCGAACTGCAAGCGGGGTGTGGGCTCGGACAGCCCCGCGCGGTGTGCCAGGGCCTCGGCGATCTCGTCGCGCAACAGGTCCTGCCGCTCGGCGAAGCGGGCCCGCAGCGCCGGGATCCGTTGCGTGTGGCGGATCAGCGCCACGGCCTTCTCCCGGTTCTCCAGGAAGTCCTCGACCGTCGCGGCCTTGATCGCCTCGCGGATCGCCACGGCCGGCGGCTCGCCGGCCGGGCGGGCCTGGACCTCGGCCATGATCTGCTCCCCGACCAGGGCCAGGAAGGAGATGATCACGTCCTCCTTGGAGGCGAAGTAGCGGAAGAACGTGCGGCGGCTGACGCCGGCGGCGGCCGCGAGCTGGTCGACTGTGGTCTCCTCGAAGCCCTGTTTGGCCAGCAGCCGCAGCGCGGCGTCGCCGAGTTCGTCGCGGACCAGCTGGCGCTTGCGCTCGGCCAGGGTCAGCCCCGGCGGTTCCGTTCTTCGCCACACGCTGCCACAGTAGCAGCGCCTGAGAGCCGTTGTTGACACTCAGTGCCACGTACGGCATCGTGTGCTGAGTGAGCGTGTACCGATCAAGGAGGATGGCATGAGCACGAAGTGGACCGCCGACGCGATCCCGGACCTGGCCGGGCGCACGTACGTCGTCACCGGCGCGAACAGCGGCCTGGGGCTGGAGACCACGCGGATGCTGGCCGCGCACGGCGCGCACGTGGTGATGACCGCGCGCGACCGGCTCAAGGGCGAGGCGGCGCTGGCCCGGATCGCGCAGGACGTGCCGGGCGGGTCACTGGAGCTGCGGACGCTGGACCTGGCCGATCTGGAGTCGGTGCGGACGTTCGCCGAAGGGCTGCACAAGGATTCGGTGCCGGTCGACGTGCTCATCAACAACGCCGGCGTGATGATGACGCCGCAGCGGACCACGAAGCAGGGCTTCGAGCTGCAATTCGGCACCAACCACCTGGGGCACTTCGCGCTCACCGGGCTGCTGCTGGACCTGATCGCGGCGGGGAACGATCCGCGCGTGGTGACCGTCTCCTCGACGCTGCACAAGCAAGGGAAGATCGACTTCGACGATCTGATGCGGACGAAGAGCTACTCCCCCGGCGCCGCCTATTCGCAGTCGAAGCTCGCGAACCTTCTGTTCGGGCTCGAACTCCACCGGCGGCTGAGCGCGGCCGGGTCGCCGATCCGCTCGCTGATGGCGCATCCCGGCTACTCGAACACGAACTTGCAGATCGCCGGCCCGACCGGCTTGACGAAGGCCGTGATGCGGGTCGCCAACGCCGTGTTCGCGCAGAAGGCCGCGATGGGTGCGCTGCCGCAGGTGCGGGCGGCCGTCGCGCCGGACGCGCAGAGCGGTCAGTACTACGGCGCGCCGTCGATGTTCGAGACCCGCGGCTATCCGGAACTGGCGTCGATGACCGCGCTGGCGCAGGATCCGGAGGTCGCGGCGCGGTTGTGGGAGGAGTCGGAGAAGCTGACCGGAGTGGTGTTCCCGGTATAGGGACCGAGCCGGAATCGCGAGCGTGACGTTCGCACGTCCGGCGCAACGTTGGTTAGGCCGCTGGACCCTTCAGGGCACACGGGTGCTCGTGAGCATCCCGTCCGACAACCCGATCCTGCTGGCCCGAGACTTCGGGCCCGACGAGGTCTGCCTCGCTGTCGGCGAAGGCGAGATCGTGGCCCTGAGCGGCGCCTGCGACGAAGT